>CAJCJD010000240.1 GCA_903970555.1 Vulcanimicrobiota bacterium
TTGGTACGGTGATAGGTCTAGAAAAGCCAGTCACTATGCCTGTTGAGAGGTATCCAAATAAATTATACCCCCGAATGTACCCCCAGAAATGGTCGGCTTGCTAGCGATCCACGCTTCTATGTCGCCCGCAAGCCAAGCTACTGTGCTTCCATTGGGCGTGAGCGACCGCGGGAGCGGAAATTGCCCTTGCCTCATCCAGCGGTAAAGTGTGGCACGGGATATACCCACCCGCTGGAGAACGGCCGGTAGTCTTAGAAAGCTAGGCGAAGTTGTATGCATGGCGTTCATCTTTGGTTGTTCTTGCTATTCGAATCGATGTGACTTTGGCGGCTAACACATTGGCTTTGATCAGGACACACGAGGAATGGTCAACTCATTCCCCCGCCCCCCGTTTCGTGACCAGTGTTGCCGGCTGTTCGTCGGGGCCGCGCTGGAATACCCAGCACTTGACAGTGCGGCCACGGGAATCATCGGTGTTGTCGTGGAACCATACGGCGCTGTTCACCGCCTTGATGTCCACGAATTTGCGCGAGCGTGATGAGCGCAGATGCTTTTTGAGGTCAGCCAGCGGGGGCACTTCCAAACGGTGCTGCGCGGCGGTTTGCTCGAAGTGATTGAGGTTGATCGCGATCTCGTGCGCGTTGCGGCTGTGGTTGAGTGTGGCCATCGCGCTGTTATACGAATCGAGGTAGTCGAAGCGTTCCCAAAAGGTCTGCACGACCTTGTGGTCGCTGCTGATCGACTCCTGGCGTTCCACGGCCATGCCGCGCACCTCCTGCAATACGGCATCTTTCTGTTCGTCGGTCAGCGTCACGACATGCGAGAGCGCGTCGAACACCGCGAGCAGTTGGCCGTGATTCTTGGCAATACGGGTGGTCTTGATGTCCGGGTGTTCCAGCAGCGCCTGCTCATGCATGGGCGCCTGGGCAAGGATGGTTTCCATGACCCTCGCTTCCGCTCGCGTAGCCAGCAACAAGAAGTGGCTGAGCGCGTCCACCGGTGTTTGTTCAAGCTTGAGTGCTGCGGCGCGCGTTGAAGCGGTATGTGCAGAGCGGTCCACGGTGATGTGGCAAATGCGCTGCATGATCGCTTCGCTAGCTTCCACCTTGGCGTTCTGCGAAATGACCACGGTGGCGCGAAAGGGCGGCTCGCGCGTTTCATTACCGGAATTCTTGACGCCCGTCGCGCGCACGCTGCGGCCGTTGTAGGCGGTCTTCAATTCGTCCCAGTCGAAACGCTTTTTCGCATCGTCGTCGCGGTCGCTCTCGATCAACACCACGGGCAGATTTGATACCTGCGCGAAGTTACGCGCACGCGCGGCTGGCGTGGATTTGGATGGGTCGAATCCCTCGTAGTCGCGCCGGCCGAACAGTTTCCACATAAATTCGATGAGGGTGGACTTACCCGCACCGGCTTCGCCTACCAGTTCGAGGAACGGATAGCTTTTCTGCACCTGGCGGATTTGCTCCGCAAAGAGACTGCCGAACCAAAAGGCCAATGCGACCAATCCCTTTGCGCCGAAACACTGCCACACGAGGTCGAGCCAGTCGGCGCGGTACTCACGCCGATCACGGTTGAGAGTGAGCTGCGGGGATTGACTCAAGGTTTTCAAGTTGAGCTTGCCCAGCTCAAAATAATCTTCATCGTTGAGCGTATGCACCACGCCATCTTTGATGGCGATATCGCCCATGACGTAAACGCTGTGCTCTTTGCTGTAGCCGATAAAGTCGATGGTATCGACGGTTTTAATGTTGAAGAGCTGCCGCTGGATAATGCGGTCGAGTTGCTGGCTAGTGCCGGTGAAGACCGCGCCAGGCGCAATACTCAGGAGGCGCTTCTTAAATTCACTCGCGCTCGCCAAGCTGCCGCCGGCGAAGGTGTTTTTGACGGAGCCACCACCATGCGGGAAGCTCACGCGGTAGTAGTACCAGGATTCGTCGGTGACGGTATTGGCCTGGTAGTACAGCGGTTGCGGATTACAGTTGGCGATCTCGACGTTTTCGCAGGCTTCCAGCAGCGCCTGGTCGCGGCGTTCCTGCTCGTCCTGGTCCGGGTCTTTTTCCTGCAACTGCTGCATGGCCTTGTCGAGCGCTTTGATATCCAGGTCGAACCAGTACAGGCGGTCGGCGAAGTCGTAGAAAAAGGTCGCCATACCTGTGCGGCTGTACATCAGCCGCGCCTTGTCAGCGTTGTTGCGCGCGATCAGCAGCGAACCCTGATACAGGTATTCGTCGATGTCGTTGGGGCTAAGCTTGTCGGCCAGATGCAGGTCGTTCCAGTCCTGTTTGGCTTTGCTGGTTTGCGGGATCGTTGCGGCTTCGCACTTCCAGCCATCCTTACGCGCGCGCTTGACCCAGCGTTGCGTGTAATCGCGGCCGGCAGCGTCGCCATCCAATGCCCACACCAGTATCGGTAGCTTGTTGCCGCGCTGCGCGCGAAGCCTTGCCAGAAACTTGTCGGGATAGTTGTTGCAGCTCATCGCCGACACGGCATCGATGGTGTGATGTCCTGTCGCCACGGCATCGAAAATACCTTCCACGATCCACAGCTTGCCGAGCGTCGCCAACTTCTCGGCGTTGACGGTGGGCGGTACCCACACTTCGCCCGCATAACTCTTGCCCGGCGCGAAGCGCGCTTTCATCTTGCCGAAGCGGTGTGGTCGATCGATCAAGCGTTCCCAGTAACCGCCACCGGGTAGCGCAAAACGCACGGTGGCCGACGTTGCGCCGCTGTCCAGGTCTTTGAACCATTCCTGCGTGTAGGTGCCTTGCACGCGCGCCAAATTGAAGCCACGCGAATTCTTCAGGTAGGCATCTGCCGAAGCGTGCGGGTTGTCATCGGTCTTCTTGTAGCGTTCGGACCAATCCTCGAAAAGATCGGGAAAGAGGTCTTTGACGGACGCTTCAAAACCGCAATTTTTCAGACGACCACAGCGCACCATCCACGGTGCGTTGGCTTTGGCATACAGCTCGGGCTTTCCGCAGTCGGGGCATTTGCCCCCGCGCAAAAAATCCTTTTTTTCTTTCAGGCCGAACTGATTGATGAGTTCGCGGGTAATGTCCGCGAGCAATTCTCTGCTCATCGCGTAGCTCATGCGTTGTCACCTTGCGTGGTGCACGTTGCAGAGCGTGTGTGTGCGTCTAGCCACGCGGCAGCGTGAGGGCCACATGCCGCTCCCATGCGCCGCATGACATCGCACGAGGTGCCGAGATAGGTGCGGCCTTCGGTCTCGCGGTCGCGCCACCCGTCATCATCGTTGCTGTGCTCAACGGGCGGTGCGCAGTCCGGTGGCAGAATGCAAAGGTGAAGATAGCCATCCAGAACGGCGGTCGCGTTATGGAAGACACAGTCAAGGCACGAACGCACGGTCGATGTCATACGGCGCGCTTCCGATACAGGTAACGTTGTCGGCGCTTGTTGGCGTGGAATCGTAGTCATTAGGCAAGCCGTGTCCGTACCGGCTGCAAGCGCAGCCGGTGAAAAATGAAAAAGGGGAAATTAGGACGCTGCGGCTAGATCAGCCTGCCCGCCGTCCACATTGCTGGGTGACATGGGCCACATGATCGTGACTGGGTTCCTGATCGTGCTGCGTCTTCGCCATCTGCAACACATCGCTGGCCGTCAGCGAATAGGCGTGGCCGTTGGTCGGATCGACCACACGCATCACATAGGATGTGCTGTGACTGATATCGAAGTACGCGGGAACGTGCTTGGCTTGCAGCTCGGCCAGGGCATGCATCGCGTAGTGCTGCGCCGCGCTCTCGGTGATGCCGGTCGTCACCATCAAATGCGCGCAGCAGCGTTTGACCAGTTGCTCGCTGTCCAGATGCTCGGCCTGATGCGTCACGATGAAGCGGGTGGCGCTATGCACGAGTATGGCGGCGTGGGTTTGATCGTGGGGGAGAGGGATTGAGGAAGGCATGGAAATCCCTGCGGTCAGTTGAGCACCATCGGTGCGTAGGATGAACCTGCCGAACCCGTCGGCGGAAGGGCAGGATTTTCGCCGGTGGCCTTATGCGTGGCCGCAGGCACCAGGATGTCGTTCGGGCGCCGCTCCACGATAGGCAGGGATACTTGCGCGTTCGGGATCAGGCTCGGCACCAGGGTGCGCACGATGCCAAGCTGGGCCACGCAGCGGTGTCCGCAATCGACATTCATGCAGTCAAAGTAGATTTCACGCACCAAGGTGCTGAGCTGCCGGGACGTAATCGTGCGCATGCGCGACCGGCAATGGGGGCAGGGCATCGTATTGCGGGGAGCCGTCGTGTCCATTTAATCCTCGTACACTGGTTCTACGCTTACTTACCTTCGAGGGCGCCGGCAGCGGTCCCGCCGCGCCGCCGTTGGGCCTGTCCTTCCAGATACACCTCAAGGACGTAGGCCGCATCGGTCTTGTTTTGGGCATCGTCCAATGCCTTGCATCGCGCGAGGTAGGCAGGATCGATGCCGACCTGGATACGTCGGGTGAGGACCGTGCTGCGAGGGGCATAAATCCGCCGAGAGCGGTACAGAGAAGCGTTCTTCATGGCGATGGGGTACGATGCCGGTGTGGTACACAACGAGAAAGATAGTGCACTACAAGTGAACACGCAAGAACTTATCGCAAGAATTTTCACTTTCCGAGGGAAGGATCTCCCCGTGGACGTAAATGGCATCATCGAACGCCTGCGGCTGGTGTATGGCGCGAAAAACGATTCGCAGCTATCCCAGGCGCTTAATCTTGGAAAAAGCGCCACGAGCAATTGGCGCCACCGTAATGCACCGCCGGTCGATATATGCTTCGAAACGGCGTGCAGCAAGGGCGTATCGATGGATTGGCTCCTTTTCGGCGTGGGAGACATGCCACTCGGACAGGCTTCGGCTGCGCCAGTTGTTTCCCTGCGCAATGGGTCTTTCCCCTCTCAGCCAGCGGTTGAGCGAATCTCCCGGTTTGTGGACTGGTGGGGGGCTAATCGTTCACAAGATGAAATGGCGTGGCTTGAGCAGCAGCTCAGACGGGCGGTTCCGGAATACGGGGAATGGCTAACGAATCCGGAGGGGGTCGTTCCCCGTTAACCACGCAAATGGTGGCCCTGGCGAAGCGCCACCGTAAGGGGGCGGTATGTTCCTATGGACGGGATTATTCTTAAGTGGCCCAGCAATCTGGCACCTTCATCCGCCGACCCGGTATAGGGCGCTTCGGCATGCTGATGTTGGTCAAGCTGTTGTTCGCTTTGCAACACATTGCGCATGGCAACGAAGAGAGTCACCTATAACCTTAGAGCGGATCAGGTTAAGAGGCCGCCGCCCTTCGCCGCGGTTTGGCGGCGGGCTTGACTGGCTTGCATGAAGTCGCACCAACAGCACAGTGCGCTTGGCTCTGACTACAGCAATTGTCGGTCAAATAGCCAATCAGATCGTTCATCGCTTTGATCACCGGGGTGTAGTAGATAAAGCGACCATCCTGTTGACTGGTCACCAACCCCGCGTGGGATAGCTCTTTCAGGTGGAAAGAGAGCGTCGCGTTGGCGAGCCCTAACCTTTCTGCGATCACGCTGGCTGCTAGACCCTCAGGCGCATGCTCGATCAGCAACCGATATACCGCCAGTCGCGACTCTTGTGCGAGCGCTGAAAGGATCGTAATGGCTTGTTTGGTCTGCATGATGCCGATTGCACTATTTTGATGAAAATGTGGGGAATCGCGAACGCAGTGTAATAGCTTGGTTTGATGGTGGATCAATCTGCCGTAGCGCCACCCGGCGTTTTGCCGATCGCGGCCAGCTGACTCGATAGCGCGAGCCGATCCAGAGCCGTCACATTCAGATTAAGCAGCAAGCTGATGCGCTGTTGCAAAAGATTGCGTGCCAACAGAAACGCCTTATAAACGGTCGCTTCATCGCCCTTAGCTTTCGCAGGGTCGGGAATGCTCCAGTGTGCGGTCACAGGTGCTCCCGGCCACGCCGGACATGCCTCACCAGCCGCCTGATCGCAGACAGTAATCACAAAGTCCATGACGGGGGCATCGGGCGTGGTGAACTCCGCCCAACTCTTGCTACGCAATCCTTTGATGGGAAGATCGACGGCTTTCAACACCTGCAGCGTCTGCGGATAAATGAAGCCCTTCGCTACGCTCCCTGCGCTGTAACCCCGAAAACGATTTCGGCCGAAGTGGTTCGTGATCGCCTCGGCGAGAATGCTGCGCGCCGAATTTCCCGTGCAAACGAACAAGACGTTGTATTGACCTTTCATCGCGCTCTCCACTCACGCTGTTCGTGTCTCGTACCAGCCCTTACTGACCGTGACGATGCGAACCACCGAAAGCATCACAGGTACTTCAATCAGGACACCCACGACTGTCGCCAAGGCGGCGCCCGAATGCACGCCGAACAACCCGACGGCGGTAGCCACGGCCAATTCAAAGAAGTTGCTTGCACCAATCAGCGCCGAAGGGGCTGCAACACAGTGGGGAACCCGAAACATCCAATTGAGCACGTACGCCAATCCGGCGTTGAAATACACCTGGATCAGGATCGGTACGGCCAATATCGCGATCACGAGTGGTTGAGCAAGGATCTGCTGACCTTGAAAGCCAAAGAGCACCACTAGTGTCAGCAGCAATGCTGTCAAAGAGATGGGACCAAGGCGACCCAAAAGGTGTTGAAGCGCTTTTTGACCACCGCGTGACAACACCATATGACGGAGTGCCACGCTCATCAGCACCGGCACAACGATGTAGAGCACGACCGACAAAATCAGCGTGTTCCACGGCACCACAATGGCAGAGATCCCCAGCAATAAGCCGACCAGCGGCGCAAAGGCAACGACCATAATTGCGTCGTTGACCGCCACTTGGCTCAGGGTGAAATTAGGCTCGCCGTTGCACAGATTGCTCCAGACGAAAACCATCGCTGTGCATGGTGCAGCGGCCAATAGAATCAGCCCAGCTACATACGAATCAAGTTGAACGGTTGGCAAGTAAGCGGCAAAAACATGCCGAACGAATATCCAGCCCAGCAGAGCCATTGAAAATGGCTTGACCGCCCAATTGATAAATAGCGTCACTCCGATGCCCTTCCATTGGCGGCGCACATTTCCCATCGCGCCGAAGTCAATCTTCAACAGCATGGGAATGATCATTAGCCAGATCAGCACGGCAACCGGCAAATTGACCTGGGCGACTTGCATGTGGCCGATGGCTTCGAAAGTGCCGGGCAATAGATGACCGAGCACCGTACCGGCCACAATGCACAACAACACCCACAGCGTGAGATAGCGCTCGAAAAAGCCGATGCGTGCCGGTTTTGACGGGGCGGACAATGCCAGCTCGTTACCTGCCGAGCTCATGCGATGCCTTCCTCGTCGTCATCGTCACCCATCGCACCGATGCGATCGAGCGCGTGCTGCAGTTCATCGCGCGTCATGGACTCGACCGGCAAGTTCAGCAACGCCATCAAGCGGTAGGTGATCAACGCGTGAGCGTGCTGAAAAGCTTTGCTGATGGCAATGGCGTTGCCCTGAACTGCCGCCGGATCGGAGAGACTCCAGTGTGTGCGCACGAAATCCCCGAAGAGGACAGGACATGGCTCTTTCGCCGCGCTATCGCATACCGTAATCACGATATCGAGCGGCGCCGCCCCCTCATCGACGAATCGATCCCAGGACTTGCTCGACAGGTTTTCCGTGGAGATACCCGCGCTGGCAAGTTCTTCCAGGGCATAGGGATTGACTCGGCCCGTGGGCTGGCTGCCCGCGCTAAAGGCCTCAAACCGCCCTTTGCCAAGATGATTGAGCGTGGCTTCCGAGAGGATGCTGCGGGCGGAGTTGCCCGTACAAATGAAAAGAACGCGACAAGGGTGCATGAGGGGCGTGGGTCCAAGGATGGGACGTCAAGGTTGCTATTCTATATTTCCATAATGATAGAATTATGGAAACGATGCAACTGGACCCCAGGCCGCTCTATGTCCCACTCCGATCTGCCGCACGTGAGCACTGAACTACTCGACAGCCCCAGTACGGAAAAGCTGTCGTTACCACAGGGTTCGAATCATCCGCCACGCATCCTGATCCTTTACGGATCGTTGCGGCCGCAGTCATTCAGCCGAAAGCTTGCCCTTGAGGCTGAGCGCATTCTTCAACACTTCGGTGCGGAGACTCGCGTGTTCGATCCACACGAATTACCGATTCTCGACAGCGTGCCGGCCAGCCATCCCAAGGTGCAAGAATTGCGCGCGCTGTCGCTATGGTCGGAGGGTCAGGTCTGGGTAAGCCCGGAGCGTCATGGCTCAGTCACTGGTGTATTCAAAAACCAGATCGATTGGTTGCCGCTCGAAGAAGGCAGCGTTCGACCAACGCAGGGGCGCACGCTGGCCGTGATGCAGGTCAGTGGCGGTTCGCAATCCTTCAATGTCGTCAATGCATTGCGTGTGCTTGGCCGCTGGATGCGTATGGTGACTATCCCGAATCAGTCGTCGGTCGCCAAGGCCTGGCAGGAATTCGACGAGACCGGCCGTATGAAGCCTTCGTCGTTCTATGACCGCGTGGTCGATGTCATGGAAGAGCTGTTGAAGTTCACACTGATGGTGCGCGATCGCAGCGACTATCTGGTCGATCGCTACAGCGAACGCAAAGGCGCTGCACAAGCCCTTGCGTTATCCGGGGCTGCAGCGGTCACCGAATCTTTGGCAGTAACCGAGACAGCGACGTCACAAGAAGAGGCAGTGTCGGTTTCTCCCGTCAACACTCAGAGCTGTTGCTCCGCGGGTACATGCTAATTACCGATACGACGACATCTGTGAACGCAACGATCTATCACAGCCTCGATAAGTGTCGATATGTTGACAGTCATTCCGTCCAGAACCCGCGCAGGTGTCGGCATAGATGACCTGCTCAAATCGGCATGCTGTCCATTCACACCCAGCGCCCGCAAAATGGAGCAACCGAATATGCAGGCGCGCAAGGCTCCCGTAAGTTGAGATTAAGTAAAGCGCGTGATTCCTCCACCGCTCTGAGCATCCTGCCGGTGCGTCGCAATGGGCGGGACACGGCAATGCCGGAAAAAGGGCTGAATCGCACTATCTTGCGACGTTGACGTTACACAGTAGCTTCACGTAGGTCATTCAAAAATTGTGGCGGGGTGGCCGATATCCACTTGGTCAAGTCGAGACAATTCGAAAAAATCACCACATCTCGCGAAAGGGGCAAAGGAGCATGGGGAAGGGACCGTGGAGAAGCGAATGGCTCAAGCACATTGCCGTCGCCGTTGGATATGCCATCGCCTATGAGTCTGCTCATCCATTTTCACAGCCGCAATTTGTTCTGGGTTCCGCCGTTCGTCTCGTATGGCTCATGTTCCTGCCGTACCGTTACTGGCCCGCACTCGCTGTGGGTGAATTCATTCCCAACTGGCTTGTGGTCTACCCGTGTCTTGATCAGCTTGGCGTCACATGGGTGGCCATGCGCGCGATCCCGCCCATTGTGGCCATCATGCCGGTGGTGGCGTGGTGTCGTTCGAAGCTCTCGCTCTTTCCCACGAAGGATTTGGTCAACGTCAAAGCGCTGCTCGTGTGCGCTATCGGATCGGCGTTGTCGTGGACGGTATACAGCTACGGTGCTCAGTCTCTTGCGATCATTCGCTCCGATGATGTACCTCAGAGGCCGATCATGGCTTTGGGCTATTTCACCGGCTATTTCTTCTCGATGGTGGCGCTCGTTCCGTGGGTGCTCATTGCGCGCTTTGAATACCGCAAAGGTCACTGGCGCGAACGATTGCGCGAAGCGTTCAAAAGTCGTCTATTGCTCGAAGGTGTGATGATTATGGTTCCCGCCGTGGTCTTGCTGGGATTTATTAGTTTCAGCAAGGGAGGCGAATATCAGGCCTATGCGCTGATGGCCATGTTCCTTCCTGTCACCGTGCTGACCATTCACCACGGTTGGCGCGGCGCGGCACTGGGGGGAACCATCACGATCCTTTGTGCCGCGATTATCGCGCCGAGCCAGATGCGCGATGCAAGTGCGACAGTCGTGCTGACGGAGTTATTCCTGTCTGTCACAGTGACCTGTTTGTTTGCTGTCGGCGCGCGTATCACCGCCCAGCTCATGCAAGAAAAGCAACAGACCTTAGAGGCTTTGAATGTCCAGCGTCTTGCACGGCAGGCGTATCAGCAAGGCGAACTGAAGATGCGTCAGACGGCGCAATCGCTGGAGTATGTGGCCGGGACGTTGCACGTCACGAATGGCAAGTTGCTGCAACATATCCGACGCATCTATCCGCATATCGACAACGAGAGCTACTACAAACAGGCGATGGCCGCGCACAATGAAGTGTATCGGTTGGCTGAAAGCCTTCATCCGGTGGCATGGCGTGAGCGCGGTTTGCCAGCGGCGCTGCATGAAACCGTTGGCCGCGCGCTCGATGAGGCGGGTATTGCCTATGCATGTCACATCACGGGCCGAGGCTACAGCCGAGCACAGCCTGCCGTGCTAGCTGCGGCATACCGTGCTGCTTGCGAGGCCGTCGTTTACGTCAGTACCCGGATGTCGTGTTCAAGTATTAACGTGATTTTGCGCGGCGGCGAAACCAATGATGCACGCTGGATATTTGTTGGCGTCCAAGGTTCGATGAACGACATGAAGGTCGTTCGTGCTATCCAGCATGCAACGGATCGCCAACGTATTGCAGCGAAGCTCGGAGCCTACGGTCTCGATTTAGGCGAGTTGCGCGACCATGTGCGCGTCTATGACGGCGAGCTGCACTATCACGAAGCGCAAGAGAAAGTTGGTATCAGTATGCTGCTTCACGACACCAAAGCATTGGAGCAGAGGCGCGAGCGCGCCTCCACCCCGTTGCGATTATGGGTGCAGTAATCGCCTAACTTACGGCGCGCCTGTTCCGGAACAACCATAGGCGGGACAGGCCTGCTCAGCATTAGCCACCGCAAACGTCGTCTTGCCGCTGCTTTGCGGTGTCGCAGTCACCGTCGTGGCTGCATCCTGATACACCACCTGTGCCGTTGACGATGCCGCCGACGTTGCTGGCGTCGTTACGTTCTGAGCATCGACCCCCACCGGCAGGACAATCGTTGTCCCATTGGCGGCGCCTACTGCCGCATGGACAGTGCCATTCAGATCGTTGATCTGGATGTATTTGATGCCTTGCAGAACGAATACATAGACGTGCCAGTTTGGACTGGCGCTGACGTCGGTCGCATTTGGCCAGGATTGACCCAAACCCGTGGCGGGTGCCGAAGTTTGCGCAAAGGCTGTAGACGTCAAGCCGATAGCGACAAAACCGGCGAGTAGTGCTTTGCGAACTCCTTGACTGCGAGACATTGGGCTTCCCCTCGTGAGAGCCGGCAGACCACCTACCGGACGAATCAAATTTAGCAGGGGAAATATATACACAGCAGTGGAGAAAGTTATGTCATTGCTGAGCGATTTAGCGCCGGCTTACGCAAGCGTAATATTTCACGCTGGCTACACATCTCCCGTGATGGGCCGTTATGCGGCTTGTGCCATGACACTCGGCTGGTGTTCATCGGTACTCGCCTGGGCGTTGCTTTCTTCGTCGCTGTCATCGCCATCATTCATCGCCGCATGATCGCCAGCCGCCGCCTTGTTTTCTAATTCGAGTGACGTGAGGTAACCACCATTACCATCGAGCTTGTGCGTTGCCTTGGACACGATCCAATCGTATGCGGTGATGGCGTCGGGCCAACCGACAAGCTTCACTGGCATTTCAGGAAAGATGTCCGGTCGGCCGATGGCGAGATCCAGGGTGAAAGTCGCAGCGCCGCGCTTCACGCGCGCCAGTTCGGCTTCGGCAGCGCGCTTGGCATCGGCCTCGGTGGGGAAGTCGCCGCGCAGAATCTTGATGTGTCCATTCTTGCCGGCCAGCGCAAGATGGCCACGTGCACCATTCATGTCATACCACCGCGCCCGCACGCCGGTATAGGCGCCCCGGTCGATTTCCTGGAAGTGGTGGCGGTCGCCGCTCGCACGCTGCAACGTCACGCGAGCGAGCGCGGTCCCGCTGGCTGTTTTGGCTTCGCCAATCGGCGCAAAAAGCAGGCAACCATGCTTGACCGTGGCGACAGCGTCCCAGTGCTTGCCTAGGCGCTTCAATAGCGCCATGTCGCTTTCGGTTTGATCGAGTTGCGATACCGGCTGACTAGCCAGCGCATCCGACACGCGCGGCGTGAGGCCATGCTCGCCCGCGATCACACTCACGATATGGCCTACCGTGGTGTCGCTCCAACTGCGCTCCCTGCGCTCGGCGAGCGGTCCCGACACGCGAGCACTGCGCGCACGCACCGTGATGGTGTCCGGCGCGCCACGGTGTTCTACCTCATCGACCACATAGGAGCCTTGCAAGCACATGTCGGCGGTGTCGAAACCGAGCGCGACTTCAATGCTCACGCCTTTGCGCGGCATGGCGATGCGTCCGGCGGTGTCCTCGAATTCCAGTTCGAGTTGGTCCGCATGATCTTCCCGGCATGCCACAAGCGTCATGCTGGTGAGATGCGATTCCAGCCGGCGCGTGACATCCGTGCCGCCAACCACGACTTTGAAAACCGGGCGCACCATACTTAAGCGTGTATCGTTCGCCATTAGCGCGCCGCCGTGCTTTTGATCGGCTCGTCTGCTGGCAAGTTATCCGATCGATACAGCGTGACAGAAAAATCCACGCGGCGAGGCGTGCCATCGTCAAACAGATAGCGTTGCGTGGTTTCGATACGGTCGATGAAATACACGCCGTAGACATAACCGGCACCATCCACCAGTACATACGCCTGACCACCGAGTCCCATGTTTTCCAGTTGCGTGATGGAGGCGAGCGTTCCTGTCACGCCAGGCGCCACGGTGCCGCTTAACGTGATGATTTCCTCGCCTGCACCGAGATACTGGTAGTTGTCGCGCTCGCCCACGCGCACCGCCGCGCCATGCTTGAACTGCATTTGTCGGCGCAGTTCGTCGTAGGCCGCGGTTTGCACGCCGAATGTAAACGGCCCGAACGCCATCAAGGTATAACCGGCCATGTTTAACCTTCATCCGAATAGCTGGAATTTGCACGCGCCCGCTGCGCCCGTGCGTGATCGTTGAGTGCGTCCTGCACCGCGCGCTTGACCTGCGTGGGTTCGGCACCGCGTGCGTCGATATGCACCTGATAGGTGTTGCCGATCGCTGCGCGTGTGCCCATCGCGCTGGTGGTGTTGATCGCACCTTGGCCGGTCGCACCGCTGCCTTGGCCGGGTAGCGGCGTGCGACCGATGGTGTCGGCGACCTGGCGCGCGCGCTCTCGGTCGCCGGGCATGATCCACGCGATAGGTGGCCCGCCGGCCGTCGCAGGACTGCCGCCCATGCTGCGAATGCGCGCGATCAGATCGCGCACGCCTTGCAGCTTGTCGCTGATCCAGTCGAGCGTTCTGCGCGCTGCGTTTTCGATGGTTTGCCACATATCGACAAACCACGCCTTCACCGGCTCCCAGTGCGTCACCACCCAGCCCGCAGCCGTGCCGATGGCTTCGCCCAGCCACACAAACGCACGCACCGCCAATGTGATCGCATCGACCACTCCCGCGATGGCGCCACCGACCAGCGTGCCGAACGTGACGCCGTTCTGCCGCGCCGCATCGAGCTGTTCGCTGGTGGCCTGGAACGGCTGCCACAGTTGCGACACCCAGCCCCATACCGCCGCAAGGATCGGCACCAGCGGCGCAAAGACGTCGTGCACGGCAGCACCGAAGCGTTGGAATGCCGGCCCGACCGTTTGCGCGATACCTTCTCCGACGCCTTCCAACCACGCGCGAATTGGTCCCCAGTATTTGTAGACGACGACGGCCGCAACGGCGATCAG
>CAJCJD010000241.1 GCA_903970555.1 Vulcanimicrobiota bacterium
GGAAGCGGGAGTGGTAGCGGAAGTGGCAGCGGTACATCGCAGCCAACCACCCTGTTAGGCAGCGTCGCAACCGGCGCAGGCGGCGCTGTGTCGGGCCTGGGTGGTGCTGTAAGCACCATCGGCTCACAACTCACCAACCAATCGCTGCTCGGTGGCAGCAACGGGACCACGCAGGGGCTGAGCGGCGTCATCACCAATACCGGCGATGCGGTCACCGCTCTGGGTAACGGCGTGAGCAACGGCCTTGGCCAGATCGGCAACAGCAGCGATCCGGTTGGCACCACTGTGCAAAGCCTCGGCGGTGTCGTGGATGATTCGGGCAAAGCGGTTAACGACCTCGGCCAGACCGTCACTAGCGTAGGCGACTTTCAGGGATCACCGATTCAACCGATCACGTCCACGCTCGGTGGCGCAGTATCAACCGTCGGTAACGATGTCTCCGCAGGAAGCGTTCCGCTGACCGGCGCATTGAGCACCGGCGTAGTGAAGTCGGTAACGCAAACCGCGAGCAATGTACTGACGCCTGTCGCCACGCTTGGCCAGAGCAGTTCGGGCAACGGCAATCTCGTTGCCACCGTATCGCAGGTGGGTGGTGCGGCAACCAGTGGCACTGGCAACATCGTTTCGTCCGTGGGTTCGCAGCTTGCCAGTGCGGGCGGCAATATTCCGGGGGCTTCTCCTCTTACGCAGCTGGTGGGCAACACAGTGCAAGGCACCGGCGGTGCTGTCACAACGCTCGGCAACGGCGTAACCAACGGTCTGGGCCAATCGGGCAGCATCAGCAATCCCGTTGGCGTAACGGCCGCAGGCGCGACCAACTCGGTTACGGGTGTCGGTCAAACGCTGGCCGGAACTGGGCAGGCACTCGCCAGCGTAGGCGGCTCCGGTCCTGCCGGTTCGCTTAGCCCAGTCACCAGTGCGGTAGGCAACATCGTCACCGCCGCCGGTACAACCGTGGCATCTGTAGGTAGTGCTGGCACGGGTGCGGTGAATGGACCGTTGCAACCGGTAACCCAAGGGGTCAGCAACGTCGTCAATGGCGTGGCGGGTCTGACAGGCACCAGCGGAACTGGTGGTCTGCTCGGCTCGTTGAACGGTTCGTCATCGAGTAGCAGCAAGAGCGGTGGCTTAAGCGGCCTGCTCGGCAAGCACTCGCTCTAACCGATTGATCGAAACAATAACCAGAAAGTGATGCATGGAGGCGGCCCCAAGGCCGCCTCCACGTTATCGGCGGCACGCAATCTGTTGCATCGCCTTGCGGATGGCATGCCTTAAAAGCAAAGACAAAAAACAGGGGCTTCGCATGAAGGCATGGATCGGCCCAGCTGTCGGCATTTCGCTCATGATGTCGCTGCAGGTTGAGGCACAGGTGCGTCCGCCATCGACGGCCAATCCTCTGCAAAACCTGCCGCGCGTGGAAACGCCGATCGCGCCTCGCGTCAACACTCAAGTGCAAGCGCAAGCGCCCAATCCGCGATTGGAAGCATTGCTCGCCACACCGATCACGCCGCAACGTTTCGACGTAACCGGCGTACACGCGGTGCCGTTCAAAGAAGTCGCCGCGTTGTTCAGTTCGATGACCGGCAAGACGGTGCATGTGTCCGATGTGCTTGCAGCCGCATCGAAAATCACGGACATCTACAAAGCACACGGCTACGCTCTGTCATTTGGCTATGTGCCGACGCAGAACTTTGCTGGCGGCCTCGTTCACATCGTGGTGGTTGAAGGCTATGTCGCTGATGTGGAGATCAAAGGCGACCCAGGAAATATGGAGCGGCGCATTCGCGCCATCGCGCAGCACATCGTCAAAGACCGCCCGCTGCGGCAGAAAACGTTCGAGCGCTATCTGCAGGTCCTGGGCATGCTATCTGGCGTGCACATCGAGGCCAATGTCCCCGCGCCTACCACGACGGATGGTGCGACGCGACTGATACTGAGCGTCAAGCGCACGCGTTTCAACGCGACAACCGGCGTCGATTTCGATCATCCCGGCGTACAAGGTCTGACCGGTGTCACCGAGAACGGCATGACACCACTTGGCGAACAACTTGGTTTCTCGACCCTGCTTCCCTCCGGCCCTGGCGACCAGCGCTTGTACTCGCTGACTTATCTGCAGCCGCTCGGGTCCGATGGTTTGGCGTTGCACGCGAGCGGTTCGCACTACCAGGGCAATCCCGATACCGACAATCAATTGCCCGCTTATCTGCAGCAGAACCTGCATCAGGATCAATACGCAATCTCCGCGAGCTATCCGCTGCTGCTGGACAACCACACCAACCTCACCGCAACCGGCGGGGCTTACGCCACCACTCTGCAAGAGACTTACACCAACACCGTCAACAGCGCGCGGCTCATACAGAACTACGGCTTGCGTGTGCTCGATGCAAAACTGGATTACACCAAGGCCAGCGATACCAGCGCGCAAAAGATCAACCTGGAGATAGCGCATGGGCTGGATGCACTTGGCGCAAACGCGAGCGTCGTCACGCAGGTCGGCGATCGCGTTGAAGTGGCGCCAGCCGATCCGCAATTTACGCGTTACGACGCCACGTTTATTCAAAGCAATGTATGGCCGCATCGCTTCGGTACCGTGTTCAACATTACGGGGCAATACAGCAACAACACGTTGCCCACGACCGAGCAAATCAGCTTTGGCGGACCGCGCTATGGGCTCGCCTATGACCCGGGCGAAACAGCGGGCGACAGCGGCTGGGGTGCATCGATGGAATTGAATCAGCGCTACGATCTTTCCAACCGCTGGATCAAGCAAGTCACGCCTTACATCATTGCGCAATATGCGCGCGTGTATCTCAACATAGGCGCACCGAGTCTCGCCAAACTCGGCAGCGCTGGCTTGGGTGTGCGCTGGACGGACAAACGTTATTACTCGTTCGATCTCACGGTGGCGCAACCTGTCGGCGACAAACCGATCGGTGCCAGACATCGCGATCCGCGCGTGGATTTTTCTTTCAGCTATCAGTTGCACTAAACCGGTTGCTTAGTGAAAACGGTGACACCGACAGCAAGCGCGCATCACTCCCACAGACCAATCAGGCTTCCCCGATGGACCCTCTGTGCTCGGTATGAGGTAGTTCCCTCTTACACCAAGTACGCGAGGAAGTGTGCGCATGGCAGGTATCGACCCGATGGCCTCGCGGCTCAGTGTTTCGCTGCCGCACATCGCCGGCCTGCAAAAGTATGTCGTAGACGTGCCCGGCACCGCCAGCAGCCACGCTACCTCGGTCATCTCCTTCGAGGCTGTCGAGCGCCTAGGCGAGCCATACACGATCACCATTGAACTCACACATCCCGAGGCGCTGCTGCGCACCGACTATCTTGGTAAGGATGCTAGCTTCACCATGACGCCGCGCGAGGGTGAACCGCGTACCTGGCACGGCTGTATGACACAGTTCAGCCTGCTCAGCACCACGCGCGATATCCGCACCTATCGCGTGGTCATTCAAGCGCACATCGCGCGCCTGGCCCTGGTGCGCAGTTCACGCGTATTCCAACACAAGACCGCCCCCGAGATCATCGAGGCGATGCTTCGCCATCACGGGTTCCTCAGCCACCAGTTCATGTTCAAGCTGCGCCGGGACTATCCGCAGCACGCGTGGCGTCTCCAATACCAAACCGACGATTGGCATTACATTCGCGTGCTCATGGAACAGGAGGGCATCTACTGCTACGTCCTGGCGAGCAAGGACGGCGATGTACTGGTGTTCGCCGACGACATCGATCACTACCTGTATCAGCCCACCCTGACGTTGCCCTATCGCGAACCGTCCGGACTGGCCTCAAACACGGAGGCCATCCTGTCGTTACAAACCCACGTGCACACGGTGCCGCAGTCCTTTCGCGTGGCCGATTACAACCCCAGCCAGGCATGGGAGCGCTTCCAGGCCGAGGCCAACATCGCCTACAAAGACACCACCACCTACGGGCAATCGTATGTCTATGGCACCGGTCACCCGGATCAGACCGAAGCACAATGGGAAGCGCAGTTGCGCCACGAAGCGGTCATCGCGTGGCAACTGCTTTACGTGGGCGAAAGCACCTCACCCGCATTGTGCCCTGCACGCATCCTGCACACCGATGATGTCTTGCCGGATGCGCCGCGAGGACAAGTGATCATCGAAGTGGTGCACACCGGTGCCCGCGACCGCGACTATCGCAATACCTTCAAAGCCATTCCGGCGGATCGACGTTTCCGTTTGCCGCTCAACGAAGCATCGTGGCCCAAGATCATCGGCACGCTCAGCGCACGCATCACCTCGCCGAATAACTACGACTACGCCTCTATCACGAAGGACGGTTATTACACCGTGCGCCTGGATCTGGATTTCGATCCGTGGAATCCCGGCGGTGAAAGCGTGCCGTTGCGCTTGGCCAAACCCTATGCGGGCGCGCGCCAGACCGGCATGCACTTCCCGGTGCTGGATGGCACGGAGGCCGTGATCGAATGCCATTACGGCGATCCGAACAAGCCCTATATCGCCGCGTTCCATCACGATAGCCAGCGCGCCGACCTCGTTACCAACCAGGACCGCTGGCTCTCGCGCAACGTGATCCGCACGCCCAGCGACAACAAGCTGGAAATGGAGGATTGGGAAGGGCAGGAACACCTCAAACTCTCCACCCCGCACTCGGGCAAAAGCCAGTTGACGCTCGGTCACCTGGTCGACGGCAAACGCCAAGCGCGCGGCGCCGGTTTCGAGTTGCGCACCTCGGCCAAAGGCGCGCTGCGCGCGGGCGACGGTTTCATCGCGTCCACCTACGACCAGCCTAATGCGCGCGGTGCGCACACCGACATGCAGCAGCCGATGCAACAGCTGCAAAGCGCGCAAACGCAAATGGCGGAGCTGGCGCTGGTCGCGGCCCAAGCGAGGGCGGACGCAGCCGATGCGAAGGCCATGAACACCGTGCTGCAAGCGCAGGTCCAAGACCTCAAAGCGGCCGTGATGGTGTTCGCCGCGAAATCCTCCATCGCACTATCCACGCCCGACACGATCCTGCACAGCGCCGGACGCGATGTCACTGTCACTGCCGGCCAAGACACCAGCGTGAGCGTGTTGCGCCGATTCCTGGTCACGGCCGGGGAGGCGATCAGCCTGCTCGCCAACACACTCGGCATCAAGCTGTTCGCGGCCAAGGGGCCGGTGGACATCCAGGCGCAGAACGATGCCATGGCCTTGGCCGCGCTGAAGGACCTCACCCTGACCAGCCTCCAGGGCAAACTCATCCTGACCGCCAAAGATGAAGTGTGGCTGGGTGCGGGTGGCTCCTACATCAAGATCACCGCCACCGGCATTGAATGCGCCAGCCCCGGCGATATCGTCGAGAAATGCGCCCAATGGGATCGGCGCGACCCCGATTCCCAGCTCTTGAAAAGCACCCTGCCGTGGACCTCGCAGCTGCCTGACGAGATCCAACACGGCGCCAAGTTCTCCGGCTAGCACACGCGCGTGCACTCGTTACCCCCGGCCTTTTATCTCGACGCGACCGCCCCCTCATGACGACATCCCCCCGCCCGGTGACAACGTCCCCGCAAGCCATACCCAACGCGGCGCCCGATCCCGCGCCACCGCTGACATGGCGCTACCCGTTTCCAAGCACGCGGGGTAAGGAGGTCACCGACCCGAACACCCTTTACCACGCCTTCGGCCGGATGGACGACGGGTTCTTTCCGCTGGGCGTGAACGGCTTCCCGCACGGGGGCGTTCACTTCGGCGAGATCACGTCCCTCTATGTCGACCAGGCCGAAGGCGTGCGTTGTCTGGCCGATGGCGAGATAGTCGCCTACAAGCTCGATGCGCAGTACGAGCAACTGCACTTCGCCCAGGACCGCAAGTGGGCGATGTACTCGACCGGCTTCGTGCTGGTGCGCCATCGCCTGAGTCTGCCGTCCGTACACGGCAGCACGGCCGCAGGGGACGACACGCAGGATCTTTTTAGCTTGTACATGCACATGGCCGATTGGGACACCTATCTGGCCAGTGACGTGATCAAGCGGCCGGGCTGGTGGATCGGTGTGACAGCGTTTCGCATCGGCAGCGTGGATCAGCAAGCCGATGGCGGTGCGCCGGGCGCGAACGTGCGCACCGAACCCAAGGCCGGCAAACGGGGTGGCTACACCGCGGGCCAACTGGTGGGCTTCCTGCCCCAAGGCAGCGAAGTGATCATCGGCGAGAAGC
>CAJCJD010000242.1 GCA_903970555.1 Vulcanimicrobiota bacterium
GGCTGCCGCACCTTCCGGACGAGCCAATGCCAACGCCGCTTCGCCGACCACGGCGGAACTGAACCATTTGCGGCCATAGAGACGCCATTGGCCGTCGGCATCCTGTTTCGCCACGGTTTCGGTATTGCCGACGTCCGAGCCGCCTGCGTTCTCGGTCATCCATTGACCCGACAACCAGAAGTTGTGCGCGTCGCGACTTAGAAAATGCGGAAGTGCGCGGTCGATCAGCGACTTGTTGCCGGAGGCTTTCAGCGCCGTGGCCGCGCCATCGGTCATCGCCAAGGGACAGGTGTAGAACTCGCTGGCCAGGTGATAGACGTAGACGCGTGCGAACTCTTCCAGACGCGCGTACTCGTGGTTCTCGTGTCCGGCGGCAAGAACGGCGTGGCGGGTGGTGAGTTGCGGGCCTTCTGTCCAGGCCGTCGTCAGTTCGATGCGGTCGACGCGGCGACCCCACGCATCCCATTGCGCCAGAATCGGTTTGCGGCGAGTGGTTTGGGCGCTGCGCTCCCAGGCCATTTGCGCGTAGTCGCCCAGTGCGTCGAGATCGGCATCCAGCGCCTTGCGGCGCTTGGACGGAAATGCGCGATCGAGCAATGCGATCAACAACCGGTCGTTACGGTGTGGATGAGCCAGTTGCGGAGCGTCTTGCAGGAATCCCATAAGAGCCACCTCGCTTGAAGCTTGGGTATGAGTATAGGCACAGCGGCCCGTTGCTGTGCCCTGTCGGGACCATCCGTTAGCATGGGCGGATAGAAGTTGGAGGCAAGAACATGCGATTTTCGGAAGCGATGGAAAGCGTGCGTCGCGAGGGCGATTCATGGGTCGCCGCGATCAGCGAGGACTGGCTGCAGGGACGTAGCGCCTTCGGTGGCATGCAAGCAGCGCTGGCGTTGCGCGCGATGCGTGCGCTGGTTCCCGCGGAAGTGCCGTTGCGTGGTCTGCAGGTCACTTTTATCGCGCCAGTTCCCGTCGGCCCTGTGCGTATCGACGCGAAAGTGCTGCGTCAGGGCAAGAGCGTCACCCAAGTAGAAGCGCGTCTCATCGACGGCGATGCGACGATTTGTCTGATCATTGGCGTATTCGGTGCCGCGCGTGCTTCGGTGCTGCATGTGTTGCCGTCACAACCGGCCGTGCAGGCGATGGCCACGCCTCGTGTGCTTCGCTATGTACCGGGGCTCTTGCCGCAATTCACGCAGCACTTTGAAGCTCGATGGCTGCAAGGCGATATTCCTTTTTCGGGCAGCACGAAAACCGAGCAGGTTGTGGAGGTTTCGCTTAAGGATGATGGCGTGGCCGATGAAACCCATGTCATTGCCTTCGCCGATTTCATTCCACCGGTCGCACTATCGATGCTGGCCCAACCTGCACCGGGCAGTTCGCTGACCTGGATGCTGGAATTGTTCGCCGATAGCCGAGGCTTGCCGTTGAACGGCTGGCGCATCGATGCGCAACTGCAAGCTGCCGAGGACGGCTACACCAGCCAGCAGGTGATGCTGTGGGGGCCGGGTGGCGAACCCGTCGCGTTGAGCCGCCAAAGCATGGTGGTATTCGGTTAACGCACGCTTGCCGCTGGCTTACGCTTCACGCTGGCGCCGAGTGTGCCGATCAATAGCAATGTAAGCAGCACCTCAAGCAATGCCAGCCAGCGCTCCTGCGCGGAGCTCCAGCTTTCCGCGATGCCGTGGCAGAAATAGAACAAGCTGAGGATGCCCACCCAAAGCAGGGCGCGACGCACCGAGTGGAGGGCCATCGCGGGAAGCAGTAGCGGAATCACGGTGACGGCCAAAGCTAGCCACACCGGCAATTGCTGCGGCGGAAACAGCCACGCATACCAGGCGAGCTGCAGGGCGATCAGCGCAATCCATGCGAAAACGCCGATGCGATCGGTGATGGTGAGCGACGCCCTCATGGATTGGCCGCCAACTTGCGAGCGGTATCGGCCAGTCGCTTGCCGAGCGCGCGGGCGAGTTCGCGTTCGTGTTCGCTGATGCCGTTATCGCCTTTGGTGCCGGAGACATGGCTGGCGCCATACGGCGTGCCGCCACTTTGTGTGCTGCTCAGTGCCGGCTCCGTGTACGGAAGGCCCAGCAGCAGCATGCCGTGATGCAGAAGCGGTAGCGCCATGCTCAGCAACGTCGATTCCTGGCCGCCATGCATCGTGCTGGTGGCCGTGAAAACGGCGGCGGGTTTGCCGACCAGCGCACCGCTAGCCCACTCGGCGCCGGTGCTATCGAGGAAATACTTCAGCGGCGCGGCCATGTTGCCGAAGCGCGTCGGGCTGCCGAGCGCCAGTCCGCAGCACTCGTGCAAATCCTGTCGCGTAACGTAGGGGGCACCTTCCTCCGGCTCCGGCGGCTGGGCCACTTCGGTCACCGGCGCCACCGGGGGTACCTGGCGCAACCGCGCGCGCATGCCGGGGATCTCCTCGACGCCGCGGGCGATCAGTCGAGCCATTTGGGCCGTGTGGCCGCTGCGGCTGTAGTAGAGAACCAGGATCTCATTCATGCGCTTTGGTCGTTCCTATCGGATGGGGTAGTGTACGGGTGACACCTACGCAGAATGAATCAGAGCATCCCTGAGCCCATGAATTTGCGTTTGAACCGCGACCGCACCCTGACTTTTGGCCATTTCCTGTGGCAGCGCTTTCTCGACGATAAATGCTTCGAGACGGCCGGTGCGCTTTCCTACACCACGTTGGTCTCGCTGGTGCCGCTGACAGTGGCGGTGCTGGCCATGTTCGCGGCTTTCCCGATGTTCGAGGACGCGCGCGATACGCTGATCAATTTCGTGTTCAGCAATTTCGTGCCCGCAGCGGGCGAAACAGTGCAAAAGGCGTTGCTCGACTTCGCCTCCAATGCGCGCAAGCTCACTGGCATAAGCATCCTGGTGATGCTGTTCAGTGCCGTGTCAATGATGAATAGCATCGAGGATCGCCTCAACCGTATTTGGCAAGTGCGCCATCATCGGCCGTGGGGCCCTCGTCTGTTGCTCTATTGGGCTGCGCTGACCTTGGGGCCGATCTTGGTGGTCGGCGGTATCGCTGTCACGTCGTATGTCGCCGCGGTGCCTATGTTCCGCGACGCCAGTGAGCAGTTGGGCATTATCCAGGAACTGCTGAGGGCCATGCCGTTCGTGGTGACGTTCTTCACGCTATGGCTGATGTACACCACCATTCCCAATCGCCGCGTCAATAAAAAACATACCGCCATCGGTGCGTTGCTGGGTGCGTTGCTGTTTGAAGTGGCGCGGTGGATCTTTACCCACTATGTGCGAAATGCGCAGAACTATCAGCAGATCTATGGCGCACTGGCGATCATTCCGCTGTTGCTGTTGTGGATCTATCTGTCGTGGGTGATCGTGATTCTTTGCGCATCGGTGGCCGCTGCGGTATCCGCGTTCGAATACCAGGCGCCGAGCGATGCCATGCCGGAAGGTTCGGAGTTTCTGGGGCTGCTGGTCGTGCTGCGCCATTTTATCGAAGCGCAACGTGCGGGGAGCACCGTTGATCCCGCGGGCATTCGGGCGGCCGAGCCTTATCTGCGTAGCGTATCGATCATGGCTTATTTCGATGATCTATCGCGCGCCGATCTTATCCACCGCAGCGAGACGGGCGGTTGGGTGATGACGCGCAGCCTGGATAGCACCGATCTGTTGCGCGTTTATCGGCACAGCGGCTATCAGTTGCCATTGAATCCGGTAGAACAGGTCGCCGCGGCCGGAATCGAACTGCCTCAGGAATTGCTTTCGTTGTTGGTAAAACTGGCCAGTTCGCTCGACGCAACATTGGGTACGCGGCTGGACAAGGTTTATCCTGTAAACCCCACCCCAGTACCCCAGATCCAGGAAACCGAATCATGAAGTTGTTGCTATCGTCACTGATGCTGGCCGCATGCGTGCTGGCTGCGCCCGTTTATGCTGCGATGCCAGCGCAACCGTCATTGAAAGTGACGACGTTGGACGGCAAGCCATATGACCTGGCATCGCAGCGCGGGCACTGGGTTATCGTTAACTTCTGGGCGACATGGTGCGCGCCATGCATCAAGGAGTTGCCGGATATCGCTCACTTCGTCGCCACGCACCCAAATGTGCGCGCGATCGGCATCGCTTACGACGACACAGATCCAGCCGATATTCGCGCGTTCCTGGAGAAGCATCCGGTTGGTTTTCCCGTGGCGCAAGTGACGATGGACAAACCGCTCACGGATTTCGATGAGCCGTTGGGATTGCCCACCACGTGGTTGATCGCCCCGGATGGCAAGGTCGCCAAGCATTTCATGGGGCCTGTCACGTCCGCTTCGCTAAGTGCCGCCATCGGCAACTGATGTCATGGCGGGCGCGCGGTTCCTGATCAGCGGCAAGGTGCAAGGTGTTTTCTTTCGCGCCAGCACACGTCAGGAAGCGCTCAAGCTTGGTTTGCGCGGCTACGCGAGAAATCTGTCGGACGGTCGGGTAGAAGTGATCGCCTGTGGCAACGCTGAAGCGTTGAACGCATTGGAAGGCTGGCTATGGCAGGGGCCGCCTTCCGCGCGCGTGGACGATGTCGCGCGCAGCGACCACGGTGACGACGTGACTGACGGCTTCACCGTATCGTGAGCCTCATCAATCGTTGAAGGTATTGGGCACCCACAGCGCTTTCTCGCTGACCTTCTCTCGTTTTGGTTTGCCTTTGAGTGGCTTGAGTTTTACGGCCGGCATGGGCGTGTCGTGACGCGGCACCTGTTCAAGCAGATGTTGGATTAGGTTGAGACGGCCGCGTTTCTGGTCGTTGAAATCAACCAGGAACCAGGGCGCGTTGGCAGTGTGCGTGCGCTCGATCATGATGTTGCGCAAGTGACCAAATTCAGCGTATTTGGTGCGTGACGCCAGGTCGACAGGTGAAAGCTTCCAGCGCTTGAGCGGATCGTTGGCGCGATCGGCAAAGCGTTTTTCCTGTTCCTTCTGATCCACCGTTAGCCAGTATTTGAGCAGGATGATGCCGTCATCCGTCAGCAGTTTCTCGAACGTGGGTACGGTTGCGAGAAATGCTTCGTATTGTTCTTGAGTGCAGAAGCCCATCAACGGCTCGATCACCCCGCGGTTGTACCAACTGCGATCGAACAGCACCAACTCGCCGGCCGAAGGCAAGTGCGGAACATAACGTTGGAAATACCATTGCTTCGCTTCGACATCGTTGGGTTTGCCTAACGCGGCGACACGGTATCCACGCGTATCCATGCTTTCGGCGATGCGTTTGATCGTGCCACCTTTGCCGGCCGCATCGCGACCTTCGAAGATCACCGCCAAGCGTTTGCCGCTGCGTTGCAGCCAGCGGTTTAGTCCAGCCAGCTCCACCTGCAGCGCTTCCATGCGTTTGTTGTACTGCTTGTCTTGCTTGCTCATAGGGCTATCTCCCAAGGCTACAAGTCGACGTCAGTGGCCGGGCGGCCGATACGGTAGCGGGCGCTCATCGCACGTACGGCACGCACGAAGTCTTTCGCAAATCCTGGTATGTCGAACAATGCATTTTTTGTGCGTTGCTGCGTGAGGTGCTGGCGCAACGTCGCCAGCGCTGTCGGATCGTTACCCAGGGCAGTCGCCATACCAATGAAGGTCACGTTGTCGGCGGTGATCAATTCAGGCAAGCCGAGCTGGTGCAGAAGACTGGTTACCGTTCGCCCGGCGATAGTGTCGCCAGTGCGTGTAAGCACGGGGCAGGCCGCCCAGAGCGCGTCCGATGCTGTTGCGCGCGCATTAGTGGGCAGAGTGTCCAGATACAAGTCCACATGCGCGTAACGCGCGAGGTAATCGGGATACAGCAGCCTTGGCATGAACACAAGGCGCTCGGGCGCGATATCGAGGGCATGCGCTGCCTGGCGCAGGCGTTCATCCGTATCGGCGGCTCCAGTGAGTAACCACAGCACGCTCCCTGGCACCTGTTGCAGAATCAGCATGCAGCGCGCGAAGACGGCAGGATTGATGGCGTAGGTTTCGCTGAAGCAAGCAAACACCACGCCGTGTTCGGGCAGGCCGCATGCTTCTCGCGAGGGTGGCGCGGACACAGTACGGCTTGGATCGCTCGGTTGCGAGCAGCGGGGCAGACGAATGACTTTCTCGCTGACGTGTTCGCGCAATTCCGCTGGCAACGTCACGGCGTCGGTGAGCAGGTAATCGACCCATGGTGCTCCGGAACTGCCGGTATAACCGAGCCAGCCAACTTGCACGGGAGCGGTGCGCAGCGCCATCAGCTCAGCGTTGCCGCGACTGCGGTAACCGTTGAGGTCGAAAAGAATCTCGATCGACGTGGCATGAATGAGCGTGGCGAGCTGGCGGCGATTGAGTGCAGAGACATCGTGCAGCGTAGCCGCCGCTGAAAGTCGGCGACGAACAGCGCGACCATCGTCCGGTGTGGAGGCGAAGAGATGGATATCCAGATCGCTATCGGCGAGCGCCTCGATTAACGCCACGATGTGCTGGCCGATCGCGTTCTCGTGGAATCCATCGGACAGCATCCCTATCCGAATCGGCGCGTCCGGCAGAGGCATGGCATGACGTAGGGCGAGTTGTTGGCGAAAGGCGGCAGTCTGTTGCTCAATCAGCGCAGCATATGATTTGGCACAGTGCAGTTGAGTGGCGGCGTCCACCTCTTCCGCCAGGAAGGAAAAGGGGTGCTCACCAATTTCGTCTCGAAGCACGGCTTGGACGACGCGCTCGCTCAGCGCATCGAGACCTTGCCAACGGCACAGTCGGCGACGGATGAATAGCAATTGCCCCATGATCGGGAGCGAATCGGGCACGCGTGCGAGTGCATCGGTGAAGGCATCATTCGCGCCGATCAGATCGCCGGCCTCTTCCAGCATCAAAGCTGCCTTGAACAGATGCTGGGCGTTGTTCGGCGCGAGCTTTCCGGCCTGCAGCAGCGAGGCTGCAGCTTCCTTTGGGCGGCGCTGCAAATGCATCATGTGGCCGAGCATCGCGTGGGCGACATCGAGGGAAGGTGCGCGCTGCAAGGCTTCACGCACTTGCAGCTCGGCTTCCGGCAGGCGTCCGAGTTCGAGTTCTGCGTCGGCCAGATTCAGACGGATGAGCGGGTGCTCCGGCAAAATTTTTACCGCCAGTGCGAACGCATCGCGTGCCTGCGCATGCTGGCCGGTGACCATATAGGCCGCTCCGAGTGCCTGCAGGACCGCCGGATGTCCAGGCGATCGGGTCTGAGCCTTCTGCAGGCGTTCGATGGCCGCGCCGGCCTTGCCATCGGCTAGCGCAAGGCTGGCCAGATTGCACTGCAATTCGATGTTGTCCGGGGCCAATTCCGCTGCGCGGTTCATCGCCACCTGCGCTTCGCGGCGACGCCCTACCTGCAGCAGCGCCACGCCGTGCAGGCGAATCAGTTCGGCGGCCACCGGAAATTGCCGACGCGCCATCGCGGCGTATTGGATCGCTTCCTCGTTCGCTCCGCGCTGCAGGAGTTCTTTGAGGTTGGACAGGATCGCGGCGATGTCAGTGGGCAGGGTGTCGTTCATGAGCCGGAAGCGAGTGAAGAAGAGTGAGAAGCAAGTAAGCGTGCCCGGAAAGTCACCGCGCCTGCACCGCCATTCCGACTTGGCCGGAAGGCAATGGGAATGAAATGGCTAGATGATTCCCCGTGACACTGAGACTAAGCGTAGCGCGGTCCCGCTGCTCTTACTCGTTTCTCATTTTCCCGCGTCTCAGTTCCTTGAGGGGTTCTTAGCCGCCGGCCAGGGATTTCAATTCGTCGACTTGATGTTCGCGGGCCAGCGCGCCGAGTAGATCGTCCAGGTCGCCCTGCATGATTTCCGGTAGACGGTGCAGATCCAGCCCGATGCGGTGATCGGTGACGAGGTTGTCCTTGTAGCGATAGGTGCGGATGCGTTGGCTGCGGTCGCCGGTGCCCACCTGCAACCGCCGTGACTGCGCCTGTTCGGCGGTTTGCTTGGATTGTGCTTCGTCCAGCAGGCGTGCTTTGAGCAGGCTCATGGCGCGGGCGCGGTTCTTGTGCTGGCTGCGCTCGTCCTGGCATTCCACCACGATGCCGCTGGGAAGGTGGGTGATGCGGATGGCCGAATCGGTCTTGTTGACGTGCTGGCCGCCGGCGCCGGAGGCGCGGAAGGTGTCGACCTTCAGGTCGGCCGGGGAGATATCGATCTCTTCGATCTCGTCCAGCTCCGGCAGCACCGCGACGGTGGCGGTGGAGGTGTGGACGCGGCCCTGCGATTCGGTGAGCGGTACGCGTTTTACGCAATGGGCGCCAGATTCGAATTTCAGGCGAGAGAACGCGCCCTTGCCTTCGATGCGTGCCACGATTTCCTTGTAGCCGCCGTGCTCGCCCGGACTCTCGCTGAGCACTTCGACCTGCCAGCGCTGGCGCTCGGCATAGCGGGCGTACATGCGGAAGAGGTCGCCGGCGAAGATCGCCGCTTCGTCGCCGCCGGCGCCGGCGCGCACTTCCAGGAACAGGTTGGCTTCGTCGCGCGGATCTTTTGGGATCAGCAGCCGTTGCAGTTCGCCTTCCAGTTCGGTCACTCGCGATTCAAGGCGTGCGATGTCATCCGCAGCCATCTCGCGAAGCTCTGGATCGTCGAGCATGACGTGAGCATCGACGAGTTCGCGTTCGATACGTGCTTGCTCGCGCATCGCATCGGCGACCGGTTCGAGCTGCGCGTATTCGCGCGACAGTTCGCGGAAACGGCTGTTGTCGGCCAATACCTCGGTTTGGCCAAGCAACAAGCCGATTTCTTCATGGCGTTCGGCAAGCGCTTCGAGTTTGCGGCGGATAGAAGGGGTCATCGACGAGAGCAACTATGAGAGTGGCGAGGAAGATCAGCAGCCCATGATAGAGGGCCCGTAGCGATAGGCGTCGCTACTCCTCGCTCGTCTCCGGCTTTTCGTCGAGTCCGTACAGGCGGCCCGCAGCGTGCAGCAAATCATGATCGCCGCTGAGCGTTGCTTCGCGCAGACGTGCGCTCGGGTGATGCAGCAATTTGTTGGTGAGGGTGTTGGCGAGATAAGCCAATGCTTCGTCCGGCGATTTGCCGCGCGCGAGCATGGCGCGGGCTTTATCCAGCACTTCGTCGCGATAGGTTTCCGCGTGCAGGCGCAGATCCACCGCCGGATTTTTCACCGTGAGCGCGCGACGCCAGGCCATGTAACGTTCGACCTGCAGATCGATGATTGCATCCGCCTCACGCGCTGCGTTTTCGCGCGAGCGGCGGTTGTCGTCGATCACTTGCCGAAGATCGTCGATGCCATAGAGATATACGTCGTCGAGTTCTGCCACGGACGGTTCGATATCGCGCGGCACGGCGATATCCACCATGAACATCGGCTTGCGGCGGCGCGCGGCGATCGCTTTTTCCACCATCGCGCGGGTCAGCACAGGCTGTCGCGCGGCGGTGGAGGAAATAACGATGTCGGCTTCGGCCAGATGTTGCGAAAGATCCTGCAGCGCGACGGCATAGCCACCGTGGCGGCTGGCAAGCTCCTGCGCGTTTTCCAGTGTGCGGTTGGCGACGATGAGGCGCCGCACCTGTTTTTCAGCTAGATGTCGCACGGCCAGTTCGATCGTGTCGCCTGCGCCGATCAGCATCACG
This sequence comes from Vulcanimicrobiota bacterium, assembly GCA_903970555.1. Taxonomy (GTDB): domain Bacteria; phylum Pseudomonadota; class Gammaproteobacteria; order Xanthomonadales; family Rhodanobacteraceae; genus Dyella_B. The sequence goes on from CAJCJD010000242.1 coordinate 9,591, forward strand.
CAGGCTTGCCGCAAATCGGTAAAGACGCGCTCGGCCAGGCGCACAGCGGTAAATGCCACCGATACCGTGTGGGCGCCGATACGCGTATCGGTACGCACACGCTTGGCTACGGAGAAAGTGTGTTGCAGCAGGCGATCCATCGGCGTCTTCAGCGCATTGGCTTCGCGGGCCTGCTGATAGGCATCCTTCACCTGGCCGAGAATCTGCGGCTCGCCGAGCACCATCGAATCCAGGCCGGTGGCGACCCGAAACATGTGCCTCACAGCTGCATCGTCATCATGGCGATAGAGGAACTCGTCAAGCTTCCCCGGAGTCAGATGATGGTGGCGATTCAACCATTCCTGCGGCACGTTCTCTGCGCCTGCCGTTACGCTGACGTAAAGCTCGGTGCGATTGCAGGTGGAAAGGATCATCGCTTCATCGACGCCGGGCTCGAGTGCCAGTTCTCGCAGTGCGGCGTTGGTGGCATCTTCGTCAAACGCCACCTGTTCGCGCAGGCTAACCGGCGCGGTGAGATGGTTGAGCCCGAGGGCGATGAGCTTCATGACGTGATGCGATTCGAGGCGGTAGGCGTGGGCCGGCGTAGACTAGGCATGGCCGGTATGACCGGAACCGACAGGTAGTTTGGAGGAATAGTGTGCTGAGCGGAACGGTCAAGTTCAAGCAAGTGCGGCAGTTTGTAGCTGGCGGGTTGGTCGTGCTGAGCGTGGCGGGATGCGCCGCGCTGCCCAATCGGACAAGTGTCGCACCGATGGCATCGCCGCAACCCTTGGCACGTCTGACCGTCGCCACGCCAGACCTGGACCACGATCTGCTGGCCCAGCTCATGGCAGGTGAGTTGGCGATGTCCAGCTCCAATCTCAAGGGCGCCTCGCAGGCTTACGGCAACGCGATGACCCTGTCGAGCGATCCCGAAGTGGCGGGCAAAGCCACCGCGTTGGCTATCGCCATCCATGACCCGGCCGCTGCCCAGCGTGCCATTGATCGCTGGCAGGTGCTTGGCGCAACCAAGGCGCAACTGGCGCAGGCGCGTGCCGAGCTGGCGGTAGAGCAGGGCCGCACGGATGAGGCCAAGCGCCAGTTGTCACTCTTGCTGGCCAGTGGCGACAAAGACGCCTGGCGCCTGTTCGGGCGCGTATTGATCGGCAGCCGCGACGCTGCACTCGCCTCGAATCTGCTCGAATCACTGGCTACGCCCGATCGCCTGCCGCCGGATCCCAAGGCGTGGCTGGCAATGAGCGAACTGGGCGAGCAGCTCGGTCGCCATGCCTATGCCCAGCAAGTGGCCGATGCGGCGTTGAAACGTTTCGGCACCGCCGAGACCTACGCCTGGGCCGCCCAGCTGAAACTCAACAACGGCGACCGCAGCGGCGGCCTCAACCTGTTGCGGCAGGCGCAAGTGAAGGATCCCAGCAACATTGGACTGCGCCTGACCTATGCATCCTTGCTTGGACAGAGCGGGCAATACGCCCAGGCCTCGCATTTGCTGGAAAGAGGCCCGCAGAACGCCCAAACCTACGCCATGCGCGCCGCGTTGGCCGCTAACGCCAAGGACAACAAGGGGCTGGATCAGGTGTATCAGCAGCTGTCGCACGCGCCCGCCGATGTGCGCAGCGCCAGTGCCTACCTGCTCGGCCAGCTGGCCGAAGTGCTCGATCGCAAGGAAGAGGCACTGAAATGGTACGACCAGGTGCCCGACGACGACGATCATGCCTTCGATGCCGACCTGCGCAGCGCGATCCTGCTGCAATCGCTGGGGCGCAGCGCCGAAGCGCACCAACAGCTGGCGGAGATGCAAACCGATTATCTGGACCAGCCTGCGCAGCTGCGTCGTGCCTATGAGGTCGATGCGGATCTCTATTTGCGCGAAAAACGCTATACCGAAGCCACCGACGCGTTCAGCCATGCGTTGCAGGTAGTGCCGGACGATCCCGACCTTCTCTATGGACGCGGATTGGCCTATGCCGAGATCGGCAAGATCGATCTGGCAGTGGCCGACTTCCGTCGTCTGCTGCAGATCAAGCCCGACGACATCGACGCCACCAATGCGCTCGGCTTCACCCTCGCCGACGCCGGTCGCGATCTGCCGGAAGCGGAAAAGCTCATTTCCGCCGCGCGTGCGGCCAAGCCGGATGACCCTTCGATCGCCGACTCATGGGGCTGGCTGCAATATCGGCTCGGCCATCTCGATCAAGCGGCCCAGGTGCTGCGTGCTGCATGGCAATCGGGTAAAGACGCCGATGTCGGGGTGCATCTAGGAGAAGTGCTGTGGAAGCAAGGTCAGCACGAACAGGCGCAGCAGATTTTCGATCAAGTGCGCAGCATTGATCCCCGTAACGCCAGCTTGCAACAAACCTTGAAGCGTCTCGAGCCATGAAATCTACTTTTCGCATTCTCGCGGTGCTCGCGCCGCTGCTGCTGGCTGCGTGCGCGCCACAACAACTCGTGCGCAACAAAGGCGATGCAGCATCGTTGGCGCAGCAAGAGGCGCGCGAACAGCAATTGGCCGATGCCAATCATTGGACCTTGCAGGGGCGGCTGTTCGTATCGAATGGCCAAGATAACGGCACTGGAAGCTTTACCTGGACGCAGAGCGGCGATCATTACGAGTTCACGCTGCGGGCACCCATAACGGGCAAGAGTTTTCGTCTGGTTGGCGGTCCTGATGGCGCCGAGCTGGATGGGCTAGATGGTGGCCCCCAACAGGGACCAGATGCCGAGGTATTGATGCATCGCGCATTGGGTTGGAATGTCCCGCTGGACGAATTGCGTGCATGGGTGCTGGGCGTGCGTGCGAAAGATGCCTCGGCGGAATTGAGTTTCGGTGACGACAAACTGCCATCGCTGTTGCAACAGGATGGTTGGGCGGTCAGTTATCCGGCCTGGGATACGACGCGTCAGCCGCCGCTGCCGACCAAGGTTTTTGCCGATAAACCACCGTATAAGGTGAAGCTGGCCATAGAGTCCTGGAGCATGCAGTAAGCCTTTCGCCGCGCACATGCATTACGCTTGTCGGCATCGCGGCACCCGCCGATTCCTTGCAGTCATCCATGTCATTTCGTATCGAACGCGCCGCAGTGGCGCACGTCGACGCTATTTGCGCCATCGAACGTGCCGCCGTGCAGATGTTTCGCGAACATCCGGTATGGCCGTTCTACGCCGCCATATCGATTCCACCGGAACAGCTTGAGGAAGCGATCCAGCGCGGCCTCGTGTGGGTGGCGTTGGATGATGAAAGCCTCGACCCCGTGGGTTTCGTGTGGCTGGATACGGAGCACGGTGGCGATGTGATCGGCATCGCCGAGATCGATGTGCTGCCTGCTTACAGTCAGCGTGGCATCGGCGCAGCGCTGTTGACGCACGCCTGCGATTGGGCGAGGGCGGCCGGATATCGGCGCGTGGACCTGGGTACGCTCGCCGATGTGCCATGGAACGCACCGTTCTACGCCAAGCATGGGTTCTCGATCGTCAACAAATACGATCGCGCGTTCGAGTACGCGCGCGATCGCGATCGCGAAAATGGATTTCCGGATGCGTTGCGCGTGTTCATGTCGCGCAAGTTGTCGCCTCCGGAAGCGGGCGATTGGACGGCGTGGCCGGCGCCGGCCAAGCTCAATTTGTTCCTGCGCATCACTGGGCAGCGCGAGGATGGTTTTCACGAGTTGCAGACGGTATTTCGTTTGCTCGATTGGGGCGACGAGATCCGCTTGCGTGTGCGTGAAGATGGCGAGATTCGTCGTTTGACCGATGTGGCTGGTATTCCCTCCGAGAATGACCTGATCGTGCAGGCGGCAAGATTGTTGCGCACGCATGCGGGCATACAGGCCGGGGTGGATATCGAAGTCGAGAAGCGCATCCCGATGGGTGGCGGTCTCGGCGGTGGGAGTTCGGATGCGGCGACGGCGTTAGTGGCGTTGAACTACCTCTGGAACTGCGGCTTGAGTATCGACGAACTCGCCGAGCTTGGTCGCACGCTCGGTGCGGATGTGCCGGTGTTCGTGCGCGGGCGCTCGGCATGGGTTACCGGCATCGGCGAACGCCTCAAGCCGATAACCTTGCCCAAGCGTTGGTACGCGGTGCTCGACCCGCACGAACAGGTGCCGACTGCAGCTTTATTTCAGGCTTTTGAATTGACACGAAATGCGCCCGCGGCGACAATTTCATCCTTTGCTTCCGGCGAAACGCTGGAAAACGCATTCGAGCCGATTGTTCGCGCGCGCTACCCGCGGGTTGCCGCCGCGCTCGATTGGCTCGGAAGTTACGGTCACGCGCGGCTTTCGGGCAGCGGTGGTTGCGTTTTCATCGAGACGGGAACGATCGAACAGGCTGAGGCCATCGCCAGACGCTGTCCGGCGACGTTCACGGCCTGGGTGGTTGAGGGCGTAGGGCTGTCGCCTTTGCATCGGGCGCTGTCACGTCATGGCGCTACTGGCTGATCGGAAGCAAACTACAAATTAAGCAACACTGGGGCGTCGCCAAGCTGGTTAAGGCACGGGATTTTGATTCCCGCATGCGTAGGTTCGAATCCTACCGCCCCAGCCATTCGTTAATGGCCTGGTTTCTGAGGAAACAAACGTGGATACGTCCAGCCCGATGCTGTTTACCGGCAACGCGCACCGCGCCCTGGCCGAAGATGTCGCCCACCGACTGGGCGTGCCGCTAGGCAAAGCTCTCGTCGGCAAGTTCAGCGACGGCGAAGTGCAGATCGAGATCGAAGAGAATGTCCGCCGGCAGGAAGTCTTCGTGCTGCAGCCCACGGGCGCACCGAGTGCGGAAAACCTGTTCGAGCTGCTGACCCTGGTCGATGCGCTCAAGCGTGCCTCGGCCGCGAGCGTCACCGCGGTCATCCCGTATTTCGGCTACGCCCGCCAGGATCGCCGCCCGCGTTCTGCTCGCGTGCCGATCACGGCCAAGCTGGTGGCCAAGCTGATCGGTAAGGCCGGCGTCGATCGCGTGCTCACCGTCGACCTGCATGCCGACCAGATCCAGGGCTTTTTTGACGTGCCGGTGGACAACGTCTATGCCTCGCCGATCCTGCTGGCGGACATCTGGCGTAACCACAGCATGGACGATCTCATCGTGGTCAGCCCGGACGTAGGCGGCGTGGTCCGCGCCCGCGCCATCGCCAAACGTCTGGACGATGCCGACCTGGCCATCATCGACAAGCGCCGTCCCAAGGCCAATGTGGCCACGGTGATGAACATCATCGGCGACGTCGACGGCAAGACCTGCGTGATGGTGGACGACATCGTCGACACCGCCGGCACCCTGTGTGCGGCTGCCGCCGCCCTTAAGGAGCGAGGGGCCCGCAAGGTGGTGGCTTACTGCGTGCACCCGGTGCTGTCGGGCGCGGCGATCCGCAATATCGAGGGCTCCCAGCTGGATCAACTGGTGGTCACCAATACGCTGCCGCTGCGGGATGACGCCCTGGCCTGCGCCAAGATTCGCCAGCTTTCGGTGGCCGAGCTGCTGGCCGAGACGATCCGACGCATCGCCTTCGGCGAGTCGGTCAGCTCGCTGTATATCGATTAATCACCCCAGGGACTGGGGCAATCGGGGTGTCCGGCCGGCCCGTTCAGGCCCCTGGCCGGATTTTCCTTTATGATTGAGCGCTTTTCCGCCCGCATTAGCGGGCAATCCGGCTCTTCTGGTCGCGGGAGAGTCAACTTGGCTGCCGTGAGGCGGCTTCCCAAACTAAGGCAATACTGAAATGGCTAAGACTCATGAGATTCTGGCGCAGAGCCGTAAGGACGAGGGGAAAGGTGCGAGCCGCCGCCTGCGTCGTTCGGCTTTCGTGCCGGCAGTTGTATACGGTGCGGGCCAAGCCCCCGAGAGCATCCAGATCGAGCACAACACCATCCTGCTCGCCGCCAAGCACGAGTGGTTCTTCTCCTCGGTGCTCGACCTGAACGTCGACGGCAAGGTGCAGAAGGTGCTGGTGCGTGACTGGCAGAAGCATCCGTTCAAGCTGCAGATGCTGCACATGGACTTCCAGCGCATCAACGAGAACGAAGCGATTCGCGTGAACGTGCCGATCCACTTCCTGAACCAGGAAAAGTCGGCCGCTGGCAAGACCGCTGGCGTGGTCATCTCGCACAACCTGACGGAAGTGGAAATCTCCTGCTTGCCGAAGGATCTGCCGGAGTTCATCGAACTCGACCTGACCGACCTGAAGCCGGGCGACATCGTCCATCTGTCGGAACTCAAGCTGCCCGCCAACGTGGAAATCGTTGCGCTGCATCTGGGTGCCGATCACGACGTGGCGGTGGTCACCGCTGCCTACGTGCAAGAAGAAGTCGACGCAGCTCCTGCTGCCGAGGGCGAAGGCGAGGCCAAGCCGGCCGCCGACGCTGCTTCGGCCAAGGACGCCAAGAAGTAAGCCGCTGCGGCACCTGACTTCCCCCTCTCCCCCCTGGGGAGAGGGTTGGGTGAGGGGCCGGTCTTGCGGTCATCTCACCTATGGCAGGTTTGCGACTCATTGTCGGACTGGGCAATCCCGGTGCCGAATACCTCAGAACCCGGCACAACGCCGGGTTCTGGTTTGTTGACGCCCTGGCAGCGGGTCAGGGCGAGCGCTTCGGCTTCGACGGCAAGTTGCATGGCGAGACATGCAAGCTGCGCATCGGTGGCGAGTCGGTGTGGCTGCTGAAGCCTGCAACATTCATGAATAAAAGCGGCATCGCCGTAGCCTCAGCGCTGCGCTATTACAAGATCGAGCCAGAGGAATGCCTGGTCGCACACGATGACCTGGATCTGGACGCCGGCACGGTGCGATTGAAGTTCGACGGCGGTCATGGCGGCCAGAACGGCCTGCGCGACATCATTGCCCATCTCGGGCACAGCAAATTCCATCGTTTGCGCATCGGTATTGGCCATCCCGGTCACCGCGATCAAGTGACGCCTTGGGTGCTGGGTCGTCCTTCCGCGAAAGATGAGGACGCCATGCTCGGCGGTGTCGCCCGTGCGCTCGACGTGCTGCCGCTGGCGGTCGATGGGCAATTCGATAAGGCGATGCAGCAGCTCCATACAGCAGAGAATCGTTGACCGGTTCGACGCCGGTTTTACTATTCCCCTTCTCTACGATTTTTATTTCCGGATTCAAAACATGGGCATCAAATGCGGCATCGTCGGCCTGCCTAACGTCGGCAAATCCACCCTGTTCAACGCCTTGACCAAGGCGGGCATTGCCGCGGCGAATTTTCCGTTCTGCACGATCGAGCCGAACGTAGGCGTGGTGCCGGTGCCCGATCCGCGCCTCAACGCGCTGGCCGACATCGTCAAGCCGCAGAAACTCATTCCGACGGCGGTTGAGTTTGTCGATATCGCAGGCTTGGTTGCCGGCGCCTCGAAGGGCGAGGGCCTGGGCAATAAATTCCTCGCGCACATTCGCGAAGTCGATGCGATCGCTCACGTCGTACGTTGCTTCGAGCACAGCGACATCGTGCACGTGGCCGGCAAGGTCGATCCGATTGCGGACATCGAAACGATCGACACCGAACTGGCGCTTGCCGACTTGGATTCGGTCGAAAAAGCATTGAACCGCGCCGAGCGCGCTGCCAAGGCGAACGACAAGGATGCTCTGGCGAAAAAACCGGTGCTGCAGAAACTCGCTACCGGCCTCAACGACGGTCGCTCGGCGCGCAGCCTTGGCCTGGACGATGAAGAAAAAGCGCTGGTACGCGATCTCTTCCTGCTGACGCTCAAGCCGCTGATGTACATCGCCAACGTGCGTGAAGACGGTTTCGAAAACAACCCGCATCTCGATGCGGTGCGCGCCCGCGCAGCGGCCGAGGGTGCCGAGGTGGTGCCCGTATGCGCCGCGATTGAAGAAGAGCTGTCGCAGCTCGACGATGCTGATCGCGACGAAATGCTGTCCAGCTACGGTTTGGAAGAGCCCGGTCTTAATCGTGTAATCCGCGCCGGCTACAAGCTGCTCGGCTTGCAGACGTACTTCACGGCAGGCGTGAAAGAAGTGCGCGCCTGGACAGTGAAGGCCGGCTCCACGGCACCGCAAGCCGCCGGCGTCATCCACACCGATTTCGAAAAAGGTTTCATCCGCGCCGAGACCATCGGTTACGACGATTTCATCCAGTACAAGGGCGAATCGGGTGCTGCCGCGGCTGGGCGTCTGCGCAAGGAAGGCAAGGACTACATCGTGAAAGAAGGCGATGTGCTGCACTTCCTGTTCAACGT
>CAJCJD010000243.1 GCA_903970555.1 Vulcanimicrobiota bacterium
CGGGCAGCTGAGATCACTAATCGTATCGATGTTATTGTCGAAGCACGAAGCGCTAGCAACAAACAGGATCATCGCCACAACAGTCATTGGCCTGGCCCCAAAAAGGAATTTGCTGCATCGTTATAAGCGTCTTGATGATCCTCTGGATCTTTATCCATTCGTCTTGACCCAAAAAATCCAAGAGCTTTCCTCTCTTCGAGACTTTGGTGGATTCCTTCGTGTAAAAACTCCTCTTCCTGGGTCCTTTCTGCATCTCCAAATACCGTACGTCCCGGCTGCAAGCCATACTTGCCGACAGTGGTTGTGTTGCGCGATGTAATCATCGCCCAATTATCTTTGGGATTGCTGGGATCGAAAGGATCGGCTCTTATTATGCGTCCTGCCAAGTTCTGGGCAACCGAAGGCCCCGCGATAGAAAATGAGTAGGTCGTGCCGCCACTCTGAAATGAGATGTCCGCGGTATTCCCGGAACTGGCCGCCGCGTTGACCGCCTTTGTCAGAGCCGTTTCTAATCCTGCGTACGTTTTATGGTCCTCGGCGGTTGCATTCCTAGTTACAAGCTTGCCATTCTGCTGCGTGACTACTTTGTCGATCTGACACGTGTAAGTCTTATTGGTTTGCGTGCAGGTACGTCCATCGGGATCGATGTGATCAACTGGGTTGTTGTTGGCGTAATCGTAGCGGTTGAAGCTGAAGGTGTTACCTGCCGTAGGCCCGACAGGATCAATACTGAGAAAATGCCCGGTTACTGGATCGTAATACCTGTGCTGCATGTAGACGAGATTGGTCTCGGGGTCATCCACATGTCCCGTGTATCCAGGCCCATTGGGTGGCGTACCTAACGCGATCGTTCCATAGGGTGCATAGTCGAACGTAGCGGTGATGTTGCCTTGGGCATCTGCTTCCGCCAAGGGAGTCCCTTGGGGATCGGTATAGACGTAGGTGACGGTGCCGTTTTGCTGGGCGTGAGCGAACCCACTCACCAAAAGCGCTAGCACGCAACCGACGACGACTGCTCGACTGATAACCATCCGTTGTTTCCCTGTCCGTTACCCGCTCCGACATGGCGGGCGCGTTATTCTGATGAGAACAATAATGTGGGGAGGCGTCAAGCTCCTGCTAGCCAGCATCACACTCCGATTGTCCCTATGCTATTGGGTGGGCGGACCCATGCAAGGTGTCGGTGGCCCAAGGGGTTGCTCAACTCTTTGTCACATAATGGAAAGTTAGCATGGCCACGGTTCGTACGCGTAGCATTATGCGTCGGCTCCTTTGGGCATCAGTGATGGCCTGCTTCATGGCTCTGAGCTCAGATGTCTGGGCTCAAACCGCAGATGCACTCCTTTTGCCTGACGATCCGAACGTACGGATATTGGAACAGTTGGCAAACCCGTCGGATGGGCGCGTCGATTACGCGAAGGTCGAGGTGGCCATCGAACACATGGTCAATCCTTCGTTCGACGACGCTGCTTTCGAGGCGGAATTGAATCACTGGGCAAACATCGTTCGGGCACACATCCCCGAAGGCACTCCACCTACACAAGTGATGACGGCGCTGGGCGAGGTGATTTATACGTCCGGACCGTGGAATGACCATCACCCATTCTCTTACGATCTAGCGGATCAATCGGGATTGAACGTCCAGACCAAGTTGATTTCAAACTATCTGCGCACGCGAAAGGGTAATTGTGTTTCGATGTCCACGCTGTTGGTGATCTTGGGGCAGAAGTTAGGCTTGGACATGACGTTGACCCAAGCTCCCCAACATGAATTTGTGCGGCTCAGGGACATCAATGGACGATGGATCAACATCGAAGCCACCAGTCCAGGTTCATCGCCGGATGACACATACATCCGAGATCTGCATATCTCGTCGTTGGCTATCCGCAGTGGGATTTACCTGCGAACCACAACGCCGCGCGAAACGGTAGCGGCGATGATCAGCCCGTTGGAAAGTGTCTACGCCCATACAAGGCCACCTGCATATCTGTTAGGCCTAGCCGAACTCGCGGAGCGGCTCGATCCAAAAAATGCCGATGGGATCGTGTTTGAGGCCGATGCCTATTTCCTGAAATTAGGTCATCGCTATCTGGTGCACCACCTTACCCCGAATAGGCTCCCACCTACGCAACGGTTGGATTTCAACGCGCTTTACAACGCCAACGTTCGACTCATAAACCAGGCTGAGGCCATGGGATGGACTCCGCCCACCGAGTCCGGGAACGAGGAAGATTTGCAGCGAATCCAGAACAAGCCCGACACGGCGGCTAATCGGTCTGGTGCGAAGTGATGGGGGAAGTAGTCAAGTTAACGCATGTTCCGCACTACAGGCCATTTGGACAAAGTAAGGCGTTCCCGACAGCTGTCGCCACATGCCAAGTGTCACCTGATTTAGAGCGTGAACGGCAAGCATGATCGCTTGTGCAATCGCAACACTTAGATGGGCGAGTTCTCCGTGAATGGAGAGTTGTATGGATGTGTCGTTAGCCTGAAGCAGGCTTGTCTGAAACAAGAGCGAGGGTGCACGCAAAAGCGGTCCCGACGTCTGTTTTTGGAGCTTACGTGCAATAGCGCCCGTTTAGCGCAAAACTGACAAAGAAAGCTGCAACGATAAACGCGTCGCGACAAGCGAAATCGCCAAGGCACGCGGCAAGCTTGCCGAGTTAGGCGAGACAGTCCTCAGCACGAACTTATCGACAAGGACAAAGGCTAGTCAGCTGGCACGCCCACCGCGATCGTCTCCGCGAATTCAGGCATAGCCTCAACCCAGGCTTTTGCGAAATCCGGCGTAATTATCAAATCCGAGCCGTGAAGATAGGCCGCTTGTCCGTACGCCAAAATACATAGATGCAACATGGCATCTACCTGCGTGCCATACGACAGCGGCCAGGGGTTATAAGCCACCCACTCATTGAGGTAGCGCAGCACCACCAGTCTGCCGCCATGCACGGCCCCGTGTAGGTCGTGTTTTTCAAAGATGACGATATTCGAAAAAGCGGTGGCTAAGGGATCGTTCGGCTTGCCTATCTGGCGAACGAGTTCGGCTGCAACGGACTTAGTCAGGTCATCAAACTGCACTTTGAATTTGTCTTCGTCCAAGAACGCGCGGACCTGTTCGTCTGTTGTGAGATTCGGCGAAGCGAAATAGACAGCCCTCAAATAGCGCTCAAGTTGCGGACGGAACATAGCTTCAGCTGCGCCGCCGTACTGGACAGGATCGAGAGTGAGCAAGCGCGTAGCAGCGGCAGCAATATCAATCGATGCCTTCAAAAGCGGGAGTGCGACGTTTAATCGGTCACCGCTGTTTTCGAAGGTGTAGTGACTTAGCTGCTCGGTGAATTTTTCAATGACACTATTTGCCCGAACGGCGTGCGCCTTCGTCTGTTCGATCTCGTCGTCCCACATGGCCTCACCTCTCGCACTCGCTCCAATACGTTTAAACGCCAAAATCGCCGGACAGGCGAGTCCGCTTAGGACATTTTGTCGTGGCCTTCATCACTCGCCTTTTTCATGCTGTCGGGCGCGAAAGTCTCGGCAACAGCCTTCTGCGTCTTGCGAAATTCTTCTTGCACCCTCTGCGCCGTAATGAGCTTACGCTTTACGTTGCCGTCGTAATCGTATTTAAATTCAAGGTCATTGCGGGTTAGCTGCTTCACGCGCTCTATATGCGGCAATAGCTCGATCTGCCTCGTCAGCACTACGTCGGAAATATTAGCGATAGCTGCATTAACGCCCTCCGCTGCGCGTTTAGATTTCTCGACCAGCTCCGCGCGTCGATCCCGCGAAAATTCATATTGTTGCTGTAACCGCTGAAAACGGTCGGGTTCATTAATGTTGTTGATCCTCATGCGCTTCTGCTCGGCTATCCATTGCAATCGTGTCCGCTCTCATCCGCCCCGACCCAGTACGGCCCGAAGACAACGGAATCATGGAAGACCGTTGACCGATGCGTCATTGCAGGAAGTTTCCAAGCGAATCATCCAGCCATGCAGGCCACGCGCCCATGGCAGAAATGTTCGCTCAGGGCCGCCATGTTTCTGCACAGTCCGGAACTGACTGAATAATCTGGCACCGGAGGCAGTGTCTCCATTGCGGAGATGTTCGTGCGCGTCCTATCGCGCCCCACCCGTTGAGCCCGGCGCTGGGAATTCCTATTTACGGGAGCGGCTTTCGACCAACTTGCGCAATTGAGTAGGCAAGCAGGGAGTACCTGACGGTAACTTTGACGGTAACTCAAAAATTTAAAATGGAACAAACGGCGACGTAAAGCTCTTTACAAGGCACGATTCGACGCCTATTTCCGCACCATGAAAATCAAGGGCTTGCGATGGCTTCTGCCGCGCAAGCCCTTTTTCTTTTTGAAATACGGCAGCCGACGACCGTTCGATTGCGCTCGCTGTGCCGCGCATCAAACCCATGACACAAAAAAACCTCCCGCGCGAACACGGGAGGATTGAGGCTCATGATGGTTGTTGCTACCGATCAGTGCTTCTGCTTGTAGATGCGCTTGCTGTTGCGGTTTTCAGAGCGGTTGAGGTTGCGCTGTTGCTGCTTGGTGATGTGGCCGCCGTCTTTCGCCTCATCGGCGCTTTCGCGTTGGGCAATGTTGGCATCGTGCTTTTCATCGTGGGCCGCCTGGGTGGCGTTGATCTTGCCGTCTGCCACGCCATTTTGGATGCGGTTCTGCTGGTTCTGCAGGCGCTGATTCACTTCGTTGATACGGGGATGACCCGGAACCGGGGTGTCTTGCGCCATTACCGAACCCGAGGCCATCGCTGCACCGATAACCAGGCCGATGACGGTTAGTGTCGACTTTGCATTCATGGCAAATTCCTATGTCTGTTAGCGGACGTTATGTATGGGAATCTGCCGCCTCGCCATGGATGGAGAAAGCGGCATTGCATGCGTCGAGTGGGGTCATCAGTTGTTGTTGAGCATTGCCGATGGTGTCTCCTCCAGAATCCTGCATCCATCGCGTGCCCCTCACATCGCGCAATTGCCAGAACGAGCGTCACTCTTGAACGTTGACAAGTGTTGCGTGCGTCGCTGATCAAATTCAGCTGGCGCTCGATTTCGATGGAATTACCACGTAAAAAGCGCCATTTTCTTTCGCGTGGCTGACGTCGCCGATATCTCCACTGATGTATGTCAGCGAATTGGTGCAGCGCGGTAGTCGTGGCAGAAGGACATTCATATTGTGAGTTGCAGAAAGCCGTAACAGGCGCGACGACCTTTCTGTCAGCGCCGACGTAACATGCGCGTTAGCCATTAAATTTGCCGTCGTGATCTTCGATAAATAATCAACAAGACCACGCGCTTTCCAAGCGAAAGCGAATAAGAAATACGTGCTCACTTGAGCGATGTTGCCCGGCGGCCTGCGCTATGCGGCACGGCATCGTCCATCGCGAAAATGGTGCCCCCGATACGATTCGAACGTACGACCTTCCCCTTAGGAGGGGGACGCTCTATCCAACTGAGCTACGGGGGCGCGGGCTGAAGTGCCTGATGGGCCGCGATTTTGGCATGGATCTCGGGCCAGCGCGATCCGGGCGGAACCGGCCAAGGCCCCTGCCCTGATAGAATAGGCGTTCCCCCTTTTCAGGGCGCCGCGAGGCGCCACGGCTCTGGAGCACGCATGTCCCACGAAATCCTCAAGGCGCTCGGTCTTACCGGCGAGCAGTCGGGCACCTATCTTGGCAACGGCGAGTGGTCCAAGACCACCAATGCGGGCACCCTGCAGCCGCTGAACCCGGCTACCGGCGAGGTAATCGGCACCGTGCATGCCTCCAGCGCCGCCGATTACGAAACCATCGTCACGCGTGCACAGGAAGCCTTCAAGGTGTGGCGTACCACCCCCGCCCCGCAACGCGGCGAAGCCGTGCGCCTGTGTGGCGAGGCGTTGCGCAAACATAAGGATGCGCTGGGTTCGCTCGTTGCGCTGGAAATGGGCAAGATCAAGCCTGAGGGCGATGGCGAAGTGCAGGAGATGATCGACATCGCCGATTTCGCAGTCGGCCAGAGCCGCATGCTCTACGGCTACACCATGCATTCGGAGCGCCCGGGCCACCGCATGTATGAGCAGTACCAACCGCTGGGTCTGGTTGGCATCATCAGCGCGTTCAACTTTCCGGTGGCGGTATGGGCATGGAACGCGATGCTCGCTGCCATCTGCGGCGATATCTGCATCTGGAAGCCGTCGCCGAAGACGCCGCTGTCGGCCATCGCCACGATCAAGATCTGCAACGACGCATTGAAGGCCGCTGGCTTCCCGAACCTGTTCTTCCTGTTTAACGACGCCGGCACGGATCTTTCGCAGACCTTCGTCGACGACAAACGCATTCCGCTGATCAGCTTCACCGGCTCTACCAAGGTCGGCCGTCACGTCGGCGAGCGAGTCGCGCATCGCATGGGCCGCTCGCTGCTGGAGCTGGGTGGAAACAACGCCATCATCCTGGACGAAAGCGCGGAGCTGAAGCTTGCGATTCCTGCCATCGTGTTCGGCGCAGTCGGCACGGCCGGACAGCGTTGCACCACGACGCGTCGCCTATTTGTGCATGAGTCGATCATCGGCGATGTCACCGACAAGCTGATCGCCGCTTACAAGCAGGTGGAAGGCAAGATCGGCGATCCGACTCTCGCCACCACGCTGATGGGCCCGCTCAACAGCAAGGAAGCCGTGCATGCCTATGTTGCAGCTGTCGAGAAGGCCAAGGCCAGCGGTGGCACTGTGCGCACAGGCGGTGCTGCGCTGACTGATCGTAAGGGCAACTTCGTGCTGCCCACTATCGTCACCGGGCTGAAGAACAGCGATGAGGTAGTGCAGACGGAAACCTTTGCGCCGATTCTCTACGTGATGCCGTTCAAGACGCTGGACGAAGCGATCGAACTGCAGAACAGTGTGCCGCAGGGCCTGTCGTCGTCCATCTTCACGCAGAACCTGAAGTCGGCCGAGCAATATCTGTCGGCCGCCGGTTCGGATTGCGGCATCGCCAACGTCAACATCGGCACGTCCGGTGCCGAGATCGGCGGTGCGTTCGGCGGTGAAAAGGAAACCGGTGGCGGTCGCGAATCCGGTTCGGATGCATGGAAGGTCTACATGCGTCGCCAGACCAACACCATCAACTACTCGAACTCGCTGCCGCTGGCCCAAGGCATTAAGTTCGATTTGTAATGCCGATGCGGCGATCACGCGGATATTTCCCGTGATCGCCGCACACTTCGATCTCCCATCACCTGCTGGATGGATGCCTCGATGAGCTATCAGCCTCCGGTGTACAAACCCACCAACGTATTGGCGGTGATCAGCCTGGCATTCGGCATCGCCTCCTGGTGTGTGCTGCCCTTGCTCGGCGCCATCGTCGCCATCGTTTGCGGCCATGCTGCGCGCGGTGAGATCCGCCGGGCGGCAGGTACGATGGATGGCGATGGCTTCGCTATCGCAGGGCTTGTGCTGGGTTACGTACAACTGGCGCTCAGCGTGCTGGTGGCGCTGGTCTGCCTTGGCCTGGTGATTTTCGGGGTAGGCATCGGCTTCCACAGCATGCATGGAAATTAACCATGAGTCCGATGCAGACCGCACCGCAGGAAAAGCGACCACCGTTCGACTTCCGCGGCTATCGCGTCGTGGTTGCTGGAGCAAGCAAAGGCATAGGTCGCAGCATTGCGCTGGCTTTCGCCGGAGCGGGTGCGTCGGTGTCGATCTGCGCACGCGGCCAGGCCGCACTCGGCACCGTGGCTTATGAACTTGCCACGCTTGGCGTGACTGCGCATGCACAGCGCTGCGATCTGGCCGATCCGGGCGCCATCATCGAATTTATCGACGCATCCGCCGCGGCCTTGGGCGGCATCGATGTGCTGGTCAACAACGCCAGTGGCTATGGTTTTGGCGAAGGGGATGATGCGTGGCTCGCCGACTTTAACGTCGATTTGATGGCAGCGGTGCGTGCATCGCGAGCAGCACTACCTCATCTGGCCAAGTCTGAACACGCTAGTATCCTGCATACCAGCTCGATCGCTGCGCTGCATCCGCGCCCCACTACCCCTCCATATGGCGCCATGAAAGCGGCGTTGTCTCACTACACCACGTCACAAGCGTTGACCCTGGCTGGGCAGCGCATTCGCGTCAACGCCATCGCACCTGGTTCGATCGAGTTTGCTGATGGCCTGTGGGACCGTTGCAAGCGTGAAGACCCCGCACGCTACGCCACCGTGCTGGCGAAAATTCCTTTCGGCCGCTACGGCACACCGGATGATGTGGCCCATGCCGCACTCTTTCTTGCCTCGCCTTGGGCAGGCTGGATCACCGGACAGACGATTTGCGTCGACGGCGGTCAACAATTGAATGGCTGACACCATGGAAAACCTGCGCAGCACCGAACGTTTCAGTAATCGCGTCGACGATTACGTACGTTACCGTCCTGACTATCCGCCTGCCCTACTCGATTGGCTGCGCAATGCGCATGGCGTCGACGCTCGTTGGCGCGTGGCCGATGTCGGCGCGGGCACGGGCATCTCCAGCAAGATGTTTCTCGATGCCGGGCATGTCGTCACCGCAGTCGAACCGAACGCCGCGATGCGCGGCGCAGCAGAAGCATGGCTGGGCGACAATCCGCGCTTCCACACGGTGGACGGTCGTGCCGATGCCACGACGCTCGCCGACGGCAGCGTCGATCTAGTGTCAGTGGCGCAGGCATTTCACTGGTTCGATCCAGCGGCCACGCGCCGGGAATTTCATCGCATTCTGCGCCCCGGTGGACTGGCTGCCATCTATTGGAATTCGCGTCGCCTGACCAGCACGCCATTTCTGCAAGGCTATGAAGCACTGCTTCAGACCTACGGCACCGATTACACCAGCGTCGCCGAACGCTATGCCGATGAGCCGCGCATGCGCGAATGGTTCGGCGAGGGCTGGCGCGGCACTGCGGGATTCGATCACTGTCAGCTACTGGATTTCGATGCGCTGCGTGGACGCTTGATGTCGTCCTCTTACGCGCCCAAAGAGGGCCATTCCAACCACGCCCCCATGATCGAAACGCTGCGCAAGCTATTCGATGCGTGCGCGGTGGACGGTCGGATAAGCTTCGACTACGACACACGCGTCTACGTGGGAGAGGTGCCGTAACGATGTATGACTGGATTCGCCCGGTACTATTCAAGCTCGATGCAGAAACCGCACATGGACTGACGCTCTATGGGCTGGATGTTGCCCATCGCAGCGACCTGGGGCGTTTCGTCGCTACGCCGCCGCAAGATTTGCCGACAGAAGCCTTCGGCTTGCACTTCCCCAATCCTGTCGGCCTGGCCGCCGGCCTGGACAAGAATGCAGCGCATCTCGATGCACTAGGCGCGTTGGGCTTCGGCTTTATCGAAGTAGGCACGGTGACGCCGCGACCTCAGATCGGCAACGACCGCCCGCGCCTGTTTCGCCTGCGTCAACACGAAGCCATCATCAATCGCATGGGCTTCAACAATGAAGGCGTCGATGCGTTGGTGCGCAACGTGCTGAAATCCAGCTACCGCGGTGTGCTGGGTATCAACATCGGCAAGAACAAAGACACACCGAACGACAAAGCGGCGGACGACTACTTATTCTGCCTAGAGCGCGTGTACGCGCATGCCAGCTATATCACCGTCAATATTTCTTCACCCAATACCCAGGGCCTTCGCGACCTGCAGGAAGAAGCAACGCTGCGCCGCTTTATCGAAACACTGCGCGAAGCGCAGGAGCGGCTCGGCTCGCAGCAAGGTGCGCGCAAACCGATGCTATTGAAAATCGCCCCCGATCTCAGCGAAGCGGAGCTGGATAGCATCGCCTCCGTATTGCTGGCTGCAAACGTGGACGGTGTCATCTGCACCAACACCACGATCGATCATTCGGCCGTCGCCAGCGATCCGCACGGCAATGAAGCAGGCGGTTTATCGGGCAAGCCGCTGTTCGTGCGTTCCAACCAGGTGGTGCGCGGCATGCGCCAGCGATTGGGCGATCGTATTGGCATTGTCGGTGTGGGCGGCATTCTCGACGGCAGCGATTCTGTCGAGAAGATGGATGCGGGCGCTGGGCTTGTCCAGCTTTATTCCGGGCTTATCTATCGCGGCCCCGCGTTGGTGGCCGAGTGCGTCGACGAGATACGGCGGCAAAAGGAAACTCGCGATGCTGGTTGAGCGCACGGATATGGGCGGCTATACGCTGATTGAAAACGCACCACTCGTCGCACGCAACACCTTGCGTGTGGCAGCACGCGCGAAACTGCTAGCGGAAATCCGCGACGCGACAAAACTGCCGGAACTGCTCGATTTCCCGACGATTCGCGCCGGCCGACTATTTGTACTCGGCGAAGGCAGCAACATCCTGCTGACAGGCGACATCGACGGCACCGTGCTGGCGATGGAAACACGGGGCGTGCACGTCGAGCAGGATGGCGATGTCGCACGCATCGCCGTCGCCGCCGGCGAGCGTTGGGACGACTTTGTGCGCTGGACATTGGGCCAAGGCTTCGCAGGGCTGGAAAACCTGATCCTGATTCCTGGCACTGTTGGCGCTGCGCCCATCCAGAATATCGGCGCCTACGGCACCGAAGTTGCCGAATTCATCGAAAGCGTCGAAGCATGGGATTTGAATGAACGTCGCGTCGTCACCTTAGGCCGCGATGCATGCGCATTTGCGTATCGGGATTCGCTGTTCAAGCGCGAACCCGGACGATTCATCGTCACCGCCGTACGTTTCGCCCTGCCTCGCAGCCAGGCATTGCGACTGGATTACGCCGGCATTCGCGAAGAGCTGGCGCGCATGGGTGTGGATAAACCCGCGCCGTTTCATGTCGCCGAAGCGGTGGTGCATCTGCGCACGCGTAAGTTGCCGGACCCCGCCGTAATCGGCAATGCCGGGAGTTTTTTCAAAAACCCTATCGTCGATGCCGCCCAAGGCGAAGCGCTGAAGCGCGAGCATACGGAACTCGTCGCGTGGCCTGGCAAAGATGCGCACTGGAAGCTCTCCGCCGCATGGCTGATCGAAGCGGCCGGGTTCAAAGGCATACGTGAAGGCGATGCCGGCATTTCTAACCGCCACGCGCTGGTGCTGGTCAACCATGGCAAGGCAACCGGCCAAGAGTTGTGGGCCCTTGCACAACGGGTGATTGAAGGCGTGCAGACCCGCTTCGGGGTACATCTGGAACCCGAACCGATGGTCATCGGATCCCACTGACGCTCCTCCCTCGGCGGGGACCTTCACGGAAATCAAAGCTACGGTTTGCCATGATGGAGGCCTTGCCTTGGTCATGTGAGGAGCTGCGTCATGAGTATCCGCAATGTCGCCGATGTCCTTGTCGAGACGCTGATGCAAGCCGGCGTGAAGCGCATCCATGGCCTGGTCGGCGATAGCCTGAACGGCATTACCGAATCGTTGCGCGAACGCAAACAGATCGAATGGATTCACTACAGACACGAGGAAGCGGCAGCCTTTGCCGCCTCGGCGGAATCGCAAGTTACTGGACAACTGGCGGTATGCGCCGGCTCCTGCGGCCCTGGCAACCTCCACTTAATCAACGGCCTATACGATGCGCATCGCACACGCACTCCGGTGTTGGCGATCGCCGCACATATTCCTTCCGCCGAAATTGGCAGCAAATATTTCCAAGAAACACATCCGCAGAATCTGTTTCAGGAGTGCAGC
>CAJCJD010000244.1 GCA_903970555.1 Vulcanimicrobiota bacterium
CCGCAAGCTGGCCGCGATCCGTCTGATCGCCAAGATGCCGACCATCGCGGCTGCCTGCTATCGCTACTCGATCGGCTGGCCGTTCCGCTATCCGCGCAACAACCTCGAATACGTCAATCGCTTCCTGCACATGATGTTCGAAGTGCCGAGCGAGCCGCTGGAAATGAGCCCTGTGGCAGCGAAGGCGCTGGATCTGCTGTTCATCCTGCACGCCGATCACGAGCAGAACGCATCCACGTCCACGGTGCGCCTGGTGGGTTCGACGGGCGCCAATCCGTATGCATCCATCGCCGCCGGCATCACGGCGCTGTGGGGCCCGGCACACGGCGGCGCCAACGAAGCCGTGTTGAAGATGCTTGAAGAAATCGGTACGCCGGACAAGGTGGAAACCGCCGTCAAGCGCGCCAAGGACAAGAACGACAACTTCCGTCTGATGGGCTTCGGCCATCGCGTCTACAAGAACTTCGATCCGCGCGCCAAGATCATTCGCGAGATGTGCCATAAGGTGCTCGCCGAACTGGGCGTCAACGATCCGTTGCTCGACGTGGCGATGAAGCTGGAAGAAGCTGCGCTGAAGGACGATTACTTCGTCGAGCGCAAGCTGTACCCGAACGTCGACTTCTACTCCGGCATCATCTACAAGGCGCTGGGCATTCCGACGGAAATGTTCACCGTGATGTTCGCCATCGCGCGTACCGCCGGTTGGATCGCGCATTGGATCGAGCAGCACGAAACGCCAGGTTCGCGCATTGGTCGTCCGCGTCAGTTGTACGTGGGTTCGGACACGCGCAATTACGTGGGTATCGATAAGCGCTGATCGAAGCTTTCTCCGGCGCTTCAAGAAAAGCGCCCGATAGGATGTTTGTTAGGAAACGAAAATCCCCCTTGCTACTCGGCAAGGGGCGAGTGGGTCAGAGCAAGGGTAGCTCCGAGTGTTTGGCTGCGTAAAGAAAAGCCAAGGTCGCGCCCCAGTTTGACGAACAAAAGCGGATAGATGGTGACGTGCCGGGCGTAAGAAAGCCCGTGTCATGCGTAAGGTCTTCCCGATAAATTCCGAAGTATGTTTCCGAGAATCTTCGTCGAGATCACATCGTGACGATGTAGGGATGTGTGAGTAATAGGACGGCCACATCCCGCCGGCTACTTGATCATTAAGCAAAAAAGCGCAGAGCTGCCGCTTTGTGCTCATTTGTTTGCGCAGCATTGTAAAGCCGGCCGTTCTTTACAGTTCGTTTGTTTTACGGATATATGTCCGAGTGACTTTTGGACTTGGCTGCTGCTTCAAGGAAGAAGAACCGATGAAGAGGATTTTGCCTGCAGCATCCGTTGTTGTCGCGTGCGTGCAATCCGGCTGCGGATCGCCCAGAGCACCTATCTCAAGACATTTCTTGCGGCCCATAGGTCGCTTTTTGTCGTCGCGCCGCGCCATCACGATTCCGGCAGCCCGCGCGCAACTTTTTCATCGCCCATGGCCAACGGCTCTGCGCAAGAGCTGAGGTGAAGTGCCATGAATAAAATATCCGTCAAAGAAAAAATCAGCTACGGCCTCGGCGACATGGCGAGCCACATTGGATTGGACAATGTCATTGTCTTTTTGACTTTCTACTACACGGACGTGGTGGGCCTTCCTGCTGCTTTCGTAGGGACATTGTTCCTGTTGGCACGCACCGCAGATGCCGTCATTGACCCGACGATGGGTCTTATTGCCGACCGTACGCGTTCGCGCTGGGGGAAATTTCGCCCTTATATATTGTGGCTGGCAGTGCCGTTTGGATTGAGCTGCATGCTGACCTATGCCGTGCCAGCCTCGCTTTCGTCGAGCGGGAAAATGATATTCGTATCGATCACGTACTCGTTCATGATGCTGATGTACACGGCCATCAACATTCCCTATTGCTCCATGGGGGCGGTGATCACTACGGACAACGAGCAACGTATTTCACTGCAGTCGTATCGCTTCTTCTTGGCAACACTAGGAGGTGCCATGTCCACCTTCTTTATGATGCCGTTGGCCCAATACATTGGTGGCGATAACAAGTTGATGGGTTATCGCTGGGCGATGGGCGCAATGGCGGCCGCTGCCACCGTCATGTTTTTAGTGTGTTTCACTTACACGCGCGAGCGCGTCAAAACCAAAGCGAACCATGACAACTTCCTGGCCGATCTGCGCGATCTGCTGCGTAACGATCAGTGGCGTGTAGTGGCGTTACTGGTGCTTAGTAATATTTCCTTTGGTGTCGTTCGACTCGGCGCCATGATGTACTTCGTTACTTATTACCTTGGCAGCGCACACTATTTTCTATGGCTGTTGGGTGCACACATAACCGGCAAGGCAGCAGGCAGCATACTTTCCAAGCCGCTTACGCAAAGGCGCAGCAAAGGACAGGCTTTTGCTCTTTGCGGTGTGTTGTCCGGGCTCTTGAGTATCGCGATTTTCTTCGCGCCGAAGTCGATATCGGTCATGGTAGCCATGACTTTCATCGTGTCGACGTTCTATCAGGCAACGACGACCCTGATGTGGGTGATGATGGCCGACGTGGTCGATTACGGCGAACGGAAGCAGGGCAAGCGCATGGATGGCGCTATATTTTCTACGCTGCTTTCCGTATTGAAGATGGGAATGGCCATCAGTGGGGCGATGGTTGGATGGACGTTGGGCCTCAGTGGCTACGTAGCAAATGCCAGCGGACAAAACCCCACGGCAATGCATTGCATCGTTGCCCTGTTTACGTTCATTCCTGGGCTTATCGCATTGCTGGGCGTGGTCGTTTTGCGCTGGTACAAGCTCGATGACATGCCGCGTCCTGATTCAGTCATGGCGAGACATGCGTTGCCGAGCGATGCGTGAAGAAACAAGGAACGATAGTGAGTGAGTTAATCGTAAACGAAAATAGCATTGCCTGGCATTTTGATCGGCAGAGTGTGCTCATCGAACCTTGGGGCAAGAACAGTTTACGTGTTCGCGCGACCTGTCAGTCGGCACTTAGGGACGAAGACTGGGCGCTGCTACCACCATCCCAGTGCAAAGCGGATATTTTCCGCGGTCAAGAAACGCTAGCTCTGGTCAATGGGGACATCAAGGTCGTACTCAACATCAAAGGGCAGATCGCGTTTTATAACGCTCGTGGGGAGCTCCTGCTGGAGGAGTTCTGGCGTCAGCGTACCACCGTGGGTATTGGCGCCACGGAGAAAAGCCAAGACAAATATATCAGCGCGCTCAAGATTGAGGCGCGTGAATTCAAGCCCGTGCCGGGCGGAAAATATCAACTTACAGTGCGCTTCGAATCCCGCGCCGAAGAAAAAATCTACGGCATGGGTCAATACCAGCAGCCATGGCTCGATCTGAAGGGCTGCACGCTGGAACTTGCGCAGCGCAATTCCCAGGCCAGCGTTCCATTCATGCTTTCCAGTCTCGGCTACGGATTCTTCTGGAACAACCCCGCGATTGGCGAGGCGGCGTTTGCCAAGAACCATACGCAGTGGGAGGCGAAAGTCACGGATCAGATGGATTACTGGATAACCGCCGGCGACACGCCTGCGGAAATAACCCGTCAATACGCCGAAGCCACCGGTAAGGCACCCATGATGCCGTCGTTTGCCACGGGCTTTTGGCAATGCAAGTTGCGTTATCGCACGCAGCAAGAAGTGTTGGATGTTGCCCGCGAATACAAACGGCGCAACCTACCGTTGTCTGTGATCGTCATCGACTTTTTTCACTGGCCTAACCAGGGTACGTGGTGTTTCGATCCCACGGACTGGCCCGATCCCAAAGCGATGGTGGACGAACTGAAATCACTCGGCATCGAGCCGATGGTATCCGTCTGGCCAACGGTGGATAGCCGCACCGACAACTATCGGGAAATGAAATCGAAAGGCTACCTGGTAAGCACCGAACGCGGTGTTTCGGTCAATCTAGATTTTATGGGCAACACCACATTCTTCGACGCTACGCATCCCGAGGCGCGTCGCTACGTCTGGGAGAAGGTGAAGAAGAACTACTACGATCTTGGTATCCGGCTGTTTTGGTTGGACGAAGCCGAGCCGGAATACCGCGCCTACGACTTCGACAACTACCGTTACCATTTGGGCCCTGTATTGGAAGTGGGGAATATCTACCCACGCCAATTTGCCGCGGGCTTCTATGAAGGCCTAAAGCAACAGGGTGAAACGGAAATCGTCAACTTGGTGCGCTGCGCGTGGGCCGGCAGTCAGCGTTATGGTGTGCTGGCCTGGTCGGGCGATGTCCACTCGTCATTCCATTCACTGCGTAATCAACTGGCAGCTGGCCTGAACATGGGATTGGCCGGCATTCCTTGGTGGACAACGGATATTGGTGGCTTTCAGGGCGGCAATGTCAGCGATCCGGCCTTCCACGAACTACTCATCCGATGGTTCCAGTGGGGCGTTTTCTGTCCTGTCTTTCGTTTGCATGGCTATCGCGAGCCGCAGATCAAACCGCCTGAAGCATGGCGTAAGGGCATCCCGCAGTGCGACAGCGGCTCGCCGAACGAAATATGGAGTTACGGTGAGGAAAACTTCCAGGTCATGCGTCATTGGCTGTTGTTGCGAGAGAGAATGCGTCCGTATGTCGATACGCTGATGAGGAATGCGCATACGCTCGGCGATCCGTTGATGCGGCCCATGTTCTACGATTTCCCGCACCAGCCTGAGAGCTGGCAGGTGGAAGATCAGTACATGTTTGGCACGGATGTTCTGGTTGCGCCGATCCTTCATGCCGGCCAAGTTGAGCGAAAGTTGTGGCTGCCCGACGGTGAAACGTGGGTCAGCCTCGACGGTGAGCGAATGCAGGGTGGTCAGTGGATTACCGCCCAAGCTCCACTGGAGCACATTCCTGTGTATGTTCGGGCAGACACTGCCGTGTTGGCAGCACTACTTGCCGCGTAGATCGGCCGCAAATGGCGAGGCAAGGTTGGGCTGAATCCGTATGTCTAAGTCTGGCGCCAAGCAGGGCGGGGAATCTTGGCTTCCTACGCGTTGTTTTATTCCGCTCGTTTCTTGTCAGTCACAGCGGATTCGCCGTCGAGCGTTTCACACCACGTTGCCGCTACGCGCGTGATATCGAAGAGCGGCAACATTGCGTCGACAGTCAGTGTCAATGGCTCACCAGTAGGCGATTCCAGAGCGGCAAATTGGCTTGCGACCAAGGAAGCAGGCATGAAATGGCTGCTACGTTGAGCCACACGCTGCGCCGCGACGTCAATTGGCAAATCCAAAAAGACGAAGCCCAGCGCTGGCACTGCTTCGCGTAAGCGCTGCCTGTAGCGGTATTTGAGAGCCGAGCATGTCATGACCGTGCGACAGTGCGTGATGTAGGCACGGTGGAGTTCATCAGCAAGCCGATCAAGCCAGCCTGCACGATCGGTATCGTCGAGCGGGATGCCTGCCTGCATTTTTGCCACGTTCGCAGGGGGATGGAATGCATCGCCTTCTATCAGGTAGCCGCCGATCTGCGAAGCCAATGCGGTAGCGACACTAGTCTTGCCACAACCAGCAACGCCCATTACTGCGATCGCAAGCCGCTTTTCTTCCATGTGTGTATTCCCTTGTGGCGCGTCATAGCCCTCTGCGTCGAGACTGCGACGGAGGCGATTTATTGTAATGGATGTTTCATGGCTATACGGACGGAATGATCGGTAAAGGGCTGCACTAGAGACATATCTCGCATTTGCCTTGTTGACGCCCCTTCGAAATGTGCCGAGATGTTGCTGGCGAGGGCATGCGGAAAGAGTCAGTCTGCGAGGGAAGTATCTCTGGCGTGGTGTAGGTTCGAAGCCATAAGAAAATATTCACCGACATGTTTTCGTACGTAAGCATTTGTCCCTGGGCGCGGTGAGGTTAAGCGCGCTTCGAACTTTGAAGACGGACCAATTTAGTGACAGAGATCGGCGCGGGCCTTACAAATGCTGTGAAATCTGCACTCTCATATGCAACGGTCAGAATTCGATGACTAGGGCTCATCATTCGCCCTGCCTTCTGATGGCGAAATCAGACGCAGAATTTCGTTTTTTTCTTGCTGCGTTGTGCCATGTGTCGAAAGAGGAGGGACTGATAGCGTTCAAACAACGCAATTGTCGTCTGCTTGCACAACCTCGCTTTGCATGACGTCCATTGCTCTCGCTGTCAATAAAACTAGCGGATGATTTCGGCAAATGCAGCTGCGCGACTTACCCGTTCGGCGGGCGTTCGCACTGAGGCTATTTGGTTGGTATTGCCTAGGTAAAGCGGTGGTGTGAAACCGCCGTTCAAGAGTTGCCAGTTTTAAAAAATATATGGAGATTCATGAATGCGATTGATCGCAAGAGCGTCATTGTGTGCCGGATTTGTGGCTTCCGTTTCCTTGAGCAACATTGCACATGCGCAAAGCTTCAGCTCAGATAAATACCTGACTGGTGGTTGGGATGGCCTGCGAGAGCAGTGGTATGACAAAGGTGTCGATGTCAGTGTGAAGTACATGGGCGACTTCGCCCACAATGTCACGGGTGGTCAGCGCCAAGCGAGCTCGTATACCGATCAGATACGGTTCGGTGCCTACCTCGATCTTGGCAAGTTGGCGTCTTGGAAGGGAGCGACATTCCGTCTGGAAATCGTCGATCGCAACGGCAATCTACTCAATCAGGAGGCAGGGCTCCCTACCTTGATGCAGGTTCAGGCCATCCACGGTAACGGCTCCGTGGCGCGCTTGACCCAGTTCTCGTTGGAACAGGAACTGTTTGACGATCACATGAGCATCAAGCTTGGCCGTCTTTACGCTACCGCAGATTTCTTTTCCTTTCCCTGTGCGTTTGAGAACCTGAGCTTTTGTGGCGCGTTACCTGGATACATCAGTAATGGTTGGTATTCCAACCCGCTCAGCAACTATGGTGCCGTGGCCGTATTCAAGCCAGCGAATGCATGGCGCTTCAAGTATGGCGTGTACGACGTCAATCCACAGAATCGTACGCATGATCAAGGCCTCAGCCTGACAACCCGCGGCAAGAGCACGGGCAGGATGACCCTCGGTGAGGTGGAGTACATGCCTCATTTTGGCAATGGCCTCGACGGGGATTATCGCGTGGGTGCCTTTCACAACAGCTCAAGCTATCCCTACGTCGTAGGCGTGGAGGGTCTACCAGCCAACTACACACTAATGCCCCGGCCGCTGGTTGGCAGCGAAAACGGCTATTACTTCCGTGGCGAGCAGCAGCTCTTCGGTCGCGCTGATGCGCCCGGCATTCGTGTATTCCTCAACTATTCGCATTCCGATGCCGACATCAGCAAACTGGACGAGTTGGTGTCGGCGGGCTTCTGGTGGACAGGGTTATTCTCCTCGCGCCCAGATGATCGCCTTGGTCTGGCTATTGGGCGTAATCATGTCAATGGCAAAGTGACTGTGGCGGAGCAGCGATACAACACTGGGTTGCCTGCGGGTTCCTCACTGTACGTTCCGGTGCAGAGCAATGAATATCCAGTCGAGCTGAACTATACGTTGCAGATCACGCCGGCTGCGTCGTTCATGCCTGTGATGCAATTCATTCGAAATGCAAATGGTGTGGATGCACGGAACGGCGTCCTTTTTGGGGCTCGCGTGACGCTAGTGTTCTAGGGATACCAAAGTTTGCCCAACTAAAGCAGGTCGCGTGACGCGTGTAATGGCAGTGGGGCTCATTGTTGGCGTGACATATATGCAGTCAGGTGCGGATGCGTAGTTGCCCGCAGTAAGAATGGCTAAAGGCTGAGATGTACCTCTCTCCACATCCGGCGCAGGCAGCATGTGCCGCCACTTTTATCGATACGATCGATTCGGTCGGCCTGAACATATGACTGGCCAGTTCATCAGATAACCGAGAGTACGGCGTCCAGCCCATTTATCGAAGCGGCCTAGCTTTCCATGCCACATCAATCGGATGCCTATCGGCGTGATAGGGGCATCATCGCAATGCCGCCGACAATTTGCGTTCGAATTCATCCTGCTCGTTATCCTCTTCCGCGAGCATGATCTCCACCGATGCCAGCGAGGCGCGACGCATCGGCTTTTCGTCGATACGATCCAGCGGTGCTTGTCGCAACGCGTTGTGCGGAAGTACGGTCAGGTCGAACGAAAGATTGTCGGCAGCGAATAGCAACACCGGATACTCGACTTGCTCGTCACGGCTGATGCGTAAACGCCTGGTCTGCATTTCGAACGGCACACCGTGTTCGCGCAAATAGATGCCAATCGCTTCCGGATCATCGCTGAACACGTGCAGGCAAACGGCGGAATGCGAATCGGCTGTGCCGTCCAGCACGGTGCCGACCAGACGTGGTTCGAAACGCTGCAGGAATCGCATCGCTTCCACGGCGGCCTCGCGCCTTGCTCTCAGTAGTTGCGGTTGGCTGTCGGCTTGAAACAGCCGCTGGTGTTCGCGCAGCGCTTGCTCGATCTCGTGATTGCGAGGGAGCGCTTGTTCGTCAAGCACGCCCAATCGCTCGGCGGCTTTGCGTTTGGCGTGGTGGAAGTCGCGGATGCCGTGCTCGCTCATCAGCCGCGCCGCCTCCTGGGCGACGCGAAGCCGGTTGCGCTGCACACGGTCGTGTGCGTGGATGCGATGGTGCTCGCCTCGTGCCATGCCCCGGCCCTCTTTTGCAGCGTCCGAGGCAAGACTACCGGAAAATCAGAAAATGTCGTTAGCCTGCTGCTGATCCTGGTTTTGCTGCTGTTGCTGCAAGGCCTGGTTATGCAGGCGGTCGATATCCTCGACCTTGAAGATTTCCGACATGGCGTCCGGATCGCCCGTCTCAGTGGGCAGGCCGCTTTCACGGTTGATTTGCACGGTGCTGATGCCAGGCGGCATGGGGATGGTTTTTTCCGGCGCGCCCTTGAGCGCATCGCCCATATAGTCGACCCAGATCGGCAGTGCCGCCTTGGCGCCAAATTCACCTTTACCCAGCGAGCTGAAATCATCGAAGCCCACCCATACGGCCGTCGACAAATCGCCGTTGAAGCCTACGAACCAGGCGTCGCGATGGTCATTGGTGGAGCCAGTCTTGCCGGCCAGGTCAGAGCGATTGAGCGCTTTTGCCGCGTAGCCCGTGCCCATCGGTGAATTGATAACGTCTTTCATCAGCGACGTGATGAGGAAGTCATTGCGGATATCGATCACATGCGGCGCCAGCACTGGTGCAGCGGCGCCGTTGTGCGCATCGGCGGGCAGGGTGGTTTCGCCGGCCAAGGCCACGCTGGCGGCCGGTGCGGGTGCGCCGGCCGAGTTTGCCGATACGCCATTCGTCAGCATGTCGGCAGGCGGCGGAGCGGGGGGCGTGTTCTGCAGCAGGCGTGCCTGGCAGTCGGCGCAAGCGCGTGCCGGATTGGCGACGTAGACGGGCTTGCCATCGCGATCGTCGATCTCGCTGACGAAATAGGGCGTGACCAGATAGCCGCCGTTAGCGAACACGGCGTAACCACGCGCCATGCTCAGCGGCGACACGGATGCCGTACCGAGCGCCATAGACAAGTTGTTTGGCAGCGCGTCGAGCGGAAAACCGAAGCGGGTGACGTAATCGCGTGCGTAATGCACGCCGATGGCGTCGAGCAGGCGCACGGAAACCAGGTTTTTGGACTCGATCAGCGCTTCGCGCAGGCGTATGGGGCCGGCGAATTTGCCGTCGTCGTTGCTGGGCGTCCACAGACCATTTGGCTGGGACGGATCGGGCAACGCCAAGGGTGCATCGTTGATGATCGAAGCCGCCGTAAAGCCGCGCTCAAACGCCGCCGAGTAGATGAAAGGCTTGAAGCTCGAACCAGGCTGGCGTGCCGCCATCACCGCGCGGTTGAACTTGCTGCGCTGGAAGTTGAAGCCGCCGACCAGCGATTGAATGGCGCCGTCCTCGGGATTGAGCGATACCAGCGCGGCCTGTGCCTTGGGTATCTGGGTGAGCTGCCAGTTGCCCTTGTCGTCGCGGATCACGCGGATGATGTCGCCGGGCTTGAGCACCGCATCCACCGTCTTGGGCGTCGCGCCGACGCGGGTGTCATTGATGTAGGGGTGCGCCCAATCCATCGCGGCGAGACCAAGCTTTATAGTCTGATGGTCCGCCAAGTAAACCGACGCTTCTGTCGCGGACGAGGCGATAACCAGGCCCGGGATGAGGCCCGCGACATCGTTGTAGCTGGATAGCAGGTTGCTGTAGTCCTGCTCGCTGGAGCCCGGAGCAAGTTCCTGATGAGCCTCCGGTCCGCGCCAGCCGTGGCGGTGGTCATAGATGGATAGCCCATCGCGCAGGGCCGCGACCGCAGCCAACTGACGTGCGCTGACCAGCGTGGTCTTGACGACATAGCCTTCGGTAAGGGCGTCGTTACCCAGCCTGTCCAAGGCCTGCAAGCGAGCCATTTCGGCAAGATAGGGCGCATCCACCTGGATCGGCTGCTCGTGCGGCGCCGCATCGTCCGGCGCCTTGATGGCTTCGTCGTACTGGGGCTGGCTGATGTATTTGTGCTCAAGCATCTGCCCAAGCACCCAGTTGCGCCGGGCAATCAAGCGCGGGGTGTTGGTGAGCGGATTGACCGCCGAAGGCAGTTGGAAGGTAGAGGCCAGGGCGGCGCACTGTGCCACGGTGAGCTGGTCCAGGCGTTTGCCGTAGTAGTACTCGGCGGCGGCAGCCACGCCGTACGAGCGGTGGCCCAGGAACATCTTGTTGAGATAGAGCTCCAGGATCTGGTCCTTGGTGAGCTCGTTCTCGATGCGCAAGGCGATGAACATCTCGATCAATTTGCGCGAATACAGCTTTTCCGGACTGAGGAAAAAGTTGCGTGCAACCTGCTGAGTGATAGTCGAGCCGCCCTGGGTCTTGTTACCGCCGGAAGCCAGCACGTGGAACCCTGCACGGGTCACGCCGCGCCAGTCGACGCCGGGATGGCGGTAGAAGTCGGCATCCTCGGCCGACAGGACCGCGTGCTTGACCATGTCCGGCACCTGGTCGATGGAAACCGGGATGCGCCGGGTTTCCCCGAAGGTAGCAATCAACTTGCCGTCGGCGGTCAATACCCGCAACGGCACCTGCATGTGGTAATCCTTAAGCACCGCCACCGAGGGGAGTCGGGGGGCGACCAACCAATAAGCCACCCCGGCGGCTACGGCGATCAGCAGGAGTCCGCTGAAGCCCAGGATGAGGAACCAGCGCAGGAGGCCTTTAAGAATTCGCGTCATGTGGGTGTAGCGAGACCTGAGTCAAAACAGGTCAGAGTATAGATGTAGCAGTATGGGCAACATGAGCAGCGGATTAGCAAAACCTTAATCGCGGCACCCGGCGGGTTGGTCCAAATGTGCAGGCCATCACGTCAAAAGTCTCGAAGAAGATCGCGTAGACCGTTGCTATTGCGTTAATTTTTGGATCTAATGGCCCGGCAATCCTGCCAGTTACTGGTGGGACGCCAGGGGTCAAGGGGGAATCAACGTGGGGCTCTTCACACCCAAGAAGCCGCCGCTAGTCGGTGTCGACATCAGTTCGACTGCCGTCAAGTTGCTGCAGCTCAGCCAGACCGGTGGCCGCTATCGCGTGGAACACTATGCGATCGAGCCGCTGCCCCCTAACGCCGTCGTCGAGAAAAATATCGTCGAGGTCGAAGCCGTTGGCGAAGCCGTTCGCCGCGCGCTGGCGCGTTCGGGCACGAAGATCAAGCACGCCGCAGCAGCGGTGGCCGGATCGGCGGTGATCACCCGTATCGTGCCGATGGCCGCCGAACTTTCCGACGAAGATCTGGAAGGCCAGATCCAGGTCGAGGCCAATCAGTACATCCCCTACCCGATCGATGAAGTCAGCCTCGATTTCGAGGTGCTCGGCCCGGTACGCGACAACCCTGAAATGAATAACGTGCTGCTCGCCGCATCGCGCACGGAAAACGTAGACATGCGTGTGGCCGCGCTGGATCTCGGCGGCCTCACCGCACAGGTGATCGACGTCGAAGCGTTCGCCCTTGAGAATGCCTTCACGCTGATTGCCGATCAGTTGAATGTCGGCCGCGAGGCGCTGGTGGCGGTGGTCGATATCGGTGCCACCATGACCACGCTGTCGGTGCTGAAGAACCAGCGCACCATCTACTCGCGCGAACAGGTTTTCGGTGGCAAGCAGCTCACCGATGAAATCATGCGCCGGTACGGCCTTTCCTATGAGGAAGCCGGTCGTGCCAAGCGCAAGGGCGGCCTGCCGGAATCCTACGAGACCGAAGCGCTGCAGCCGTTCAAGGAATCGCTGGTGCAGCAGATCAGCCGTCTGCTGCAGTTCTTCTACGCCGGCAGTGAATTCAGCAAGGTCGATCAGGTGGTGTTGGCTGGCGGCTGCGCATCGATCGACGGCATCAGCGCGATGCTGGAAGAGCAGCTTGGCCTGCCTTGCGTCGTGGCCAACCCGCTGGCACGCATGTCGCTGTCCAGTCGGGTTCAGGCGCAATCGCTGACCCAGGATGCACCTGCGCTGATGATCGCGGTCGGACTCGCCATGAGGAGTTTCGACTGATGGCACACATCAACCTACTCCCCTGGCGTGCCGAACGCCGCAAAGTACGCCAGCGCGAGTTCTTCATGCAGCTGGGCGCTGCGGCACTCGTCGCCGTCGGCTTCATCCTGTTCTGGTGGTTGTGGATGGATATGCGCATCGACAACCAGAACCAGCGCAACGCCTACCTGCAGGATCAGATCAAGCAAGTGGACGCAAGGCTCACCAAGATCAACGACCTGGAAAACGTTCGTTCGCAGCTGCTGGCGCGCAAGCAGATCATCGAACAGCTGCAAGCCAACCGTTCGCAGATGGTGCATTTGTTTGACGAGCTGGTGAAGACGATTCCGACTAGTGCGCGCCTGACCTCGATCAAACAGAACGGTGATCAGATGGTGCTTGGCGGTGTTGCGCAGTCGAACGCCAGCGTCGCCGATTACATGCGCAACATCGAGGGTTCGCCTTGGATGGGGCAGACCGATTTAAGCAAGACCGAGAACAGCCATGATGCTTCACGGATGCCATATAGCTTCGGATTGACTGTTGCCCTGCAGCGTCCGAAACAGGACGCTGGCGCTGCGCAGCAGGGTTCGGCTACCCCGGCCGCATCGAGCAGTAGCGGCTCCTCGGTGACACCGATTTCCACTACTGTCCCGACCAAACCGGTTGTTGCGACGCCTCCGGCCTCTACCCAAGCTCCGACGCCATCCGCTGCCGCACCAGTCAAGGGAGGGGCCAAGTGATGAAACTCCTCGACGATCTGCGCAGTCTGGATCGCAACAACATTGGGGGCTGGCCGAAATCGGTCAAGACGTTTTTCACCGTGCTGCTGTTTGTGGTGATCGCATTTCTTGGCTGGTATCTGGTTATCAGCGACCAGCAAAGCACGTTAGAGAATTTGGCTGCCAAAGAAGTGCAGCTGAAGAGCGAGTTCTCCGAAAAGCAGGCCAAGTCGGTCAACCTCGAAGCGCTGCAACAGCAGTTGGACGAGATGAAAGACATGCTGCGGCAGCTGTTGCGTCAGTTGCCTAGCAAGACGGAAATGCCGGAGCTGCTGGTCGACGTCTCGCAAACTGCATTGTCGGCGGGTTTGCAGCAGGAGCTGTTCCAGCCAGGTACCGAAGTACCGAAAGATTTCTACGCCGAAAAGCCGATTCAGCTGAAAATGATCGGTACCTATCATCAGTTCGGAACATTTATCAGTGGTGTCGCATCTTTGCCGCGCGTGGTGATCCTCACGATGCACGACGTTTCGTTGACGCCGCTCAATCCGCCTGCCAAGGGCGCCGAGCCCAATCCGAACCAGTTGTTGGTGCTGCAAGGTACGGTAAAGACCTATCGCTACCTCGACGACTCCGAAACCGGTGACACGGCCAGCAAGGCGAAAAACAAGAAGCCGGGGGGGCGGAAATGAGGATCATGACTGCCAATAAGCCCACCCGGTTGGCCAAGCTGCTGCTGCTGGCTGGTATCGCCTTGGTCATCAGTGGATGCCAGGGTCAGTCAGACCTTCGCGAATGGGTCGCACAGGAAAAAGCCAAACGCGGCGCGCCGATTCCACCGCTGCCGGTGATCAAGACATTCGAGACATTCACCTACACCGACCAGGACAAGCGCGATCCATTCAGCGCGAGCCCGGACGAGTTGAATGAGAACAACGGTCCTCGCCCGGACGAAGGCCGCGCCAGGCAGCCACTCGAAGCCTACTCGCTGGATAGCCTGAAAATGGTCGGCACCATCGGTAATGGCGCCACCATGGAGGCCTTGATCAAGGATCCGGGTGGTGTGATTCACCGTGTGCACGCGAACGAATATATGGGCCAGAACTACGGTCGCATCACCGCCATCAGCGGCGACAAGGTCGATCTGGTCGAATTGGTTTCCAACGGCAATGGTGGCTGGATGGAACGTCCAGCCAGCGTCGCGCTCGGCGCGAAATAGGAATACAGGGGCTGATGCAATGACCAATCCAATCAAACCAGTCCGGAGCCGTGCCATGCACCTGGCGAGCCGTTGCCTGATGACCATCATGGTGCTGGGTGCTGCGGCATGGGCGAATGCCGCTGCCGCGACCAGCACACTGCAAAACATCACCTACAAGACCTTGCCCGGTGGGCGCGTCGAGCTGCGCATGAACTTCGACAGCAGCCAGGTTCCTGAACCACGCCTCTTCACCACGGACAACCCGCCGCGCATTGCGGTCGATTTTCCGGATACCGCGAACGACGCGGCGCGACACCAGGATATCGGCGTCGGTACGACCACCGGCGTTTCGGCGGTCTCGGCCGGCGGACGCACTCGTGTGGTGATCGAACTGATGCAGGCGTCGAGCTACAAGTCACATGTCGAAGGCAACAGCCTGGTCCTGGTGGTCAACAACGGCAATCAGGCACAACCGGTGACCACGGCCGCCACCATCGATCCGTCCAAGGCGCTGCCCTCAGCAATAAACGGGCCGGGAATCGTTAACATCGATTTCCAGCGCGGCACCAATGGTTCCGGCCGCGTATTGGTCAACTTCAACGGTTCGGGCGCGAATGCCAACATGCACCGCACTAGCGACAATGTTGCGGTTGATATCGACAACGCGCAGCTGCCTGCCAGCCAGGCTCAGCGTCTGAATGTGATGGACTTCGCTACACCTGTGCAGTCGATTACGCCGCATACCACACCCAGTGGCGTGCACCTGGATATCGCTTTCAGTGGCGACGTGGAAACTTCTTCGTACCAAACGGCGAGCCAGTATGTCGTCGAAGTGACGCCCAAGAAGCATGACGCGAAGACCGATAAGCTCGCTCCGGGCGTGGAGCCGGCCTATACCGGCAATCGGGTGACGTTCAACTTCCAGGATATTCCGGTGCGTTCCGCGCTACAGCTGCTGGCGGATGTGTCGGGCCTGAACCTGGTTGCATCGGATACGGTGGGTGGTAGCGTCACACTGCGACTGGTCAATGTCCCGTGGGACCAGGCGCTGGATGTGATTCTGCGCGCCAAGGATCTGGACAAGCGCCGCGATGGTAATGTGATCTGGATTGCGCCGCAGAAGGAATTGGCTGACTACGAACAAAGTTTGGCCGATGCGCGCTTCAAGGCGGAAGACACCGCGCCGCTAGTCACAACCTATGTACCGATCAGCTATGGCAAAGCTCAGGACATAGCGAAGCTACTCACGACTGGCAGCATGCAGAGTGTCAGCGGCGGCGGCGCTGGTGCCGCATCTCAGCGCCGCGGATTCCTCTCCACTCGCGGCAGCGTGACCTTCGATCTGCGTACCAATACCTTGTTGATAAACGACACTGCGGAGAAGACAGCGGAGTTGCGTGGAATTATCGCCCAGCTCGATCGTCCAGTTCAGCAGGTACTGATCGAGTCCCGCATCGTCATTGCAACGGATGACTTCGAGCGTGATCTCGGCGTTCAATGGGGTGTGAGCGCAAATCGTTCCAATCCGAGCGGTCAGGTCATCCAGGTTGGTAGTTCGATAGGTGGTGCGCAGGGTAATAACGGTGGCGTCAGTACCCCCGTCAATCCGGCTACACTTGGCTCGGGTGGGCTGGCGGTAGATTTGCCTGCTACCCCGACCACCGGTACGGCCTCGTCGCTTGCCGCTGCGATCCTTGGCAAGAACTATGCGCTGGATCTTGAGCTTTCAGCTGCTCAGCTTGAGGGCCGCAGCGAAGTGGTTTCCAGCCCCCGCGTGATTACTGCCAACCAGCAGGAAGCGGATATCCGCCAAGGCCAAGAAATCGGCTATGTGACGTACCAGAACAGTGTCGGTGGTGGTGGTGCGAGCGGCACGGCTACCGTAGCGTTCAAGGACGCGGTGCTCGAACTGAAGGTGACACCTACCATTACAGCTGACAACCGTGTCTACCTTGCGATCAATGTGAACAAGGACTCGCTGGACCATTACATAACGGTCCCAGGCAGCGGTCAGGTTCCTGTTATCGATACACGTTCGCTCAACACCTCGGTGCTCGTGGACAATGGCCAGACGGTGGTGCTCGGCGGTATCTATGAAGTCAACAAGACTGACACGATTTCCAAAGTTCCGGGGCTGGGCGATATTCCGGGCTTGGGCGTGCTCTTCCGCAGCACGCAACGCATCAACGACAAGGATGAGCTGCTGATTTTCGTCACGCCGCGCATCCTGAGCGATAGTCTGCAGTAAACGCATGCTGACAACGAAGTAGAGACAGAGAAGTAGAGACAGAAAGGGGCGGCCAAGTTGTCGCCCCTTTTTCGTTAACGCGACGGCGTCCCGTCAAACTTTCCCGCCCGGCCGCTGTCTGTACTCGCAAGAAGCAGCACAGGATTTTCGGATGGACATGCCCCAAGCCCCCGCCCCCGGGCACCTGCAACAAGCGTTTTTTCGCCTGCGCGACGATCTTCAGCGCCATATCATTGGCCAGCCGCGGCTTATCGATTGCCTGTTGATCGCCTTGCTGGCCGATGGTCACCTGCTGGTCGAGGGCGCCCCTGGCTTAGCCAAGACCACCGCCGTGAAGGCGCTAGCGGAGCGCATCGAAGCCGATTTCCATCGAGTGCAATTTACGCCGGATCTTTTGCCGGCCGATCTCACCGGTACCGATATCTTCCGCCCCCAGTCCGGCAGTTTCGAATTCGAGCGCGGTCCGCTATTTCACAACATCGTGCTGGCCGACGAGATCAACCGTGCGCCAGCGAAGGTGCAATCGGCGCTGCTGGAGGCAATGGCCGAACGGCAGATCACCGTCGGGCGCAGCACCTGGCGTTTGCCTGAGTTGTTCATGGTGATGGCCACGCAGAACCCGATCGAACAGGAAGGCACGTTCGCGTTGCCCGAGGCCCAACTCGACCGTTTCGTCATGCATGTAACGATCGGTTATCCCGATGCCGCATCCGAGTTGGCGATCCTGCGGTTGGCGCGCGCGCAAGCCAACAAGCCCATGCATCAGCCAACCGCGGGTGCAGCCATCGTGACGCAGGGTGATGTGTTCGCCGCGCGTGAGGCTGTGCTGAATGTGCACATGGCGCCTGCCTTGGAGCAGTATCTGACCCAACTCGTACTCGCTACGCGTGACGCAGGACGTTACGGCCCTGAACTGAAACGCTGGATCGCATGGGGCGCTAGCCCGCGTGCCACCATCGCACTGGATCGCTGTGCGCGTGCGCATGCGTGGCTGAGCGGTCGTGATTTTGCGCTGCCGGAAGACGTTCACGCCATCGTGTACGAAGTGTTGCGTCATCGCGTGCTGCTCAGTTACGAGGCTGAGGCCGAAGGCGTACGCAGCGAACAGGTCATCCATCGCCTGCTGGATCTCGTACCGCTGCCGTGAATACGGATGCCTCGCTACATACGGACGGCGATGGACGCGTCAACGTCTCGCTGGCGGAGCTGATCGCTCTGCGCAGTCGTGTGGCACATCTGCGATTGCCGCCACAGGATAGCCGCGCGACGCGCGTCGGCACGCAAACCAGCCGTCTATACGGGCGTGGCATGGACTACGCCGAATCACGCGCCTATCAGCCGGGCGATGATGTACGGCGCATGGATTGGAGGCTGACAGCACGTAGCGGGCGGTTGCACACCAAGCTCTTCCAGGAAGAGCGTGAAGGGCAGCTGCTGATACTGCTGGATCAGCACGCCAGCATGCGTTTCGGAACACGTGCACGCTTCAAGTCCGTACAAGCTGCACGCGCCGCGTCGTTGGCGGCTTGGTACGCAGTGAAGGCTGGAGAGCGCGTGGGGCTCATGGTTTTCGGGGGGCATACTCACCTGCAACGTCCTCGTGCAGGCGCGCGCGGCGCACTGGACGTATGCGGTGCGTTGGCCAGGTACGACGCGGAACCGTCTGATCGACAGGAACCGCTTTCGCAAGCTCTGCAGCATGTCATCAGACTTCAACAGAGCGCCAATCGTGTATTGCTCATCAGCGATGGTCAAAGCACTGACGAATCGGCGCGCAACCGCATGCTCGAGATGATGCGCCATACGGCGCTGCGCATATTGGTTGTTGCCGATGTGCTCGAACTGCAACTGCCTCCATCGGGGCATTACCCCATCGAACATGATGGACAACGCCACCATCTGGCGTTGCAATCCACCCGTGAGCGCGAGGCGTTCCAGCAACACCTTGGATCAGGGCAGGCTCGTCTTGCTGCGATGGCTCAGTCGTTAGGCACCCCGTGTCGTGTTATCGATACTGTCGTCGATCCGCTGGAAGCAACCTCCGCCTTGTTGCGCGATGCTGGAGGGCGCCGATGAGCAGGCAACTCCTCCAAGCACCGGGTGACCTCGCATTGCGGGACATCCATCTGCCGGCCGCCCCGCCCTGGTGGCCGCCTGCACCAGGATGGTGGGTGCTAATGGGCGTGCTTTGCGTTGTGTCGATAGTGGCGTACTTGATTTACCGTCGTGCGCGTCGTGAACGCATCTGGCGAGAACAGATTCTTGCCGAAATTCCGTCGTTAGCAGCGCGCCATCCCGACGACGACATCGCGTATGCCGCTTCGCTACACCAGCTTCTTCGGCGAGCTGCACGACGCTATGCCGCCGATGCACATCAACTGCAGGGCGAGCGCTGGCGGCAAGTATTGGCGCAAGTACCGGTCGACACGGCAACGGTCGATACATTGATGACGCTTGAAGCGCGTATGTATCAACCACGCGCCGAATTCGACCGCGTCGCCATGCAGTCCGCTGTGCATCGCTGGCTGCACTCAGCTTTAAGGCACGCTAAACACGCCGAAAAGGAGCCGAGGCATGCCTGAATTCGCATGGCCCTGGGTGTTTGTAGCGCTGCCATTACCGTGGCTGTTGTGGCTTGTGCTGAAGCCGGCTGCTCCTGGGCACGCGCTCCGCTTACCGCATGTCGGTTTGTCATGGGGTGCTGTTGGCCGAGTGCCAACGCGCGGCGCGACATCATGGCTATTGAGTCTCGGCTGGCTATGCCTGCTCGTCGCAGCCGCGCGACCGCAAACCCTGGGGCCGCCACAGGCGCAACAGCACAGCGGCCGCGCGATGATGCTGGCCGTCGATCTCTCGGGCAGCATGCAGACGCCCGATATGCAATTGGGCGGCCAGCAGCTCAGTCGTTTTGGTGCGGTAGAAGCCATTGCAAGCGATTTCATTTCACGCCGTAGCGGGGACGAGATCGGGCTGATTTTGTTTGCTACGCATGCATACCTGGTCACGCCGCTTACCTATGATCTCAATGCCGTGCGTGCTCAACTGCAAAGCGCTGCCGTTGGGCTGCCAGGCACCGAAACCGCGATTGGCGATGCGATTGCGGTGGCTGTAAGGCGACTGGCGGCATTACCCGAACAGGCGCGCGTCGTGGTTCTGCTCACCGATGGCGTCAATAACTCCGGCAGCATCTCACCACAGGACGCCACACGCGCAGCAAAGGCGGCCGGTGTGCGCATCTATACCATCGGTATTGGCGCCACCCGCATGACGGTTCCCGGATTATTCGGCGACAGCGTCATCAATCCATCGGCCGATCTGGATGCGAACATGCTCACCTACATGGCGCATGAGACCGGCGGACAGTTCTATCGAGCCACCGACGGTAATCAGCTGGCCGATGCCTATCGCGCGATCGACGCGTTGGAGCCGATGCCTCAACAAGGCCCGAGTCTTCGCTTGCGGCATGAATGGTTCCGGGCTCCGCTTGCCGCAGCAGTCCTGTTTCTGCTGCTGGGCATGCTTTGGCCACGATTGCGAGTAGTGCAGGCATGAGCGAAGCCCTGCATCAGTTTCACTTTCTGCAACCCTGGTGGTTGCTTGGGCTGTTAGCGCTTCCAGTTCTGCTGATGCTTGGTTTGCGCGGCAATGCTGCGCAACGTGAACTCAGTCGACTTGCCGATGCCGAGCTGTTGCCGCATCTGCTGAGTGGTGGAGCGCGAGATAGGCGCTGGCCATCCACCATATTTGCAGTTGGCTGGACGCTTTGCATGCTGGCGTTGTCTGGTCCCACCTGGAGTCGTATCGCCGAACCGTTGTACGCGGACCGCGCGGTGCAGGTCGTCGCTATTTCGCTATCCCAGCACATGCTGGCGCGCGATGTGCTTCCGAGCCGTATCGAGCGTGCGCGTTATAAAGCGCATGATCTCCTCGCTGCGAACAAGGATGGTTTGAATGCGCTGATCGGTTACGCAGGCCAGTCATTCGTGGTGGCGCCGTTGACCAGCGATGCACACAGTCTCGACGATCTGCTCGACGCCATGGCTCCGGACACCATGCCTGTCGATGGTGACAACGCCGCACAAGCCATCGAGCAGGGGGTTCAACTGATCCATAACGCCAAGGCGGGTAGCGGATCGTTAGTGTTGATTACCGACGATGCCGACTCCGCGGCACAAACCGCTGCGCGCCATGCATTGGCGTCCGGGGTGCATGTTTCCGTGCTCGGTATAGGTACGGAGCAGGGCGCGCCCGTGCCGCAAGCGGATGGCAGTTTTTTGCACGACGAGCAGGGCAACATCGTCGTAGCACGCCGCAACGATGGAAACCTGCGTGCGTTGGTCCAGGCGGGCGGTGGTCTCTACGTGGTACTGAGTGAAGATGGCAGCGATACAGCCGCACTCCATGCCGAACTTCAGCCGACCCAACATACGGCGGTTGCCGACGGACAGCGTGGCGATGCGTGGCAGGATGAGGGCCCATGGTTGCTCTTGCCGCTGTTGCTTGTCGCTGCCATGACGTTTCGTCGCGGGTGGATATTGCTCCTGCCACTGGTGTTGTTACCGCTATGGCCGAACGCTGCGCGCGCTTCCGGCTGGCAGGATTGGTGGCAGCGGCCC
Source organism: Vulcanimicrobiota bacterium (assembly GCA_903970555.1). Lineage (GTDB taxonomy): Bacteria > Pseudomonadota > Gammaproteobacteria > Xanthomonadales > Rhodanobacteraceae > Dyella_B. Next base: position 21,256 of record CAJCJD010000244.1, read on the forward strand.
GACCAGCAAGCATTCCATACATTGCAGCGGGGCGATGCCGCCAAGGCGCAGCAATTGGCGAAGGATCCGGCGTGGCGCGGCGCCGCCGCCTATCGTGCGAAAGACTACGCTGCGGCAGCGCAGGCGCTCGAACAGGCCAAGGGAGCAGATGCCCAATACAACTTGGGCAATGCGCTAGCCAAGCTCGGCCGTTATCCCGACGCAATCAAGGCTTACGATCGGGCGTTGCAGGCTGATCCGCATAACGATGATGCGCGCGCAAATCGCAAGGCAGTCGAAGATGCCATGCGCAAGCCGCCGCAGGATTCGTCATCGCAGCAGCAACAAAAATCAGGCGGCGGCAACGGTAGCCAGGATAAGCAGAACGGCCAGAACGGTGGTTCGGAGCAATCGTCCGGACAGAATCAGGACGAGCAGAACCAGGGTCAGCAAGGCGGCCAGTCCGGACAGCAGCAAGACAGCGACGCGTCTCGCAGCCAAAACCAACGTAACCAGGGGCAAGATGCCCAGCAGAAAAATGGTGGAAGCGAATCTCAAGACGCGCAATCCCGTGACAATCAGCAACGCAACGATTCGCAGCAAGACGCGGGCAATCAGCGCGCGCAAAATGCGCCGGATCAAACGCCGTCCCCCACATCGGCCAGCGCACAGCAGCAGGCTGCCAAGGCACAGCAGGGTCTGCAGCAACAAATGAATCAAGCACTGGCGGGCGCGCCGAAAAAGGGTGCGCAGGCGCCGCAGAGTCACGAGTTGGGCGCGGTGGAAAGCGATGATCCGCTGGCGAAACTTCCCAACGATGTTCGGCGCGATCTGCAGCGAGTGCCGGATGATCCGGGTGCGCTGTTGCGTCGGAAGTTCGCGCTGGAGTATCGGGAGCGCATGGGTGCGCAACCGAGTGATGGAGATCAACCATGATGTATCGCTGGCTTTTGCTGTTATGCCTGCTGCTGCCGCTGAGTGCGATGGCCAACGGTGTGCAAGCAACGCTAGATCGCAGCGAAGCGCACCTGGGCGAAACCGTAACGCTCAACGTGCGCATTGATGGCATCACAAACGTAAACACGCCGGACCTCAGTGCGCTGGATAACGATTTCGAAGTGCTTGGCACGTCGGCTAATAGCACGCTGAGCATCGACAACGGCCGGCCTACGGCGCAGATGATCATCGGCATCGCATTGCGACCCAAGCATATCGGTGATTTGCAGATACCTGCGTTGACTGTTGCAGGAAGCCAGACGGCACCTCTGACCTTGCATGTCATTGCGCCTGACCATTCGGCGAGTAACGGCAATGGCAGTGACAAAGATGTTTTCGTGGAGACGACAGCCGAACCATCCCGCGTCTATGTCGGGCAGCAGTCGCTCTACACCGTGCGTTTGCTTTTTGACGTCAATCTCAATGGCGGGACCTTGCCTAATCCTCAGGCAGACGGCGCCGATTTACGCCAGCTTGGAGGCGATCTCAATTACGAATCGGAGCGCAACGGTCATCGCTATCACGTGGTGGAGCGACGTTACGCGCTGACGCCTCGTCATGCCGGCTCGTTGACCATTCCATCGATCGAATTCCAAGGCGAGGCCGCCGACGCGGGCAACCCCAACGATCCGAGGGGTTTGCTGGGTCAAGGCGGCTTGTTCGGCAACACCACGCCGGTCACCGCCGACTCAGCGCCCGTGACCATCGATGTGCAAGCGGCGCCGGCGAACTGGGGCGGCACGACATGGCTACCCGCGCGCACGCTTGCACTCGCGTTGGAAGGCGTGCCTTCCGACGACAAAATCCACATCGGGCAGCCGATCAATCTGCACATGAGTGTTCAAGCCACGGGTCTGGGCGCCGATGCGTTGCCCGAGCCAAGCTTGCCGGCGATCGACGGTGCGACGGTGTATCCGGATCAATCCGTCGATACCACGCATGATGACGGACAGTGGCTGATCGGCCGCCGCGAACGAAGCTTTGCGATTTTTCCGCAGCACGCGGGTACGTTGACCATCCCGGCGGTCACCTTGACCTGGTTCGATGTGCAGAGCGGGCAGAAGCAAGTCGCCACCATTCCAGCGCGCACATTGACGGTGTTGCCGCCTGCCAATGGTGCTCCGACTACAGCCTCGTCGACGACTCAGCCCGCAATAGCATCGACCTTGCCAGCAGCGACTAGCAGCGTCGCTGCAAGCACAAAGACGGATGCATTGCCTTCGACGGCGCCGTCGACGCCGTGGCGCTGGATAGCCATCGCCAGCATTGGCTTGTGGATGATCAGCGCGGGAGCTTTCTGGTTGTTCCGCAGGCGCAAACCTGCAGGCACACCTTCCATCCATCTCGCTTCGACCGACTCCGCGCGAGTTCTGCGCAAGGCATTCATGGATGCGGCGCGCGGTCATGATCCTGCCGCGCAGGCACATCACCTGCTTGCGTGGGCACGTGCCGAACGGCCGGGCTTGCAGAATCTAGGGCAGCTGTCCGCGATGCTGGCTTCGGATCCTCAGCGCACTGCGATCGAACATCTGCAGCGGCAACAGTATGCGGGCGCACCGACGGGCGATGCGGTCGATCTCGCTGCCACATTTGCGCAAGGGTTTGTCTGGCGCAGTGAAAATGAATTCGATAGCGATTCGCCGCTGCCGCCGCTCTATCCCTTCAAGCTGGATTGAGCGCGCGCCGCCAGATGGCCGCCATACGATCATCGAAGCAGCACAGTTGCACATCCAACTTGGCATGCGTGGCCAGCACGTCACGCAGTGCTGCGATCGCCACCGTCGCCGCCTGATCCGGTGGATAGCCGTAGACCCCACAGCTGATCGCAGGAAACGCGATGCTATGGAGCTTATTTTCAATCGCCAAACCGATGCACGCGCGATAACAACGTCCCAGCAATTCGGCCTCGCCAGCGTGGCCGCCGTGCCATACCGGGCCCACGGTGTGAATCACAAAACGCGCCGGCAACCCAAAACCTGGCGTCATCCGCGCTTCGCCGGTAGGGCAGCGCACGCCGGGCGAAACCTCGGGCAAAGCGCGGCAAGCGGCCAGTAGCGCGGGGCCGGCGGCACGATGGATGGCTCCATCCACCCCGCCGCCGCCCAGCAATCCAGGGTTGGCGGCGTTGACGATGGCATCCAGGGCTAGCCGGGTAATGTCGGCAGTGACGAGAGTCATGGGCATAAGTTCGGCTCGTTTCGGCTTATGCTTGGCGTATGTGACACCCAGAGTGCTACACATCATGCCAAAAACGGAAGATATTTCCTTCGGTTACCTGCTCAACGACGTCACGCTGCTATTTCGCAAGCATTTCGATCGACGTGCGGTGAAATTCGGGTTGACGCGTGCTCAGTGGCGCGCCACCAAAATGTTGTATCGCCGCGAGGGCCTGCGGCAGACGGAGCTGGCGGAATTCCTCGAGATGGAGCCGATCGCGGTCGGTCGCGTGATTGATCGCCTGCAAGCGGCAGGATTTGTCGAGCGTCGCCCGGATCCCAAGGACCGCCGCGCCTGGCGTTTGTACACCACGGCCCAGGCCAGCGACGTGGTCGATGACATGGAGCGCATCGCGTACGAACTGCGTCGCGAATGCACGGTAGGGATCACCTATGAAGAAATGTCCCAGGTGATGGACGTGATGACCCGCTTGAAAGAGAACCTGCAGGCGCTCGATACCGAAACGCCGCTCGCAGGCAGCGAAGACCATGCGCAGGATCCAACCTAGCCGGCAAAAAGAAAGGCGGCCGATAAGCCACCTTTCTTTCAGAGCTTTGTAGTCAATCGTTCCAACTCAGTCGCTGGCACCATCGCCGGCGAACGCGCCGGGCGCCGAGCCAAAATCGCCATCCGCCTGTGCAGCCATGTAAGTGAACACCGCATACACTGCTACGTTTTGCGCGAGCTGTTGCGGATCGATCTTGTCCAGCGTGTCGTTGGCGGTGTGGTGCCAATCGAAGTAGTAGGTTGCATCCTGATCCAGCGTCAATGCCGCCATGCCTTTCAGATGCATCTGCGAGAGATCCGAGCCACCGCCGCCCGGGCGCTTGGCATCGTAGGCAACGCCGATCGGTTCGAGCACCTTGGCAATCTGCTCGATGGCACCGCGTGCTTGCGGTTTGACGCTGGCGCTCATCTTCCAGACTGGCGCCGCACCGAGGTCCGATTCCGAACCAAGCTGGAATTTGGCCACCTCGGCAGCATGCTTCTGCGCGTACGCGCGGCCGCCCCACAGGCCCATTTCCTCATTGGCGAACGCAATCACGCGGACGGTGCGATCCGGACGCTGCGGCAGGTCGTGGATCACCTTGGCAGCACCCAGCGCGATCGCCACGCCAGCGCCGTCATCGATGGCGCCGGTGCCCGGATCCCAGGAATCGAGATGGCCGCCGATCGCCACCACCTGATCGGGATATTTGCGCCCAGTGATCTCACCGATCACGTTGTAACCGGTGTACTGGCCGACGATGCCGCAATCCAGATCCAGTTTCACCGTCACCGGCTTGCCATACGCCAGTACACGCTCAAGCTGGTCGGCGTCCGGGTTGGACAATGCGGCGGCGGGAATGGCCTTCTCTGGATGAGCGAAATCGCTGAAATCAGTCACGCCGGTGTGCGGCGTGCGGCTATTCGCATCGGTACCGGCAGAACGCAACAGAAAACCGGCGGCACCTTTGGCAGCAGCGACGGGCGGGCCTTCCTCGCGAATGCCAGCGCCAACGCCATAATCGTGGCCGTCCTTATAGCGCTGCATGCGATAGCCGATATAGACGATCTTGCCCTTGATGCTGGCCGGGTCGGCAGCTTTCAGCGCTTCCAGGCTGGGGAACTGAACGACCGAGGCAGTAAGGCCGCCTTTGGGCGTGCCCGGTGAATAACCCAGCGCGATCAGCGACAGTGGTTGCGGGAAGGGGGCGACGATCGCGCCATGTTCGCTGCGACGCTCCCACAAGGGGTAGGTCACCGGCTCGGTGTAGACCTTATCAAAGCCCAGTGCCTTGAACTTGGCAATCGCCCAGGCCCGTGCGCGTGGGTCGTTGACGCTGCCGGCCATGCGTGCGCCTACTTCGGTGGTGAGCGATTCAACGACTTTGTAGGCCGTGTCATCGTGCATGGCCTTGTCGCGCAACTGCTCCGCAGTCTGCACCGCTGCAGCGGGAATGGTGGTGGGCGCATCGGCGGCGCAGGCGAGGCCGTTGGCGAGTATTAGGCCGGCAGCGAGCAGGGTTAGAGCGGGGCGTTGCATCGGGTGACTCCTGGTAGCGAGCCCCGATTATGGGGCTCACGCCAGTCGGCGCTTAGGCCGGAAGTCATGCCTGGCCCGCGAGCGGGTACTTTTTCTACTGCTTGCTTTTCAGCAGGTCGCGAATTTCGGTCAGCAGTACCACATCCGCCGGGGTTGCCGCGGCAGCCTTGGTGTAGAACCTGTTGATGATCTTGACCAGGATGAAGATGGCGAACGCGACAATCAGGAAGGCGATGATCGAGTTGACGAAGCTGCCGTAGTTGATGGCGACCTCAGCAACCTTGTGCGCCGGATTGCTGTCGTCCGCGGGCTTGATCACCCACTTCATCGCCGAGAAATCGATGCCGCCGGTAAGCCAGCCGATCGGCGGCATGATCACGTCGCTGACCAGCGAGGTAACGATCTTGCCGAACGCAGCACCGATGACGATACCCACCGCCATGTCGACCACGTTGCCGCGCATGGCAAATTCCTTGAACTCCTGCAGCATGCTCATTGTCATCTCCCCGAGGTTGTGAGCCGGATGGCGTGGTCGACTTTAACGCAGCGGGGATCGTGCAGACAGGGTTTTCACAGCCGCAATACAGCTTGGAATCAGACTATGCGCCCATCCAATGCGGCGATTCCTTCGAGCTCGGCGTGAAAGCGATCACCACGCTGAAGCGCGGCTACGCCCGCAGGAGTGCCGGTGAAGATCAGATCGCCGGGCTTGAGCTCGAATAGCGTGGACAACGTCACGATGATGTCGACAACGCTATGCACCATCTCGCCCAGGCGTCCTTGTTGGCGCAACGTATCGTTCACATGCAGGTTGATCGCGGTATCGGCACTGGGCGATGCCTTACCGGCCGGACGCAATGCGGAGACAGGTGCGGAATGGTCGAAGGCTTTGGCCACGTCCCACGGGTGACTTTTTGCTTTGGCGATGGCCTGCAAGTCGCGGCGCGTAAGGTCGAGCCCGACCCCGTAGCCGAAAATCGCGGCCGCGGCCTGGCTTGCATTCAGATCGTGGCCGCCGGCTTTCAATGCCACCACCATTTCGACCTCGTGATGCAAATCCGAGGTGCCTTGCGGGTAAGGGACATCAGCACCATCCGTGACCACGGCATCAGCAGGCTTGCAGAAGAACATGGGCATCGACGCGTCGACGGTCGCGCCCATTTCGCGCGCATGCTCGGCGTAATTGCGACCGATGCAAAACACGCGGCGGACCGGGAAACGTTCATCACTGCCGATGATCGGAAGGCTGGGGGTGGCGGGTAGATCGATAACGTAGCGCATGCGGCAAGGTTAGCAGCAACACCTGCCTCAGCATAAGAAGGTGCCATGACAGGTATCGCTGCGACGCGTTTTTTGCCATGTTTCGGTATCAAAGTCAGCACTGTGTAAGCCAACGCTGCACGCAACGCGGTAGTGTTTTGTCGCTGCACGACGATCCAGTCAACGTGTCGATCCAGCGTCGATCCATACGTCATAAGACATGACAGCTGTCATTGATAAGAGCTGATGGCCGCACGTAGTAGGCGCGATCACTGCCTATTATCGTGAACCTCATCAAGGAACATGGGGCAGACAGGTGAGCAATTCGGATCTGTTGAAGGAACTGCGTATCGAGCGCCATCAGCGCGAGGATCACGGCAGCGGCCCAGGGCGCTGGCCCTGGATCGTGGGAGTGATCGTGCTGATATTGCTTTTAATCGGGGCCGGCAGCTGGTGGCTGCTAAGTCATCGCGCCATTCCCGTGCACACCGTAGCGGCTGTTGCGGCCGCGAGCGACCCCGGGGCGGGCGCGGTATTGCAGGCAACGGGTTATGTCACTGCGCGCCGCCAGGCAACCGTTTCGGCGCAGTTGACTGGCACGTTGACCGAGGTGCTGATCGAGGAAGGCGACCGCGTCAAGAAAGACCAGATCCTGGCGCGGCTCGATGACAGCGAATATAAAGCCGCGCTCGATACCGCTGTTGCACAGGCTAAGGCGGCACATGCATTGGTTGAGCAGTTCCAGGCGCAGCTGGCGCAGAACCTGCGCGACGCAACGCGCGACGATACGCTCGCGGCGCAAGGGCTGGTCTCCAAACAGGCTGCCGAGCAGGCGCGCACTTTAGCCAACAGCACGCGCGCGCAACTCGTGTCGCAGCAGAAGCAAGCGGTTGCCGCCGATGCGGAAGTCGTGGAGGCGCAAGTCAACTTTGACTACTGCGTGGTGCGCGCACCTTTTGATGGCGTGATCACCACCAAAGATGCGCAGGTTGGCGAAATCATCTCGCCGTTCTCCACCGGTGGTTTCACACGCACGGGTGTCGGCACGATTGTCGATATGGATTCGCTCGAAGTCGATGTAGATGTGAATGAAGCCTACATTGGACGCGTCACGCCAAAGATGCCTGCCGAAGCTGTGCTAGACGCATATCCCGACTGGCGCATTCCCGCGCATGTTATCGCTATCGTGCCGGCCGCGGATCGTGGCAAAGCGACGGTAAAAGTGCGCGTGGCGATGGAGCAGAAGGATTCACGCGTCGTACCCGATATGGGCGTGCGTGTCTCGTTCCTGGAGGCCAAGCCTGCCGCCGCTGCACAAGCGCAAAAGGGTGTGTTGGTGCCCGCCAAGGCCATCGTTAAGCGCGACGGTGACGACAGCGTTTTCATCGTGGCCGATGGCAAGGCGCATCGCCAGTCGGTGCAGCCTGCGGCACAGGAGTTTGGCGATCTTCGTCTAATCCCAGCGTCCGTCAACGCGGGAGAGAGCGTGGTGGTATCGCCGCCGGATGATTTGCATGACGGTTCGGATGTAAGCGTACAAACCCAGTAATCACATCAGAACAACGGCCCGCGCTACAGATGCGTTGGCCCTCACGGGATTCACTCTGGAGGCTGTAGCCATGGGTACGTTGATTGAGATCCGCGATCTTTCCAAAGTCTACGAGCGCGGCAAGCAGAAAGTCGAAGTGCTGCATCACATCAACCTCAATATCGCCGAGGGTGATTTCCTTGCGCTGATGGGGCCGTCCGGCTCGGGCAAGACGACATTGTTGAATCTCGTCGGAGGCCTCGATACGCCGACAGCGGGAAGCATTACGGTGGCCGGTCAGCGCATCGATCAATTGGGCGCGGGTGCGCTCGCACGTTGGCGGGCATCGAACGTGGGCTTCGTATTCCAGTTCTACAACCTGATGCCCATGCTCAGCGCGCAGAAGAATGTGGAGCTGCCGTTGCTGCTAACCAAACTGTCGGCCGCGCAGCGTCGCAAAAATGCCTCCATCGCCTTGCAACTGGTTGGGCTGGCTGATCGGGCGTCACACAAGCCAAGCGAATTGTCCGGCGGTCAGCAACAGCGCGTAGCGATTGCACGTGCCATTGTTTCGGACCCTAGTCTGCTGGTGTGCGACGAACCGACGGGCGACCTAGATCGTCAATCTGCCGAGGAAGTATTGGGCCTGCTGCGCCAACTCAATCGCGAACACGGCAAGACCATCGTGATGGTCACGCACGATCCGAAAGCGGCCGAGTATGCGAACCATACGCTGCATCTGGACAAGGGCACGTTGGTCGAACAGGCCATCGCCTGAGGAGACGATGATGAAATACTTTCATCTCATATGGGCGGCGCTATTCCGGCGAAAAGCCCGCACCATTCTCACCTTGGTATCGATCGCCGCGGCGTTTTTGTTGTTCGGCATGCTCGATGCGGTACGCACCTCGTTTGATCAGGCGGGTGCGAGCGCCAATGGTGCGCGTCGTTTACAGGTCGGTTCCAAGCTGTCCTTCATTCAGACCTTACCGCAGGGTCTAGGGGCACGGATCGCCCAGGTTTCCGGTGTGAAATCGGTTGCGTATGCCAATTGGTTTGGCGGTGCTTATCAGGATCCACACAACCAGATTTTCAGTTTCGCCGTTAGCGACAACTACCTCGATCAATATCCCGAGGTCGACGTGAGCGCGGATGCTCGCAAAGCGTTTGCCACCACGCAAACCGGCATCATCGTCGGCCAATTGCTAGCGGACAAATACCATTGGAAGGTGGGCGATCAAATACCGCTGCAATCGACCATTTTTCCCATGCATGACGGCAGCAAGAACTGGAAGTTCGATATCGTCGGTGTCATGCATGCCAAGGATAAAAGTGCTGGCTGGTATGACCAGGTGATCCTCATGCACTGGAAGTACTTCGATGAAGGCACGCCTTTCAACGGTGGCACGGTTGGTTGGTACGTCGTCAACGTGAACGATGCGAATCAGGCGGACAAGGTCGCTAAGGCGATCGATGCGATTTCCGCTAATTCAGACCATGAGACGCGTACACAAACAGAAGCCGCTGCATCTGCATCTTGGATGAAGCAGCTGGCCGATATCGGCCTGATTGTGGGCTCCATCATGGGCGCGGTGTTCTTCACGTTATTGCTGCTTACCGGGAACACGATGATGCAGGCGGTGCGCGAACGCACGTCCGAGCTTGCCGTGCTCAAGACTATTGGCTTTTCCAATCAAGGCGTGCTGGCAATGGTGTTGGCGGAATCGCTGTTGCTGGTGCTGATCGGCGGCCTTATTGGAATTGGTCTTGCGGCGGTTCTGATTCCGGGCGTCAGTGCGGGAAGTGGCGGCCTCTTGAATCTACCGACGGTTGGCTTGGGAAGTTGGTTGCTCGGCATCGCGTTGATGATCGCGATTGGGTTGGTGGTCGGCGCGCTGCCTGCGTGGCGTGCGATGCGGCTGAACATCGTTGATGCTTTGGCCGGCCGCTGAGGAGCGAGATCATGAACTTTCTTTTCAATCTGGGTTTGGTGATTGCGTTGATCGTATTCCTGGCGATCTGGGTCTATCTGCCGTGGATGGTGGTGCTCGCGCTGGTTGTTGTGTTCGCGTTGTGGATGGCGTTGACGCGTCGCGGTCGTCAGGCGGCGTCGGTCACGGCAGTCGGCGTGAGCACACTGCGCCAACGGCTGGGCTCGTCATCCGTGGTCATCATTGGTATCGCTGGCGTGGTGGGCGTGCTGGTGGCATTGCTCGCGATGGGTGAGGGATATGCCGAGACTTTGCGTAAAACCGGTAGCGCCGACACCGCTATCGTGATGCGCGGCGGATCGGCCAGCGAGGTGATGTCGGTCATGGATCACGACAGCATCGTGGTCGTACCTCAGGCGCCGGGCATCGCACGTGACAACCAGGGCAAACCCGTTGCTTCCCCCGAAATCGTGGTCGCTGCAAATCTTCCGATCAAGGGCAGCACGCCAGACGATGAAGGCAGCGTGCAGTTGCGCGGTGTGAGCGATCAGGCTTGGGCGGTGCGTCCAAACTTGAAGATCATCGCAGGGCGAAAGTTTACGCCTGGCATGCGTGAGTTGATCGTGGGGCAGGGTGCGCAGCGTCAGTTCGCAGGCTTGGAGCCGGGGCACGAGGTGAAGTTGGGCAACCAGACGTGGACGGTGGTTGGCGTGTTCGCTTCCAACGATGCATTGGATTCCGAAATCTGGGGAGATGCGGACACCGTGGCGTCCACCTATCGTCGCGGCAGCAGTCGTGCTTCTGTGACGGTGAAGTTGGCGGATGCGAAGGCGTATGACGGATTCAAAGCGGCCTTGGCGGCCGATCCGCGATTGAAAGTGGATGTCGATACCACGCTCAACTATTTCAGCAAGCAGTCCGAGGGCATGAGCAAGGTCATGCGAGTGATGGGTATCACGGTCGGCCTGATCATGGCGATCGGTGCCGTGTTCGGCGCGCTCAATACGATGTTCGCAGCGGTCGCTTCGCGTGCGCGCGAAATTGCCACCTTGCGAGCGATAGGTTTTCCGCGGTGTGCCGGTCGTGGTGGCAATCATGCTGGAAACGATGTTACTGGCTTTGATCGGAGGCTTGCTTGGCGGATTATTCGCGTGGCTGATCTTCAATGGCTATACCGCGTCCACCATGGCAGCAGGGACGGTTGGGCAGCTGACTTTCGCTTTCAAAGTATCGCCGGAGTTGCTCTGGCAAGGTTTGAAATGGGCGCTAGCGATTGGTTTCGTTGGCGGATTGTTTCCTGCAGTCCGCGCTGCACGATTGCCGGTCACCACGGCATTGCGTGAGCTGTAATGTGATGGCAGGAGCCTAGGCGTACGCTTGTGCTCCTGTTTCTTGCAGGCCATCGTGACGCTACCGATGGCCTGACTGCGTTTGATATATCGACTCTGTCGAATCCGCTTCTGCATGCATTGCGCCCAGTCTCGGCACGGCCCAGTCAGAGCGACTTGGGACTTCTGCTCCCCGTTTTTCACATTTATCCGAATTTTCATTTTTCAGATCAGTCCCATTCTTTGGCTTTTTTTGCCGCACTACCATGCGTAACACGTGCTCAAGCAATGACGAGCCCTGGCGCATTGGATCCCGATTGACAGCCCGATCACCACGGGTGGCATCGACTTCGCGCTAGTTCGCAAGCGTCCAAGGAAAGGCATTCCTGACTGGATAGTAGTTGTCCGGGTCGAAGGGGTGCTGCCCGGGAAAAATCCATCGTTTGGATTAGCCGGAATCCGAAACATGAGTTGAGCGAAGCATCTTCGTCACTCGTTACCTGACGAGCGACAAGAGTAGTCCGCCGTGGCGGCGGATTTTTAAGTTGAAACCCTCCATCAAGGACTTTAGATACATGAAGCACATCAAACTCGCCTCGGCTCTGGTTGTCGCCATGGGCATCGCCGCAGCTGGCGTTGCCAGCGCAGCGGCTTCCACCGGCGGCACCATTACCTTCACCGGTGCTGTGACCGACGAAACCTGCACGGTCACCGGCGGCGCCGGCACCAACGGTGGCACGGGCAACTTCACTGTGGCACTCGATCCGGTTCCGGCTTCCGCGCTGGCCGCTGCGACCGATACCGCGGGCAACAAGACGTTCCAGGTCATCATCGGTGGCCCGGGCCAGAGCACCTGCGTGGACGGCAAGGTCGCCACGATGTCGTTCGTGCCCTCCAGCCCGCAGATCGATGCGACTACCGGCGCGCTGGTTAACGCGCTCAGCGGTCAGGCGACCAACACGGAAGTGCAGGTGCTCGACAGCACCGGTACGGCGATCGCTCTGAACGATCCGGCCAATGGCGTGACGTTCCCGGCGATTGCAAACAACACCGCCACGATCGACTTCCAGGCTCAGTACCTGGCCGTCAACGGCGGTGCGACCGCTGGTCTGGTTAGCACGGACGTGCTGTACCAGGTTGTCTACAACTAATCGGTTGTAGAGCAATCTCTCCCTATCTCGGTGACCGCCTTGCGCGGTCACCGAGACATTCTTGAGGTGATACATGAGCAACGTAATGCGCTATGCCATGGCAGGCTGTCTTTTACTCGCGGGCGTGTTTGCAGGCCGTAGCGAAGCCAGCGTGGTGATCGGCGGCACGCGTGTCGTGTATCCGGCCCAAGACAAGGAAGTTACCGTCAAGCTCACCAACGAGGGCAATCAACCTGCGCTCGTGCAGGTATGGCTCGACGACGGCGATGACAAATCCACGCCGGACACGGCGAAAGTGCCTTTCACTGTGATGCCCCCGGTTTTCCGCATCGATCCGTCCAAAGGACAGGCGGTGCGTCTGGTTTACACCAAAGAACCGTTGCCGACCGATAAGGAAAGCCTGTTCTGGGTGAACGTGCTCGAAGTGCCACCGAAAGCTGCCGAAGATGGCAAGAACCATCTGCAGTTTGCGTTTCGCACGCGCATCAAATTGTTTTTCCGTCCGTCCGGTTTATCGGGCGACGTAGCGACGGCTCGCGACAAGCTCACATGGAAAGTGGTGCCCAATTCGAAGGGCAAAGGTTTTGCAGTGCAGGCGACCAACCCTACGCCTTACTTCGTGTCGTTTGCGCATGTTGGCGTGAAAGAAGGTGACCGCGAGATCAACGGCGATGGCGGCATGGTTGCGCCGGGCTCGTCCACGGTTTTCCCAATTGAAAATCTCAACAGCGCTCCCGGTGCGGGAGTGCAAGTGGTGTTCACCACCATCAATGACTTTGGCGCGCTCGACAAGGTTGTAAAGCCGCTCGGTCAGTAAGTCCGTTGTTGCTTTAGTTCCTCCAAGGCCGTGCTCGGCACGGCCTCAGGGGCCTTGTGTTTCGCCGGGAGGTCGTTGTGTCCACCAAGCAGTCCCGCAAATCGGAACGTATCCGTGCTGTGGCGCCCATGCGTCAGAGACTGCTATCGGTTTGGATCATCGCGGCACTCGTTTCGCCCTCTTTGTTACATGCGGCGGCAGCTGACCCAGCGGTCGACCCATCATCGGCTGATCCTGCCGCAGCGACGGCCGTGACCTTCGATGCGGATTTCTTTCCCGCCGGCATGGCGCCGAAAGTAGATCTCTCGCGCTTTGAAAAGAGCGGCGCCGTTGCACCGGGTACCTATCGCGGCGACGTGATTCTAAATCGCGTGTGGCGTGCCAACACCGATATCGTTTTGGACGTTGCTCCGGGCGGCAAAGATGTGTTGCCTTGCTTCGACAAGGCTTCGCTCACGAGTTATGGCGTCGACTTGAAAAAAGTCGCTGCTGATACAACGCATCCCGGCAAAAAGCCTATTCCGGATGGTCGTTTCTGCAGTCCACTGAGCGATTACATTCCCGGCGCGACCACTAGTTTCGACGGTGGCGAACAAACGCTCACCATTGAAGTACCGCAAATCTATTCGTCGCACAATGCGCGCGGATGGGTGGATCCTTCGGAATGGAATAGCGGTATCAACGCGGCCGTCGTCGGTTACACCGCCAACTTCTACCGCAGCGACGATGGCAATCGTTCGCTCGCCAGCGGCTACCTTGGCTTGAACCTGTCCCAGCACATCGGTTCGTGGAGCATCAATCATACCGGCTCACTCATGTGGATTGAGGGCCAGGGGAACAAATACCAGGCCAGCTCCACCTTCTTGCAGCACGACATCCCCTCGGTGCACGCGCAAATGCTGGTGGGTGACTCGTTCACGCAGGGCGATCTGTTCGATAGCGTGCGTCTGCGCGGTGTGCGCCTCTTTAGCGACGATCGCATGCTGCCCAATTCATTGCGCGGCTATGCGCCTGTCGTGCGTGGCGTGGCAGATACCAATGCGCATCTGATCATTCGCCAACATGGCTATGTGGTGTACGACACCAATGTGGCACCCGGTCCATACGTCATCGATGATTTGTCGCCCACGGGCTACGGTGGCGATCTGGACGTGGAGCAGATCGAAGCCGATGGCCGCGTCAAGCGCTTCACGGTGCCGTTTGCTGCGGTGCCCATGTCGTTGCGCCCAGGCATGACACGCTGGAGCCTGGCTGCCGGCAAGATCGATCAGCTCAACCTGAGGGATGAGCCGACCATTTTGCAGGGCACGTATCAACGTGGTCTCACCAACCTGGTTACGGCATATGGCGGCGCGACACTGGCCACCGATTACGCGTCAGTGATCGGCGGTGCGGCGTTCAATACCAAAGTGGGTGCTTTCGCGGCCGACGTTACCGAAGCACGCAATCGCGTGCCCACACGGCCGGCGACGACAGGCACCAGCGTAAGGCTGAGCTACAACAAGAACCTGGTCGACACCGGCACCAACTTTGCAGTGGCAGCTTACCGGTACTCCACCAGCGGTTACGTCGGGCTGCAGGACGCTACGTATATGCGTGACGCCGCAGCGCGCGGCGAGAACCCTGATGCCATTCAGCGCCAGCGCAATCGCGTGGATGTGAACATCAGCCAGAATCTTGGCAATACCTACGGCCAGTTCTTTCTCACCGGTTCCGTGCTCGATTATTGGAACGCGCGCGGTCGCCAGGTGAATTTCAGCGCGGGTTACAGTAATCGCTGGAAATTGCTCAACTACAGTATCAGCGCACAACGTACGCGTGACACGACGATCGCAAATGCGGCGTATACCGGCCCGATTACCGACACCGTTCCCGGCAATATCGCTGGGGCGTTGGGTGCGCCCACCACGCCAGGTCGCGTCGATACCAGCATTTTTCTCACGGTTTCGATGCCGCTGGGCCGGAGCGCGCATGCGCCGATCTTCAATGCACTAACCAGCCATTCGCAGCAAGGCGGCAGCAACGAACAAGCCAGCGCCAGTGGCACACTAGGCGACGAGCAACGTCTGGCTTATGGCGCCACCCTAAGTCATGACGCGAGCACGACTAACGCAAGCGTGAACACCCAATACAACGGCAGTCACGGCAACTACGCAGCCAGCTACAGCTACGGCACCAACTATTCACAGGCGAGTGTCGGCACCTCGGGCTCGTTGATACTGCATGCAGGGGGCTACACTTTCTCGCCGCCCACGGGCGATACCATTGCGTTGATACACGCACCCAACGCCAAAGGTGCGCGAGTCCTGAGCGGGCAAGGTTCCGTGGTGGATGGGAACGGTTATGCCGTCGTGCCGTATTTGCAGCCTTATCAGCTCAACACCGTCGAGCTCGATCCGAAGGACTCAAGCACCAGTGTGGAGCTGAAGTCCACCAAGGAAAGTGTGGCGCCGCGCGCGGGTACGGTGACGCTACTCAACTATGAAACCACCAGTGGCCGCGCTTTGCTCGTTGAAACCAGCTTGCCCGATGGGCGTCCCGTTCCATTCGGCGCCAACGTGCTGGATGAGAAAGGCGACAACATTGGCGTCGCCGGTCAGGCGAGCCGCCTCTACATTCGCGATATGCAATCGTCCGGTGTCATCACCGTGCAGTGGGGCGACGGCGCGGCAGATTCGTGTCAGATCACTTTGCAGCTCAAGCCGCAGCCAAAAGGTGTGCGTACGGATATGGAAAAAGTCCAGGCCGCCTGCGTTTTCAAAACTACGGCGGCTGCTCCGACCGGACAGGCAACAGGCGAGAAGCCCGTGGCGATGCTCGATGCCGGGCAACGCCATACCGGTATCGAAAGCGTTTTGCCTCTGCCTAGGAGTCGGTCTGAATGCTTTAGGCTCAAACGCGATCCGGCCGGTTTGCTAGAGAGGTTTACAGCATGAGCAACCACGCATCGGTTCTACGCAATAGTTGTATTGAACAGCAATTTGCAAATCAAGGAGCACGGCGTAGCTCGCTCGTGCCAGTCCCCAGGTCCATTGCGGTGCTATTGCGTTGCGGCCCTGCAAGCATGTGGTTCGCCATTATTTTGCTTTGCCTACTTGGTCTATTGCCGTCGCGTGTATGGGCAACGTGTTCCTATGCAAATGGCACCACCGCCATCACTATCCCGGTGGTACTGCAGGGAACCATTACGGTAGGGCGAGATGCTCCCGTTGGCACAGAGATCTACCGAACTTACGTTCATTCGAACCAAATAGTAGCCGTCACGTGCGATGAGGTCAGCCCGTTCAATTTCCAATACATAAGTCTCCCTTATCCCAAGGCAAACTATACGGACCCGGTGTATGGCAATAACGTCTATCAGACGAATGTGCCGGGTGTGGGTGTCGTAGGCTGGGCAGGTGACCCTCCAAAGGCGATGCCCGCTTCGTTTAATTCTTCTATTGTCGGCACGACAACTGTGAATACCGACTGGTATTACTTCAGCTTTATCAAGATTGGACCGGTAAGTGCTGGAACGATCACTGGAGCTTCTCTGCCTACGCTGCAGTATGTGGTAGGTAGCAATAATCTGCGTTTGCAGTTGGGCGGAGCCACGGGATCGTTAAGCATCATTGCTCAAACGTGCACAACTCCCAACGTATCGGTCAATCTGGGTACGCACTTCACTACAGAGCTGAGCGGCGCTGGTACAACGACGAACCAATGGGTGAGCGTGCCTATTGCGCTGAATAACTGTCCGGCATTCTTCGGATACACGTCTACGAGCATCGACGATGGGGTAACCACGCAAGGGCTGCTTGGCCAGAATTCAATTCTGTACAGCATTACTCCGAACAACGGTGTCGCAGACGCCACGAATGGCGTGATGAATCTCTCGTCTGGCGGTGCGACCGGCATCGGCATCCAGTTGACCGATACCAGCAGCAAACCGGTTCAGTTCAATACGGCGACGCCTTCCGGACTGACCCTTAACGAGACGAGTTCGGCCAACTACACCATTAATCTCCAGGCGCGTTACTACCAGACGGGAACGTCTATCACTGCGGGAGCGGCTAACGCCACTGCAACCGTTACGTTGACCTATCTATGATGACGGTGAGGGCCATGAAGCATAGGTGTTCGACTTGGTTTTTGTTCGCGACGCTTGCGTTGTTGTCAACGCCTGTTTTTTCGACGGACCTTACTATTAATTTCAATGGTCAGTTCGTCGTGCCAACCTGCAACTTTTCGGTCAATGGTGGAAGCAACACAAACATAGGCACTTATCCAAACACGTATTTCAATACGAATACGTCAACACCTACTGTGGAGATTCCGATCGTTGCAACGGGTTGCACAGTAGGTATCAACACCATTCATCTGTATTTCTCAGGTACGGCAGACGCTTCTAACAACCATCTATTTGCCGTAAACAGTGGGTCTGGGGTTCAAGGCGTGGCCATTGAGCTGCTGTATAACGCCCAGTCGGCAGAAATCTGGCCGAACTCCTCTATTAACTGGAACGGTGTCGATCCGAGCAATCCACCCAGTACCTTCAACATCTGGGCGCATTTCTACAAAACGACTGGGCCCATTGCGGCAGGCAGCATCAACGTACCCATCACCATCAACTTCACCTACAACTGATTTCACCCGCGCCAGGACATCGTCATGCGTATATTCGCTTCGAAACTTGCTATTGCGATGGGCTTGTTGTGCATCGCTTCGTTTGTACAAGCTCAAACTACTTTCAACATTACCGGCACAATTACTGTGGGCACCTGCACCATCGCCGTGAACAGTGGCAGCCCGGTCAATGTGGGTACCTTTAACTCCAACTCGTTCACGGGCAGCTTCCAGTCGGGCTTTATTCCTAACTTCAATCTGTCCTACAGCGCCTGCGCGGAGGGCATTGAAACCCTGACGCTTAAGCTTACGGGCACGGCCGATAAAACGACGGGCGGTAACGTCAACTATTGGGATAGCGGTCTTCCAGGTGCGCCCTTCGAGTTGAAGGATGCCAAGGCCAACGTGGACCTGCCGCCGAGCGGCGCAACGTTGATTACGATTGCAAATCCTGGCATCAGTGGCACGTATCCGTTGACGGCACAGTTCCATCAGACCGGCACCTTGACCAAAACCGGTGTAGGCACCGCCACGGTCACCGTAAACGCCACCTATAACTAAGGCGGGATTGCATATGTTGCGCAAGCTCCTAGTCATTTTGGGGATAGTTGTGGCGGCTGCGCATGCCTGCACGGCTGTTGCGCAGACGCAATTCGACATTACTGGCGAGATCGATCCAGGTACTTGCCAATGGACAGTCGGCGACGACAATCGCACCGTTGTATTCGATCCTATCGATGCCAGCGTGCTCAACGCGCAAGGCTCGGGTAACTTTCAAACATTCAGTCTCACCCTCCAAAACTGTGCGCCAGGAATGACCAGCGCAACGTTCGTGTTTGGAGGAACACCAGATACCAATGATCCGTTGCGTTTTCTCAATGCCGGTAGCGCGCAAGGCACAGCGGTGGAACTAGAGTCGGCAGATGGTTTGAACATTGGTGCAAACGGCACCAATGACTCGCGCACGATTCCGGTTGTTGATAACGGGGCAGTGATTGCTTTGCGCGCTGGTTACTGGCGCGTGGGCCCGGTCGCGGCGGGCAGTGTCCAGTCTGTTGCTACGGTTTCGGTGACTTACCAGTAAGTGCCAAGGCGAGATGTTGCCTTGGCATTACGGCTTTCGGGTAAGAGGGGTGTTTCGTTCGTTTACGGAAGCCTTGATGCCGCGCCGTTCGACGTAAACCCAGAAAGCTATACGGCCTGTGCAATACGGGGGGTAAGGGCAACGCCGACTGTGTCGCGAGCTAGCGTTTCAACACGATCAATGTGCTCGCCGTTGCCGTGCTGCAGTAATCGTAACGACGCCGACAAGAATGATCGTCATGCCAACCAGATCGAACGGCCCGACCTTCTCGCCCAGTAACAACACACCAAACAGCACGGCTACGGGCGGGTTGACGTAGGCATAGCTTGTCGCCAAAGCAGGGCGTGCATGTTTGAGCACATAGAGATAAGCGCTGAATGCGATGAGTGATCCGAATACCACCAGATAGGCTGCTCCCAATGTCGCGTTGAGGCTCGGATGCTGTGGTAGCGTCTCTCCGGTGCCGAAGCCGACCAGGAGCAATGCGCCGCTACCACATAGCATTTGTGCGGCCGTATTCATGGGGCCTGCGGGCATATCTTGACGACGACTCCACACCGAACCAAACGCCCATGCAGCGGCGGCTACCAGCAATGCAACAGCGCCCATACGCGAAGCAGACAGGCTGCTGCCCAGGTTCAATACGGCCACGCCAACGAAACCGATTAGCAGGCCAAGCGTTTCGCGCCGTGACGGCCATTCGCC
This sequence comes from Vulcanimicrobiota bacterium, assembly GCA_903970555.1. Lineage (GTDB taxonomy): Bacteria > Pseudomonadota > Gammaproteobacteria > Xanthomonadales > Rhodanobacteraceae > Dyella_B. Next base: position 40,883 of record CAJCJD010000244.1, read on the forward strand.
GTAAAGACCCGCGAAGAGCGCCGCAAACAAAGGCATGCTAGCTACGACGACGGCGGAGATGCCGGAGCTCACGCTTTGTTCGGCGTAGCACACCAGGCCGTTGCCAAAGCCAAGCAACAAAATGCCCGTGAACGCGGCATTGCGCCATTGACGGGCGGTGGGCATGGCAATGCCGCGCAGTCGCAACGCACCCAGCAATAGCAGGCCGGCACATGCAAAGCGGCATCCCGCAAGAAGGAAGGGCGGGTAGCTTTGTAGCGCGACGCGAATGGCTAGATAGGTCGAACCCCAGATGATGTATAGCGCGAACATGCACAGCGGTAGCCATAGGCTGTCACGTGGGGTTTCGGTTGTTGCGACAGAGGGCGTGGCGGAGTCGGTCATGGGTGTGTCGCGGGAGTGCATTGCACAATAGCCGCGTCATGCATTCTGAGGAAGAGATGGATACGCAAGCCTGCGTTGAGCTCCACTCAACGCAGCAGTACCCGCCTGACTTTTTCCTCGTCGTTTGGGCCCGCGTCGGAACGACGTTGAGGCGATGTGCGATGGGGCTTTCCTAAGCGCGAGCGCCCCCAGCAGGTTGTTACTTCTGCGACATGCTTTTGCCGAGTTCCCGCTCAAGCAGCACGCGTTTAAGCTCTACGCCCCAGCGCCAGCCACCCAGTGAGCCATCCTCGCGCACGACGCGATGACAAGGCACGATCAACGCCAACCGGTTGCTTCCACAGGCTCGACCGATAGCGCGCGCTGCGCCCGGTTGTCCCAGTTCGGCGGCAAGTTCGCCATAACTTTTGGTTGTTCCGGCGGGAATTCGTGTCAGTGCTTCCCAGACTCGCCACTGAAAAGCTGTCGCTGCGATGTCCAGTGGTGGAAGCTCCGGTGCGGTTTTATCGCTCCAGCCTAACTCGCTCGCGATCCGCGCAATGACAGCATCGAGCCATTCTTCGCGCCCGTTATCCACGCGCTCGTACTCGGCGTGCGGAAATTCTGTTGCAAGGCGTCGCTCCAGATCTTCGTCGTCAACGCCCAGTGTCACGCTGCAAATGCCTTTTGCTGTGGCGGCGACCAGCAACTGCCCTAGCGGCGTGCTTGTGGTGGTGTAGCGGATGTTTGCTCCCGCACCGCCCGCGCGATAGCTGGCTGGTGTCATGCCGAGCAAGCGATTCGTATGCTCATAGACGCGACTGCCGGAACCAAACCCGGCGTCGTACACCGCATCCGCAACGGCAGCGCCTTTGCGCAGAGCCGACTTGAACTGGCCAAACCGACGCGCGCGGTGATACTCCGCGGGACTCATGCCGTAGCGACGCCTGAAAGCGCGTTGCAGATGACTAGGACTGAGCTTGGCAGCACTTGCAAGGGTGCTTAGCGAGGGTACTTCGTCGGCACGCTCGATCAGCGCGCGGACGTGTTCGAGCGGTGCTTCAAGGGTGGCGAGCGAGTTGCGCATGGGAACGTCCTGGAGAGGATGCCGTCAGCTTAGAAGCGGCATCCAGCGGCAGCTATCCGAATCTTGCGCTTGTTTAATGGGCTACCGGGCGGGAGTCGCGGATAACCACGTATTCGCCTTCCAGCACTTCGGGCTGACGTTCGGCGCGGGGAGAGCCCGACACGCGATGCAGCTTCCACTGGCGCCAAACCAGCCACAATGCGCCACCTACCATCAGCACGCCAGCAACGACCAACCCAAACACCAGCAATACGCCAATGACGAGCAACCCCAGCACCAGGGAAATCGCCTGGGCGATTGGATTGCGGCGACGATGCATCAGCGGCAGAACGATGCGCATGTTAAAAATCCGTATGGTAAAATCAAGGACTTACGCGTGTAACGATGAGGCCATAGGGCCTTCAAGGCAAGTGCCGATGGATACAGCAACCTCTCCCCGCCGCCTGTGCCGGCTCGACGATATGCCTGATGGCGAGGCGATGGCGCTGGACGTAGCGCTGCCCGACGGCGAGGAAAGCGTGATCCTGCTTCGGCAGGGCGAACGCGTAAATGCGTGGCTGAATATTTGTCCACATGCCGGCCGCCGTCTCGATTGGGCACCGGGCAAATTCCTGATTTCACGCGGCATGCTGGTTTGTGCCGCCCATGGCGCCTGCTTCAGCCTTGATAACGGCGAATGCATCGGTGGCCCGTGCCGAGGCGAAAGTTTGCGCACGGTGCCGGTGCACGTGGAACAGGGCGACGTTGTGCTGGACGACTGAGCGACGTTAGTTACAGCCGCCCGTCGACCTGTTCTTTCGGCAACACGCCTTTGATGTCGTAGACGACGCCATTGGACATAGTCAGTGCGCGCGTGTCGTAAGCGCCACCGGGTTTGAATTGCTCATGCGCCACCGCGAGTACTACGGCGGCATAGCTGTTTGCGGTTTCGACACGTGGCAACAAGGCAACGCCATAACTTTTGTGCGCTTCCTCGGCGTCGGCCCACGGGTCGTGCACGTCGACCGATGCGCCATAGCTTTCCAGTTCGCGCACGAGATCGACGACGCGCGTGTTGCGCAGATCGGGGCAGTTTTCCTTGAAGGTGAGGCCCAGCACCAGCACGCGGCTGCCGCGAATCGCATGGCCTTGGCCGACCATCAGCTTGATCACTTCGCTGGCTACATGTTGGCCCATCGCATCGTTGATGCGGCGGCAGGCGAGCAGGATATCCGGGTAATAACCGGTCGATTGCGCTTTCTGGATCAGGTAGTACGGATCGACACCGATGCAATGTCCGCCGACGAGTCCCGGTTGGAATGGCAGGAAATTCCACTTGGTACCGGCGGCAGCGAGCACGTCCTGCGTGTCGATGCCCAGACGATGGAAGATCAACGCAAATTCGTTGATCAACGCAATGTTGGCGTCACGCTGCGTGTTCTCGATCACCTTGGCCGCTTCGGCCACTTTAAGGGTGGGCGCTTTGTGCGTGCCGGCGGTGATGATGCGTGCGTACAACGCGTCGACGAAATCCGCCGCCTCCGGCGTGGAGCCGGAGGTGATTTTCGGAATCGTGGTGAGTCGGCGCTGCTTGTCGCCGGGATTGATGCGTTCGGGGCTGTAGCCCACAGTGAAATCGACATTGAAGCGAAAGCCTGAGGCGCGCTCCAACTCGGGCACGCAAATTTCTTCGGTCGCGCCCGGATAGACGGTGGATTCGTAAATCACCACATCGCCGTTGCGCAGCACACCGCCCACCATCTGGCTGGCGCGGATGAGCGGCGTGAAGTCGGGTCGTTTGTGCTCATCCACCGGCGTAGGCACCGTGATGATGAAGACATTGCGATCCCGCAGTGCATCGACATCCGTCGTGAAACGCAGATGCTGCGCAGCGACCAGTTCATCAGCGGATGTTTCCTGATTGCTATCGGCGCCACCACGCAAGGCATCCACGCGCATCGCATCGATGTCGTAGCCGAGCGTGTCGAACAAGCGGCCGAATTCCACCGCGAGCGGCAAGCCGACATAGCCGAGTCCGATGACCGCAAGACGCAGGTCGCTTGGAAGTGTTGTCACGTATGTCTCGCTCAGATGGGCAGGCGGTCAGGGGAACGTCGAGTTTCAGCGAAACATCAAGTTGATGGCAACCAAAGTGATCACCAACACGATGATCGTCAGCGGCACGCCAGCGCGCAGAAAATCCCTGCTGCTGTAATCGCCGGGGCCGGTCACCATCATCAGGGCAGGATGCCCCGAGCTCAACAGGAAGGTGTTGGACGAAGATACGGCGACAATCAGCGCATAGGCCGACGGATTGCCGCCGGTAGCGACCGCCACGCTGATTGCAACCGGCACCATCATCACCGTCGCGCCGACGTTCGACATCACTTGCGAGAACATCAAGGTGAGAATCGCCAGCGACGTCTGCAAGATCCATGGCGACGCGCGTCCGAGGTGCAGCAAGACTTCCTGCGCGAGCCACGCGGCGGTGCCGGTGGAGTCCATCGACCAACCAAGCGGAATCAGGCAAGCGGTGACGAAGATCGTCTTCCAGTTCACCGCCTTATACGCCTCGTCCATATTCAAAACGCCGCTCAGCAGCATACCGATGGCACCAGTCATCATCGCCACCGAAAGGTCGAGGTTGGTGAACAACGCCAATCCCTTCGCCAGCAGGAAGAACCCCACGGCTTGCCAGATCTTGTTGGGGCGTTGTTCCTCGCGCGGGATATCGGTGATGACGACGAGGTCTTTGTCTTCGGAGACTTCCTGCAAGGCTTTCCAACTGGAATGCAGCACTAGCGTGTCGCCCGTGCGCAGGCTGACCGAACGCAGGTCGTCGCGATAAACATGATCGCCGCGCGTCACGGCGAGTACCGAAATGCCGTAACGCTTGCGCAGACGCAGTTCACCCACCGATTGCTTGAGGAAGCGCGAACTCGGCGGAATCACCGCTTCGGAAATACCAGCGCGCGTCGGGTTGAACAATTCGCCCAACTGGCGCATGCGTGGCGACAGCTTGCAAAGTTGATTATTGGCGAAGCGATTGAGTTCCTCGCGCGGCCCCAGCACGCCGAGAATCGAGCCGACCCAGATCACCTGATCGGCCGGTGGCGCCATGCGTGCTTCGTTGCCGCTTTTAATGGCCAGGATCAACGGCGCGCCGTGCAACTGCTCCACCTCGCCGATGCTCATACCTACCAGTGGGCTTTCGGCGGTTACCGTGAGTTCGGCAGTCTCGCCGACGATGCCGTAGGTTTCGGCAAAGTAGCTTTCGGTACGGCCTGGGGTGACTTTTTGGCGCTCATCTTCGCGCTCGGGAAGCAGCTTGTTGGTGAACAGATAGAAGAACAGGATGCCGGCGATCGCCAAGGCGAGACCGACAGGCGTCACGCTGAACAAGCCGAACTTGGGCACCGTCTGCGCGCCCGGTGGCAGGTTGGCGTTGGCGCTGGCGATCAGGTCGTTGAGCACGATCAGCGGCGAGTTCGCGATCAGCGTGGTGTTGGTGGCGGTGAGGATGCAGAACGCCATCGGCAACAGTAGCCGCGAGATCGGTACGCCGGTGCGGGCGGAAAGTCGGCTGGTCACGGGGATCATCAATGCGGCCAGCGCCTGGCTGGGAATCACCGCGCTGAACAGGCTGGTGACGGCATTGATGACCACGCCCAAGCGCGACTCCTTGCCGCGCGCCATGCGCATCACGAATTGTGCGGTAAGAGCGAGCACGCCGGCGCGATCGAGCCCCGCGCCCATGATCATGATCGCGATGATGGCGATCACGGCGTTACCGGCAAAGCCATTGAATACCCGGTCTGAGGGAATCAGGCCGGTCAGGCCGATGACCACCACCACCAGCAGCGCCACCATGTCGGCGCGGATCCACTCAAGTACCAGCATGAGCATGGTGAAACACACCAGCCCAAGTACCAGGATCATTTCCGGGGTGAGGGTTAACGCCACTATGGGACGTCCCTGACGGGCGTTAGGCAAGACTCGGTGCGGATGGGCAGCGTTTGCTTCACGCGATGACTCGTCCCTGTTTGACGCAGAAGTATAAGCGTCTGCGCGGGCGGGCTGGTGAACCGTTGCCGCATTGCGGGCGAGTTGTCAGCCGGTGCTGGGCGCTTTTGCTCGTCATCCCGGCGCAGGCCGGGATGACGAAGATGAAGGCGTGAGGTGCTTTAGCTGCAGGCGCAATAGGTCAGCGCTTGCGGTAAAGCAAATCCCACACGCCGTGCCCGAGCTTCAGGCCACGCCGCTCAAAATGCGTTTCGATGCGCCACTCGGGCTTTTCCGCGTACTGTCCCGGGCCTAACGCATTGCGCCAATCTGGAGCGGCTTCCATCACCTCCAGCATGTGCTGGGCATAAGGCTCCCAATCGGTAGCCAGGTGCAACAGGCCATCAGACGCCATGCGTGTGGCGAGCAGGGCGACGAACTCGGGCTGGATGATGCGGCGCTTGTTATGCCGCTTCTTGTGCCAGGGATCGGGGAACCAGATGCGCGCCTCGGCCAGCGTGCCGGGAGGGATTTCCTGCTCCAGAACCTCGACCGCATCGTGTTTGTAAAGCCGCACATTGGCGGCATCGCGCGCGGCCAGGGCATTCATCAGCCGGCCCACGCCAGGGCCGTGTACTTCGACGCCAAGATAGTCGCGGGCTAGGTCATGCTCGCTGGCCCAGGCCAGCGCCTCGCCATTGCCGAAGCCGATTTCCAGCACGCGCGGAGCATGGCGGCCGAAGCGTGCGTCGAAATCTTGCGCGGTGCCGGTGTAATCGATGCCGAAGCGGGCCCAGTGCGTTTCGAAGGCGCGTTGCTGGGCGGGCGTCATGCGACCTTCCCGCAGCACGAAGCTGCGGATGCGGCGCATGTACTCGGGCGCGTCGTGGTCGGCGCGGTCGCTCATCAGCCGATGGTGCCGTCGATCGGGCTCGACGCCGACGCAAAGCGCTTGCGTGGAATGCGGCCAGCGCGGAAAGCGGCGCGGCCGGCTTCGATGGCCAACTTCATCGCATGCGCCATCAGGATAGGGTCCTTGGCGCAGGCGATGGCCGTGTTCATCAGCACGCCGTCGCAGCCCAGCTCCATCGCAATCGCCGCGTCCGAAGCGGTGCCCACACCGGCGTCGACGATGACCGGCACCTTGGCGTTTTCGACGATTTCCAGCAGGTTGTAGCGGTTCTGGATACCCAGGCCCGAGCCGATCGGCGCGGCCAGGGGCATCACGGCGACGCAGCCGATGGCTTCCAGCTTGCGGGCGAGGATCGGATCGTCGCTGGTGTAGACCATCACGTCGAAGCCATCGGCGACCAGCAGTTCGGCGGCTTTGAGTGTTTCCACCACATCCGGATAGAGCGTGCGTTCGTCACCAAGCACTTCGAGCTTCACCAGCTTGTGGCCGTCCAGCAGCTCGCGCGCCAGCTTGCACGTGCGCACAGCATCGACCGCGTTGTAACAGCCGGCGGTGTTGGGCAGCAGGGTGAATTCATTGGGCGGCAATGCATCGAGCAGGTTGGGCGCGTTGGGATCCTGGCCGAAGTTCACGCGACGGATCGCCGCGGTGACGATCTGCGCACCGGCCGCCTGGGTGGCGCGACGGGTCTCGTCCAGATCCTTGTATTTGCCGGTGCCGGTTATCAGGCGGGAACCGTAGCTCTTTCCAGCGATGATGAGGGGATCGGTCGTATCGGGCGTCTTGATATTCATGGGGATTTGAGTCGGCATGCGGGGCGCTGGGCGCGGGGAAGGCAAACGTGGCGCGACGGATCAGCCGCCGCCAATGGCGTGAACAATCTCCACCCGATCGCCCTCGCGCAACGCATAGGCGTCGTGCTGGCTGCGCGGCACGATTTCCTGATTGATCTCGACCGCGACGCGGCGGCCGGCGTAACCGGCTTCGTGGAGTAATTGGGTAACGGTGGCGGCTTGCCCGCACTCGCGCGGACTGCCATTGAGCGTGATCTGCATCCGCCCATTGTAACGGCACCGGCCCGGCGGTTGGCCGGGCCGGTGAAGGCGATCAGTGCTGATTGTTCTCGCTGTGGGCCGGTGGCGCGCTGGCGTGCGGCTTCGGTGCGTTTTGTGGATGGGCCTGCTGTTCCTGGCGGCCCTGCTGCTGTTCGGGGCGCACATATTGCTGCTGCGGAGGTGGCTCATACGACGGATTGGGCTCCATTCGCCGTTCCTCCGGCACGTACTCGTGCGAGCGTTGCGCCGCGTCGAAACGTTGTTGTTCGCCATTGTCTTGCGGCTGCGCATAAGGCTGAGATGGCGCATATCGCGGCGTCTGCGGCACCTGTCGTACCTGCTGTGCCGGCTCAAAATGTGGAACCTGCGGCAACGTGGCGGGGCGCGAAGTGGCTTGCGTCTGCACCGGCGTTATCGGACGCGAGAAATTCTCCGGCGCGGCCGTGTTTACCGGAGCCGGACGAACACCCAGTACCCGAACATTGGATGCCGGCGCCCCGGATCGGAACGCCGCCGTGGCGAAGGTTGCCGCCGCTGGCTTGCCGACCGCTACCACCTGTCGATTGAAACCGGCCGAAGGCAAAGGCCGTGCGTTGACGAGCCTCGGTTGGCCGAAGCTCGCCGACGACGGACGTTGCATGGCGCCTGGAGCGATCACCGATGCGGTGTCCATCTGCTGCGGGCTCATATGCACCTGGCTGGTTTGCACGCTCCGGGCGCCGGCAAACGCCTCCGCGGAGACTGCCGTAAAAGCATGCGGCGCGGTGCGGTTGGCGTAGGTGATATTCGGTGCTGGGCGACCGCTTTGATAAAAACCGTATTGGCTGTGGATGTTGTTGATCAGTGTGCCTCGGTCATAGCCGCGTCCGATCGCGATATTGGTGACATTGACGCCGTTGTAGTAGTTGCGCGATGCGCGGTACCACGGGTTGTAGACTTCATGCGGACCGAGCGGGAACCAGCCGACTGGGCCGCCAGCGCGCATGCCGACAAAGGCAACCAGCGCCGGCGCGTAGATCGGGCGTACGCGTGGCGATCCGGGTATCCATCCCCACGCGCCGCGGATAAAGGCCCACCGGCCGTAGTGATAAGGCGCAAAGCCCCAGGGCAGGTTGTCTACCCACGTCCAGCCCCACGGCGCGATCCACACCCAGTGGCCGAAACGGTAAGGCGCCCACCCAAAACCCACATAAGTCGGATACCACACGGCGCCATAGTCGTCGTCGGTCTGCCAGTTGCCGTATTGGTTCAGATCCTGTGCGCCTACCATGTCGTCGGAGACATATTCGGCCTGCGCGCCGTTACCGTACTGGGCATCGCGGCCGCTGCACCAGGCATCGAACGCATCGCCGCCATTGATCTCGTTGACGGTAACGTTGTTCAGCGTGGAATCGGCGAACTGATAGCTGCGCCCGTTGTAGACATCGCGTTGTGCGTTGTTTTCGCCATAGACCACGCCTGCGCCGCTGAACGCCGTGACCGTGGTCGAGGCGCCGTTGCCGTCAACGTCCACGCGGAAAGTACCCGGTTGATCGATCACCAGGGCCAGGGTCGGCGTATCAACTTCGTAGCTCGAACCCTGATCGAGATTGCGCACGGTGATGTTCAACGTGCCCTGCGTCAGTTCAAACTGGCCGATCTGCTCGTTGAGATTGAGCACGCCGATATCGCTCTGGCCGTTGATGCGCAGCGCGGCGTTGCCAAGATCCAGCTCGGCCCGCGCATCCGGGCCGCCAGAGAGCTTGTCGCCATTGGTCAAAGGGCGGTTGACATCAGCGGCGCTCCAGTTGGTGCTGCCAGCCGGCATCAGGCCCAGGTCACCGGTCGCGTAGGAGAGCCGCGCCACGCGAGTGGGAGGGTCGCCCGCGCCGGGTTGACCATCGTCGGATTGGGCATTGACGATGCCGGTGCAAATCAGCAGCAGCGCGGCAAGCACAATGGTCCAGCCGCGCGACCGTGAGCTTGCGGAATTCGGCACTCGCATGGGGCTCTCCTTGTAGTGGCGCGCGATGCGGTCGCGCTTCCGGGGTGTCATGGATGGCGGACAGATTATGCGCACGGCCAGTAAGTGCGGACATCTGCCGCAAAGGTTTCCAGCGGCGGTGGTTCAGCGGGCCGCTACCTGCGGTTCACGCCGCGTTGCCATCCGTAAACAGCACTCAGGATTCCAAAAGCCGCAGGCGCCGGTTACCATCGCCGAACGTTGCGGGTGTAGCTCAATGGTAGAGCTGTAGCTTCCCAAGCTACTGACGAGGGTTCGATTCCCTTCACCCGCTCCAGTCCCTGCTTGCAGGGGAAAATTGAATCACTTCCTCCGGTTCCCCACCGAGATCTTCCACACCCTACAGCGTGAGCTGACATGGCGGACATGATGACCCTCGGTTGGCGGGAGCGACTGGCATTGCCGCAGTTCGGCATCGCCACGCTTAAAGTCAAACTCGATACCGGCGCCCGCAGCAGTGCGCTGCATGTGGATGCGCTGGAAACATTCGAACGTGACGGCGAGACCTGGCTGCGCTTCATGGTCGGCCTTGGCAGGCGCTCCACGCGTCATATGCAATGCGAAGCAAAAGCTTTCGATCGGCGCGTGGTTGTCGATACCGGAGGTGGTCGCAGCGAACGCTGGTTTATCCGCACCGAGGTGATGCTTGCAGGCGAACGTTTCGAGGTTGACATGAATCTGACCGATCGCCGCCACATGCTGTTCCCTATGCTGTTGGGACGCACTGCCTTGATGGGACGCTTTACCGTCGATCCCGCCCTTTCCTACACCCTTCCACGCCCCGCGCACACGATGGTGGACAAACCATGAAAATCGCCATCCTTTCGCGCAATACGCGTTTGTATTCCACCCAGCGCCTGGTGGAAGTGGCGCGCGAACGCGGCCATGTCGTGCGGGTGCTCGATCCGCTGCGCTGCTACGTGCGCATTGCGCCGGGTTCGGTGGAGATCCGTTACAAGGGCAAGGCACTGCACGATATCGATGCCGCGATTCCGCGCATCGGCACGTCCAGCACTTTCTACGGCACGGCCGTGCTGCGCCAGTTGGAAATGATGGGGGTCTATACCCCCAATTCTTCCGATGCCGTACTGCGCGCACGCGACAAATTGCGTTGCCTGCAGATTCTGGCCGCCAAAGGGCTGGATATGCCGGTAACTGTCTTTGGCGACAACCCGGACGACACCACCGACGTGCTGGAAATGCTGGGCGAGCCGCCGCACGTGATCAAACTCAACGAAGGCAGCCAAGGCACTGGCGTGGTGTTGGCGGAAAAGCGCAGCGCATCGCAGAGCGTGGTTGAAGCCTTCCGCGGCCTGTATGCCAACTTCCTGGTGCAGGAATTCATCGCCGAAGCGAAAGGCAGCGATCTGCGCTGCTTCGTCGTCGGCGGTCAAGTGGTGGCAGCGATGCAACGCGACGCGGTGCCGGGCGAGTTCCGCGCCAACCTGCACCGTGGCGGCACTGCCGTGGCGGCAAAACTGACGATCGCAGAGAAACGCATCGCCGTAAGTGCCGCCGAGGCGCTAGGCCTGGGCATCGCTGGCGTGGATCTGCTGCGTTCGAAGCGTGGCCCGCTGGTGCTGGAGGTCAATGCCTCGCCGGGGCTGGAGGGTATCGAGGCGGCCTCGGGCGTGAATGTGTCCGAGAAAATCATCCGCCACCTTGAGAAGAATGCCGGCAAAAAGCCGCGTTAACCCGCCAGTGAGCGCGGGTTAACTGCCGCGTAACCCCCCCACGCCTATAAAGGCACCACTGTTTGTTTGCTCGCCACTTCAATCGCAAGGTCCGGTGACAGCAGACGACGGTATCGGGGCAGTAGCTTCAGCCCGGATGCAGCGGCGCACCGTCGCAGCAGCCGGGCTTTTTCTTTGCCCGTTTAAAAGCTGCCACTTCCCCCGTTCAGTATTCCGCTTAACATTTGCATGCTTCCCTCGTTAAGCTTGGGCCTCCGCCGGCCTTGCGCCGGCATGCGTAGCGGAGAAACGCATGCGCGTTCTGGTGATTGAAGACAACAGCGATATCGCCACCAATATCGGCGACTATCTGGAAGATCGAGGCCATGTGGTGGATTTCGCCGGAGATGGCGTGACGGGCCTGCATCTGGCCGTGGTGCATGACTTCGACGTGATCGTGCTCGACCTCACCCTGCCGGGCATGGACGGTCTGGATGTCGCCCGCAAGCTGCGTCACGAAGCCCACAAGCAGACGCCTGTGCTCATGCTGACTGCCCGCGATGCTTTGGAGCAGAAGCTCACCGGCTTCGAATCCGGCGCCGACGACTACATGACCAAGCCCTTCGCGCTGCAGGAACTCGCGGCGCGCCTGGAAGTGCTGGCGCGTCGTGGCAAAGGTCCGCAGAGTCGTGTGCTCAAGGTGGCCGACCTTACCTACAACCTCGACACACTCACAGTCACGCGCGAGGGCAAGTCGATCCAGCTCAATCCGATCGGCCTGAAATTGTTGCAGGCGCTGATGGAAGCCAGCCCTTCGGTCGTCACTCGCCAGGATCTGGAACAGAAAGTGTGGGGCGAAGAGCTGCCCGACAGCGACAGCCTGCGCGTGCATATCCATGGCCTGCGCGCTGCGATCGACAAGCCGTTCGAAAAGGCGTTGATCCACACCAGACATGGCATCGGTTACCGAATGGTCGATCCGGATGCAGTCCAGGCGTAAGTTGCGGTTTCGCCTTATCGTTTCCTTCGCGCTGTTCGGATTTGGACTTAGCGCGTTGTTTGCTGTGGCATCGTTGTATGTGCGGGCGAAGGTCGAGAACCAGCTGGTCAACGCCAGCTTGCAAGGCGATGTAGATCAGGCTGTCGAGAAAACGCATGAGAACCCCGGCGAGCAGAGGGGCTCTCAGCTCATCGACGCATGGATGTGGAGCGACCGAACCATCTACAAAGCGCCGCTTGCGTGGCAGAACCTCGCAACCGGCGTCTATGACATGCAGGATGTGGATAAGGATGGCCGCCCACGGCATTACAAACTTGCCGTTTCACGCAAATATGGCTTGATAGGCTTCATCAGCTACGACATCAGTCGCGAGGATCTGGGCAAACGCCAGCTCATCACGTCGCTTGTCGCATCCGTCATTTTGTTTAGCTTGCTATCGCTGGCCATCGGCTTGTGGTTGTCGCGTAAAGTGCTCAAGCCGGTTAGCGAACTTGCAACGCGACTGCGCGATTTCAGAAAGTCAGGACGCGTAGAAGCGCTTGCCCCGCATTTTGCCGATGATGAAGTCGGCGAGTTGGCACAGGCGCTTGATGAATATTCCACGCGACTGACGGCCATGGTCGAACGCGACCGCGAATTCAACTCGGACGTCAGCCACGAGTTGCGCACGCCGTTGGCCGTGATTTCCAGCACCACCGAACTGCTACAAGGTTCGCCCGATCTCACCGACAAGCTGCGCGAACGACTGAAGCGCATCGAACGCGCATCGCGTCAGGCCACCGAACTGATCGAAGCATTGCTATTGCTGTCACGCGCTGAACGTCGCGGCCCGACACGCGGTGAAACAACGGAAGTGGCGAAGGTTGCTGCCGACGTCATCGAAAGTCAGCGGCCGCAAGTGCGTGACAAGCCGGTTGAGATCGAGCTGATCCAGAACGATATTGTCAGCGTCAATGCGCCAGCATCGGTGTTGTCGGTGGCGCTCACCAACATCATCGGCAATGCGATCAAGTACACCCTGGAAGGTCGCGTCACGGTAAAAGTGGAGAAGGGGCGCATCGAAGTGATCGATACCGGCCCCGGCATCAAGCCTGAAGATGCGGAGCGCCTGTTCCAGCGCGGCGTGCGCGGCGAAGGCGCGGGCGGCAGCGGCGCCGGTTTAGGCCTTGCCATCGTACGGCGTCTTTGCGAACTCTACGGCTGGGATGTTTCGATCAGGCCTCGCACCGACGGCAATGGCGCGATTGCCTCTATTGTTTTCGATCGCAGCGCCGCCGCATAAGCGATCTCGTTTCGCTCCTCTCCTTGCAAGCAAGGGATGGAGCTAGCACTCGATCACGTTGACGGCGAGACCACCGCGCGAGGTTTCTTTGTACTTGTCCTTCATGTCGCGGCCGGTGTCGCGCATGGTCTTGATCACTTTGTCGAGCGAGACGCGATGCTTGCCATCGCTCTTCAACGCCATGCGACTGGCGTTGATCGCTTTGACCGAACCCATGGCATTGCGTTCGATGCAGGGAATCTGCACCAGGCCGCCGATGGGATCGCAGGTGAGGCCGAGGTTGTGTTCCATGCCGATCTCGGCGGCGTTTTCGATCTGCAACACGCTGCCGCCAAGCGCAGCGGTCAAGCCGCCGGCAGCCATGGAGCAAGCGACGCCGACTTCGCCTTGGCAGCCCACTTCGGCGCCGGAGATCGAGGCGTTTTCTTTGTAGAGAATACCGATCGCTGCCGCGGTGAGCATGAAATCGATCACGCCGTTTTCGTCGGATTTCGGGCAGAATCGATGGTAGTAATGCAGCACGGCGGGGACGATGCCGGCCGCGCCATTGGTCGGCGCGGTGACCACGCGACCACCCGCGGCGTTTTCTTCGTTGACCGCGAGCGCGTAGAGATTCACCCAGTCGAGAATGGTGAGAGGATCCTTGAGTGCGGCCTCGGGCTGGTTGCGCAGTTCGGCAGCCATTGTCGGTGCGCGTCGCGCAACCTTCAGGCCCCCAGGAAGGATGCCCGGCGAGCGCAGTCCGCGTTCCACGCAACCTTGCATCGCTTTCCAGATGGTGAGCAGCCCCGCGCGGATGTCCGCTTCGCTGCGCCACACTTTTTCGTTTTCCATCATCAGCTGCGCGATGGTCAGTCCATGCTGTTCGCATAGCGCAAGCAATTGGTCGCCGCTGGCGAAGGGATAAGGTTGTTCGGTGGTGTCGGCCACGATGCGGTCTTCGGCCGCTTCATCGTGATTGACTACGAAACCGCCGCCGACGGAGTAGTAGTCGCGCGTGGCCAATTCGTTACCGTCGGCGTCGTAGGCGGAGAAGCGCATACCGTTGGTATGGAACGGCAGCTTCTGGCGCTTGTTGAACACCAGGTCGCGCTTTTCCTCGAAATCGATCTCGTGCTTGCCGAGAACGCGGATGCGGTGCGTCGTGCGTACGCGCTTGAGGATCTCCGGAATATGGTCCGGGTCTACTTTGTCGGGGTGCTCCCCTTCAAAGCCAAGCAGTACGGCCTTGTCCGTGCCGTGTCCGCGGCCTGTCATCGCCAGCGAACCGTATAGTTCGGCGCGCACGCGCACGACACGGTCGAGCACGCCCTTTTCCTCCAGCCAACGCTCGGCAAAGCGCGCTGCGGCGCGCATGGGGCCGACGGTGTGGGAAGAGGACGGGCCAATGCCGATCTTGAAAATGTCGAAAGCGCTGACAGCCATAGGTGTACTGCGATGACGGAGATGAACTGGCTATTCTACGCGTGCATTCAACTTACGGCAGTCAATTCGCATACGTATGGCCGAATTCGTGCTCTACCAACGGGACTATTGCCACCTCTGTGACCAGGCGCTCGCCGTGCTGGCGCAAGCTCGCGCGCCGGATTTCGACAGCGTATGGGTCGACGATAGTCAGGAACTTGCGGATCGCTATGGCACGCGTGTGCCGGTGCTTCGCGATGTGCGCGATGGGCGCGAACTGGACTGGCCCTTCGATGAAACGGCGGTGCGCGATTTCTTTAGGCGCTGAGCGGGCGCGCCTTGCGCGCGCCCGGCAACGGCCAAGGCTTACTTCGCGCTGAGTACCAAGTGCGCAGTGACTTTCACATCGGCACCGATCACCGACGTGTCGGCATACTGGCCACCGCCGACGCCGAAATCCAAACGCTTCACGGTGCCGGTCACGTCCAGCGTCGCGCCGCTGCCCTGTGGCTTGAAGGTGACGTTGAGGCTCACCGGCTTGGTTACGCCATGCAGGGTCAAGGTGCCGTCAGCGATCACCTGGGCGCCTTGTTGGCGGAATGCCGTGGTAACGAAATGCGCTTGCGGGAATTTCGCCACGTTGAAGAAATCCGGTCCCGGCAAGGCGCCATCGCGGTCGCTGTCGCCCGTCTTGGCACTGGAAAGATCGACGGTGACATCGAACTTCGATGCGGCCAGCTTGGCTTGGTCGTAACTGATTGCGGCCGTCCATTTGTCGAAATGCCCGTCGAAGCCGCTGCCCTGGAAGCTGCTGCTGAAGCCGAGCGTGCTGCCGGACGGTTGCACGGTGTAGTCGGCGGCGCCAGCAACACAGGGCAGCGCTAGCGCAAGCAGCAACACGAGCGGACGATGCGTGATACGAAAAGTCATGGGAGCTCTCCTGAGGGGGATTTGCTTTGACGCACGCGACCGAATGGCAGCATGCGACGCAATACGTTGTCCTGATCGAACACATGGTGTTTTAGCGCCGCACCAACGTGTCCCACCAGCACCAACAGCAAAAAGTAAAACAGGTACTCGTGAATGGCGTGCGCAGTCTGCGACAGCTCATCGTTCTTGGCAGTCAGCGCCGGCAGGTTGAACAATTTGAACCACTGCAACGGATAGCCGTGCAAGGAGTTGTACCACCATCCGCTCAGCGGTAGCGCGAGGACGAAGGCATACAGGAGTACATGCGTGGTATGCGCTGCGATGCGCTGCCACAGCGGGCCAGGTTCGTCCGGCGGCGCGCGATCGAACAGGCGCCACGCCACACGCAGCACGAATAGCGCCAGTATCGTCAGGCCGATCGACTTGTGCAGGGCGTAGACACTGATCTTGCTCATTGATGGCGACATGTCCGTCATCAGCAAGCCCCACACGCCGTTGCCGAGAATTCCCAAGGCGACGATCCAATGGAAAAACTTGACCATCGATCCCCATTGGCGGTCGTTGCTACGCAAGCTCATGGATTTTCCTTGGTGGTCGATGTCTGACTATCGCGGATGCCTTCCAGTTCCAGCCAGATGGCTACGTCATGGCCGATGGCATTGGGAAAAGCGGTGATGCCAAATGCCGTGCGATCGAGCGTAGCTGTGCCGGAGAAACCCGCAATGGTGTGCAAGCCGTAGATGGTCTTGCCGACACGATTGACTCGAAAAGGAATATCCATCGGCAAACTTTTGCCGTGCAAATCGAGCGTGCCATGCACGACGCCGTGCGTAGCATCTTTGCGTTCCACGGATGTACTGGCGAAGTGCGCCGTCGGATAGGCCTTGCAATCGAGCAGCGACGATTTGCACACCGCGTTGTTCCAGGCCGTATCGCCCATGTCCAGGCTGGTCACGTCGATGTCCAGCTCGGTGCTTGAGTGGGACCAATCATCCGGATCGAAGCGTAACCATCCGTGGGCAATATGCAGTCGTCCGAGGGGCCGGGAGAAGCCGTCGTGATCGATGCTGAAGACGATCTGGCTGTGCACTGGGTCGTATTGGTAGAGATCGGGCGCCGCCCATGCGGCCAGCGGCGCCAGCAGTAAGCCAATACTTAACGTCAGGAGTGAGTAAGCCACGCGTCGATTCATGCCGGGAGTCTGGCCGAAACCACGCAGGGCTTCCAGATCGGCAACGGGAACGGATTGTTGCCGCCACGGCTACATCGGGCCAACCACGTGAGCCGACCGAAAGGACATGCGGTTAACTCTCGGATTTGGCATGATCTACGGGGTGCGGGGCGAACGAAGGGAGCGCCCGGCCTGACGTGCCTTAGGGGGCCACTAGTGTCGGTTTTCTTGATGGGGCTGGCCTTCCTGATGGGAGCACCTGGACCGGGTGTGCCGTCATCGACGGCGCCTGCTGCTTCTGCATCCATTCCGGCCGTGGCGATCCACGCCCCGGATGCCGCCCCATTGCCTACACCGCAGTTTCGTCGCTACGGCACGGACGATGGGCTGCCCAGCAGCACCGTCTACGCGGTGGCGCAGGACCATGATGGCGCGATGTGGTTTGGCACCAAGGGCGGTATTGCCCGTTTCGACGGCGTGCACTTCCAGGTTTTTCGGCACATCGAGAACGATCCCGATTCGCTCTACAACAACGAAATTTCCTCGTTGATCGTCGATCGGCAAGGCAACATCTGGGCCGGCGGCCTGGATGCCGGCCTCAATCGTTACGACACCACCACCGGTAAATTCACCCACTGGAGCCACGATCCGGTCGACCCGCACAGCCTGACCAGCGATCGGGTCTGGGTGATCGCCCAGACGCCCGATGGCGTTGTCTGGGTGGGCACCGGCGATGGCCTCGATCGCATGCTGCCTGATGGCCACGGATTCGAGCATGTGACCAACCCGCTGCTCGGCTTGAATCCCCCCGATTTCGGCATCGTGGGTGCGTTGTACGTCGACCCGCAGGGGCGTTTGTGGGTGGGTTCTGATCGAGGTGTGTTCCGTCGCAATGCGGACGGAAATTTCTCGCTGATCAAGCCTGCTGATTCGACGCTTTCGATGGACGCGTGGCGCATCGATGGCAATGGCAATGAAGTGCGTATTGCCACCGAGCGCGGATTGCTCATCGTGGGGGCGGACGATGTGGCGCGTCCTTTTGGCGCCCCGGTCATTCCCGGCGACACCAATGTGATGACCAGCACGCGCGATCCGGCCGGGCACTTATGGGTCGGTACGCAGCGGGGCATGTATCTGCAAGCGCGTCACGATGGGCCTGTTACCGAGGTGATCGACCAGCCGCTGCTCTATGGCGATCTGCCTGGCAGCTGGGTCTGGCAGACCCAGGTCGACCGCGAAGGCGGCCTTTGGGTAACGTTGCTGGACGGTGGCGTGGGCTATCTTGCGCCGGGTTGGAACAGATTCAGCCGCTTTACGCACATTCCCGATGATCCAAACAGCTTGCGCGATTCGGTGGCAACAACGATGGGGCGCGGGCGTGATGGCCGGCATGTCTGGGTCGGTGAGCGTGAAGGGCGCATCGATCGTCTCGATCCGATCACCGGCAGCGTCGAACATATTCTCAGCGGTCTACATGGCGACGTTGTCGGCATGACCGAAGACAACCATCAGCGCCTTTGGGTGGCGTTGCAAGGTGCGCTTTACCGCTACGACTACGCGCACGACCGGCTTGATCAGGTCGATCCGCAAGGTACGAAGCTCAAGCGCCCGCGTGAGGTGGAGCTTGGGCCCGACGGCATGATGTACGCCCGTACATTCGGGCAAGGCATATTGCGCATCGATCCGGATACGTTGGCCGTGTCCGACGTGGCGATGGACCAGCCGAACGAAAAGGTACTGCTGGGCAGTCAGATGATGCTCTACAAAGGCAGCTTCTGGTACGCCAGCGACGGTGGTCTGATGCGCTTGGATCAGGCGCACAGTCGATTCGTGATGGTGCCGGGCGGCCCAACCGGCGATCCCATCGATGCGTTCGATTTCGATCGCACTGGCATGTGGGTGGCCACGGAGAATGGCCTGTTTCACTATCACGCACAGGGGCAGGGTATCGTTCTGGATCGGACGGTAGATGCCGCGCTTGGTTGGCCGTCGCTGAAGGCGGTGGATATCGATGTCGATTGCCTGGGCCGAGTGTGGATTTTCGCGCATGACGGTTTGTGGCGTTTCAATCCGGCTAAGGGCACGTTTCACGAGATCGGCCTGCAAAACGGCCTGACCAATAGCGAATTCCAAAGCGGTTACGCGCTGTTGCCCAGCGGCTACCTGTATGCCGCGACGTTTGGTGGTGTAGCCGGTTTCAATCCTGACAACGTTGATGCTCCACCGGTTTCCCCGCTGTTGTCGATCACACAGATCACAGTGCGACACAAAGGCACGGAACAGAATTTGCCGCTTGGCCCGGCGCCGGTGAAGGTTGGTTGGCACGACAGTCAGCTGCAAATCCACGCGCGTGTCTTCTCCTACATCAATCCGTGGGCCAATCAATATCGATTCCGTCTACATGGCTTCGACACCGATTGGGTCGATCGCGATAACCACGGCGAACGGGAATTCACGGGCCTGGGCAGCGGCGATTACACGCTGGACATCATGGCGCGTGGTGCCGATGGCGGCTGGGTGACGCTGGCTGCACCGCTGCGTATCCAGGTGCAATCGCCGCCATGGTTGCGCTGGTGGGCATGGTTGCTTTACGCATGCGTGGCTATCGCAATGGCGTTGCTGATGATGTTGGCGTGGCGTCGTCGTTTGGCGCATCGCCATCGCATACAACTGGCCGAGCAGCGCCACCAGATCGCCGAACAGGCAAGCGCGGCCAAGAGTCAGTTTCTCGCCACACTCAGTCACGAGATCCGCACGCCCATGACCGGCGTGATCGGCATGGCCGAGCTGCTACTGAGCACACCGCTGAGCGACGCGCAGCGCGAATACACCGAAGCCATGCAACGCGCCAGCAATGTACTGCTCAAATTGTTGAACGATGCGTTGGACCTTGCACGTATCGAAGCGGGAAAGCTGGTGCTGGAGTCGGCACCGTTCGAAGTGCGAAGCCTTGTGCAGGATGTGGAGCGCCTACAAAAGAATACGGCGCAGGCGAAGGGTTTGTCGCTCGTGGTGCAAATTGATGCGGACGTGCCGGTCTCGTTGATCGGTGATGCCATGCGCATCCGGCAAGTGCTGTTCAACCTGGTCAATAACGCGGTCAAATTTACCGAGCGTGGCCGCATCGGCATTGATGTCTGCTGGCTGGATGGCTACCTGTGGCTGGACGTCAGTGATACGGGGCCTGGCATTTCTGAAAACAGCCGAGTGCGACTGTTTCGCCGATTCGAACAAGACGAAGGGCCGCAACGCAGCATCGGTAGTGGTCTGGGCCTGGCCATCTGCAATGAGTTGGTGAGCTTGATGGGCGGCAGCCTTACCCTGGAATCGATGCTTGGGGAAGGCAGCACGTTCCACGTGCGTCTACCACTTCAGATTTCGCAAGAGGCAGCGTCCGCAGCCCCGGAAACATCGGGGCCACTGGAAGGACGCGCGCTCGATGTTCTGCTGGTGGAGGGCGATGCCACGGCAACCAATGCCATTCGCGGCATGCTGGAACATCAAGGGCATCGCGTGCGTTGCGCAACGCATGGGCTGAATGCGCTCGCGGAATTGTCGCAGGATCCTTGCGATGTCATTTTGCTCGATCTGGATCTGCCCGGTATCGATGGATTCCAAGTCGCGCAATTGATACGTCAGGGTGAAGGCGCTGGCGAGCACGTGCCGATTATTGCGATGACCACGCGCACCCGAGCCGAAGAGGTGGCGCGCGGACATCAAGTTGGCATGGATGGCTTTTTGCGCAAACCGCTCACGGGTGTGCAACTTTCGTCGGCATTGGTGGCGGCGTTGTCGGCGCGGTCGTCGCCACGACAGGAAACGAATCCGGCGTGAAGCTTCGGTGCGAACCGAGCGCTTCTACATGTCGAACTTGTTCACTTCAAAACCGAGCCGTTGATATTCCCGCCAGCGCAAGCGTGAGCCTTCGCGTTCGGCGGGATCGGCAGCGACGACTTCCAGTATGCGATCGCCATAGCTCTGCGGACATTGTTCGCGCAGGTTGATGGTGAGTGCGCGCGTTGCCGTATCGATGCCGGGTGGCACGATCAATACCGCCGTGTGTTCGTCGTCGTCATCACCGGCCAGTTGATGCGGAATGAAGGTGTCGTCATCGAATGCCCACAACAATTCGTCGAGCGCTTCGGCTTGCGTGAAGTCGCGGGTCAGAATCAGCGTGGGTTGTTGCGCAGCAAAGGCCTTGCGCGCAAGTTCGCACACCAGCAGTAGCGGTTGCTCGCTGAAGCGCGGTTTGGCGATCAGGTAAAAGTCGGCGCGGGGCATGGTGGCAGCGTGTTGGTTCTGCGCCATTTCGAATCGAGGTCGAAATGGCGCAGATGATCCATCAACCGGCGCGATCGATCAGCCACTGTGCCAGCAGGGGCACGGGGCGGCCGGTGGCGAGCCCTTTGCGGCCTTCGTCCCACGCGGTGCCGGCGATATCCAAATGCGCCCAGCGCTGGCCTTCGGTAAAGCGCGACAGGAAGCAGCCGGCGGTGATGGCTCCCGCATTCTTGCCGCCGATGTTGGCCACGTCGGCGAAGCCGGAATCAAGCTGCACCTGGTAGTCGTCCCACAGCGGCAGGCGCCATGCGCGATCGAGCGTGTTTTCACCTGCACTGAGTAGTTCGTCGGCGAGATCGTCGTGCTTGCTCATCAGGCCGCTGGCATGTTTGCCCAGTGCGATTACGCAGGCGCCGGTGAGCGTCGCGGCATCGATCATGGTTTGCGGTTGGAACGTCTGCGCGGTGTAGGTCAGCGCATCGCACAGAATCAAACGACCTTCGGCATCGGTGTTGAGCACTTCGATGGTGATGCCGGAAAGGCTGGTCAGCACATCGCTCGGACGGTAGCTGTCGCCGTCGGGCATGTTTTCCACAGCCGGTACTACGCAAACCAGATTGAGCTTCAGGCCCATCTTCACGGCGGACACGAAAGCACCAAGCACGCCGGCCGCGCCACCCATGTCGAACTTCATTTCTTCCATGCCCGGGCCGGGTTTGAGACTGATGCCGCCGGTGTCGAAGGTGATGCCTTTGCCGACGAAAGCGTACGGCTTTTCGTCAGCCGCGCCGCCTTTGTATTCCAGCACGATCAGCTTGGGCTTGTTGGCCGAACCGCGACCGACGGCCAGCAGCGAACCGAAGCCAAGCTTGGCCATGTCGTCGTGATCGAGCACGGTGCAGCTGACGTTGTCCTTGCCTTGCGCGAACTGCTCGGCTTGCTCGGCGATGTAGGCGGGATTGCAGATGTTGGGCGGAAGATTGGCCAGTTCGCGGGCGAAGCGCACGCCTGCGGCAATCGCGCGCGCTTGATCGAGGCCAGCTTGCGCATCGTCAGTGCCGGCAAAAAGAAGGTTGGTCAATTCCGGCTGGCTGCTTTTCTCGCGCGGCTTGAAGGTGGCGGTGTAGCGATAGGTGGCGTGGTCAGCGGCCAGGGCGGCGGTGCGCACGCGCCAGGCGGCGTCACGGCCGGGGACGTCCACTTCGGCCAGGAACGACACGGCGGCGTCGATCGGCAGGCGGCTGAGCGCGCGTGCTGCTTCCATGTTCACTTTCTGGAAACGTGCCGCGTCAAATGTCTTCTGCGTACCCAGGCCCACCACCAGCACGCGCTTGGCCTGAATGCCTTCCGGGGCGAACAAAACAGTGGTCGAACCGGCCTTGCCGTTGATGTCCCCGCTTTCCACCTGGCGCTTGATCGCGCCGCCGGCCCCACTGTCCACCCGTGCGGCTGCACTGGTGAGCAGGCCGTTTTCGTAAACGCCGACCACCACGCAAGGGGTATCAACGGTTTCGGGGGCGGCGGAGCCTAGGCTGAATTGAAGCGTCATCATCAAGTTCCTGCGGGAGGCCGGCGCGCGTCGAACCGGCTAGACTTAGGGTTTGCCTCTCCAAGGTCGGAGGGGCATGGAACCCACGATTCTATCGCATGCTGAGCATCCTAGACCGATACTTCCTACGCGAGCTTGGCCAGACCGTTGCCGCCACGGTCATCGTGCTTTTGGTCATCATGGCCGGCACGTCGTTCGCTCACGTGCTGGAACAGGTGGCCAAAGGCAGCTTTCCGGCCAGCGTGATGTTCCAGGTGCTGGGCCTGAACATGGTCGACAGCCTTTCCAGCATGCTGCCGCTGGCCGGGTTCCTGGGCGTGTTGCAGTCGTTCGGGCGTATGTACCGTGAGAGCGAAATGCATGTGTTGTCGTCGTCCGGTATGGGCATGGGAGGCCTGTTGCGGCCGATGGCGATCGTCGCGGTGGTAATGGTCGCCGCGGTTAGCGCGGTGTCGATGTGGCTGGGACCGCTAGCCTCGCGGACATCGGACAACATGGTCGCTGCGGCCAATCGTTCAATTATCGCAGCGGGCCTCGATGCGGGACGCTTCACGGAGCTACCGGGGAAGGGCGGCATCATCCTCGTGGATTATCTCAGTCGCGACGGACAAGAGCTTGGCAACACCTTCCTCGCCGCCGAGCGCACCAACCGCGACGGCAGCCTGGTGATGAAGATTGCTACTGGCAAGCACGGTCATCTGTACTCCAACAGCGATTCCAGCAACCGCTATCTCGCCCTCTACACCGGCTGGCAATACGAAATTCCGTTGGGCGCCGACAACTGGCGCCGCATGAAGTACGAACGTAACGACAGCGCCCTGTCGGCGATTCAATCCGATGACGCGGAAGATCCGATCCATAACTTGGACATGGTCGATCTGATGAATAACGTCACGCCCGACGCACGCGCCGAGTTTGCGTGGCGCACGGTCGTACCGATGATGACGCTTGCTCTATTGATGCTGGCATTGCCTTTGTCACGGCAAAGTCCACGCGAGCCGCGCTATGGACGTATGCTGATCGCGGTGCTGGGCTTCTACCTCTATTCCAACTTGCTGGCGTTTTGCCGCGGCCAGCTGGCCAAGGGCCACTGGCATCACGCCCTGCCGATGTGGCTGCTCAGCTTGGCGCTTTTTGCCATTGCTGCCTGGGCTTTCCGTAATAATTACGTAGCGCGCAAACCGCGCAAGGCGAGCGCCTGATGGCGAGTTTGCGTGTAAAACGAGTGGACTGGCTGATCGGCGTGACTGTGCTCGGCTCGATGCTGCTCGTCTGGCTGGTGCTGGTAGGCCTGGACGCCATGCTGCAGTTCGTGCGCCAGCTCGGCTTTATCGGCCGCAACGGATACACGCTGAGCAACGCGGTCTTCTACGTTGTCGTGACGCTCCCTCGTCGCATGTACGAGATGTTTGGCTTCGCGGCGTTGATCGGTGGCCTGCTGGGTTTGGGCGGCTTGGCTTCTACCGGGGAGCTAACCGCTTTACGTGCGGCTGGTATGTCGCGCTTGCGCATTGCCGTGTCGGCGGTTGGCATCGTAGCCGTACTCGTCGTTGGCGTGGTGATCATGGGCGAAACCATCGGCCCGTGGGGCGACCGACAAGCGCAAGCGCTAGAGCTGCGGCTTCGTTCGGGCGGCAACATGGGCCTTACCAACAGTGGTTTATGGGCGCGCGATGGCGACCGCATTATCAATGCCAAACGTACGGCCGGTGATCGCACCCACGTGCAACTGGTCGATGTGCGCGTGTTCACCCTCACACCCGATGGGCAACAGCTAAGTCGTTTCGACCAGGCCAGTACGGCCGAGCAGGTCGGCAAGCAATGGGTGCTCGATAACGTGCGCACCTCGACGATCGACGATGCCGGCGTGCATAGCCAAACATCGCCAAAAGAACAGTGGGATTCCAGGCTCGATCCGGAAGTGCTGCAACAATCGCTAGTGCTGCCGCAATATCTCGCCATGCGCGATTTGCAGCACATCATCGACTACAAGAAGAAAAACGGCGAAAACACCAAGCCGTACGAAATTCCCCTTTGGGGGCGGGTAATGTATCCCATCAACGTGCTGGTGTTAGCGCTTTGCGCGATGCCGTTCGCTTTCGGCGCCTTACGTTCCGGAGGCCTCGGCAAGCGCATCTTCATGGGTATGATCCTCGCGATCGCCTGGTATTTCGTGCAAAAGGCGGTTGTGAGTTTCGGCACGGTGTACGGTATTCCACCATTGCTGGCGAACGTGCTGCCTGCGATGTTACTGGTGCTTCTGGGCTGGTATTACTTCCGCAAGCACGCCTGAGGCGGGCGACAGCATGTCGCCCGGTTTACCCCGTTACGTGCTGGATACCAACGTCTGTCTGGATGTGTTCGTGTTCGGCGATTCGCAGTGCGCATCGTTGTTCGCAGCGGTGCAGGCAGGCGAAATCGAATGGGTTACGCGCGAAGATTGTCGCGCGGAGTGGCAGGCTGTACTGGCCTATCCTCAACTGAAGTTGAGCGCCGAACGGCAGGAACACGCCACGCAGGCTTTTGATACCTGGACGCGCTGCCTGCAACCGTCCGATCTTGCGAAGCTTGGTGACGTCACGTTGCCACGCTGCAGCGATCGCGACGACCAGAAATTCCTCGAGCTTGCACAACAAGCGGACGCAGTGGCATTGCTGACGCGCGACGCTGCGTTGCTGCATCTCGCGCGCCGCGTGAAGCGTGATGGCCTCTTTGCCATCGTGCCGCCGGCTTTATGGCGAGAAGCGATAAGCGGCCAAGGATGACTTGCCGATTGCCGGCGTGAGCGGCAAAGTGATGCATTCCTTTGTGTGTGAGTGAGGTGTGCCGTGGACTGGGTTGATCTTCGCAGCGATACGGTGACGCGGCCGACGCGTGCGATGCGCATGGCGATGCTGGATGCCGACGTCGGCGACGACGTCTATGGCGAGGATCCCACCGTCAACGCGCTTCAACAGCGCTTGGCGAATGATCTCGGTTTCGAGGCCGGCTTGTTCGTGCCTTCCGGCACGCAGTCGAACCTGCTTGCCCTGATGTCGCATTGCGAGCGTGGCGACGAATACATCGTCGGCGCTGATGCGCATACGTACAAGTTCGAAGGTGGCGGCGCCGCCGTGTTGGGTTCGATTCAACCGCAGCCGATTGCTCATGACATCGACGGTTCGCTGCCGCTGGACAAGATCGCCGCGGCGATCAAGCCGATCGATCCGCATTTCGCGCGCACGCGTCTGCTTGCCTTGGAAAACACCTGGCACGGTCGCGTCATGCCGATCGACTATCTGCGCGCTGCACATGATTTCACACGCGAGCGTGGGCTTGCGTTGCATCTGGATGGTGCGCGGCTCTACAACGCCGCGGTCGCCAGCGGCGTGCCCGCGCGCGAGATCGCACAACATTTCGATAGCGTGTCGGTGTGCTTGTCGAAAGGTTTGGGCGCGCCGGTCGGTTCTGTGTTGGTCGGCTCTGCCGCGTTGATCGATAAAGCGCGACGCTGGCGCAAGGTGACCGGCGGCGGCTGGCGTCAGGCAGGCATGCTGGCTGCGGCGTGCACGTACGCGTTGGATCAACATGTCGCGCGTCTGGCCGACGATCACGCGCGCGCTGCGCGGTTGGCGGAAGGGCTGCGTAACATGGCAGGCGTCAACCTGCTTGGATTGCACACCAACATGGTGTTCGTTGATGTGCCTGCTGATCGACTGCGCGAGCTCGATACGCATTTGCGCGCCAAGTCGGTGCGCATCAGCATTGGCTATCTGCCGACGCTGCGTCTGGTCACGCATCTGGATATCGACGATGAAGGCGTAACGCGCGTCATCGAGGCGTTCAGAACTTTCTTCGCCGCTTGATGAAATCCCTCTTCCCTGTGGGAAGAGGGGCAAGCACGATCAGGCGCGCTTCGACACCAGCGCCAGATCCGAGCGCCGAATGAAGTCGCGCACTTGCGGATACACCACTTCGCGCCAGCGACGTCCGCTGAAAATGCCGTAGTGGCCTGCGTCCTTGATCACCCGATGCACGCGGCGCGTCGACGGAATGCCGGTGCACAAATCGTGCGCGGCTTCAGTCTGGCCGATGCCGGAAATGTCGTCCAGTTCGCCTTCGATCGTCAGCAGGCTGGTGCGTTTGATGGCCGAAGGATCGACACGCTGGCCAGCTACATCCCACAAGCCGCGCGGCAGCAGAAATTGCTGGAACACAGTGCTGATGGTGTCGAGGTAGTACTCCGCCGGCATATCCAGCACGGCGTTGTATTCGTCGTAGAACTTGCGGTGCGCATGCGCGTCGTCAAGATCGCCGCGCAGCAGGTTGAGATAGAAATCCCAGTGCGAATTGAGGTGACGGCCGGGGTTCATCGCCACAAAGCCGGCGTGCTGCAAGAAGCCCGGATACACCTCACGGCCGTGACCCGGATAATTCGGCGGCACGGTATGGATGACGTTGCCCTTGAACCAGCTAAGCGGCTGCGTGGTTGCGAGATTGTTGACCTGCGTCGGACTGCGACGCGGATCGATCGGGCCACCCATCATGGTCATGCTGCGCGGAGTAGCTTCGCCGCGCGCGGCCATCAGCGAAATCGCCGCGAGCACGGGCACCGTCGGCTGGCACACTGAAATCACGTGCAGCGAGTCGGCGCCGATATGGCGAATGAACTGCTCGATAGTCGCGACGTAGTCGTCCAGATGGAACGCACCCGCCGACGCCGGCACCATGCGCGCGTCGATCCAATCGGTGATGTACACCTTGTGATCGAGCAACAGCGTGCGCACCGTATCGCGCAGCAGCGTGGAGTGATGGCCCGACAGTGGCGCTACGACCAGCACCACCGGTTCGTTCTTCATCTTCTCGATGGTTTCCGGATCGTCGCTGAAGCGCTTGAAGCGACGAAGCTGGCAGAACGGCGTTTCCAGGTCGACGCGTTCGACGATGGCGATCTGGTTGCCGTGCGCCTCGACGCTGTGGATACCAAACGACGGCTTTTCGTAGTCCTTGCCGATCCGGTGGATCAGTTCGTAGCCCGCTGCCATGCGCTGTGCGCCTGGCACGTGGGCCAGCGGACTGCTGGGATCCGTGAGCATCCGGGCGCTGGCCTCGGCGTAATGACTGAGCGGGCCGAGGAAGGCGCGTTGCCATTCATGGAGCTGATAAAGCATGGGAACTTGACCGACGGTCTAAAGCTGCATGATAGCGGGTTACGGACTGTAATGCTGCGTTGCGACAGGATTTCGAGTCCTTAAATATCAATGACTTGGTGATTGAGTGTCGTCTCATTGAAATGAGACGAGTGATCCCGGCGGATTTTTATCCGATACGGCGGATCTCGGTGCCCGCTGCCAAGTCGTGAATTGCGCGACGACGCGAATCGAACAGGGCGGTGGCAAACCACGTCGCCCAACCGGCCGCCACAGCCCACAGCGCCACGCGCAAACCAAACATCGGCGCGAGCAGCAACAACAGCAACGGAAGAGCGGCCACGATCGCTCGCACCAGTGCTTGACGCGGAGACGGTGGCGCACCGTTGGTTGCTGTCACGCGGATACGCCATGGCCGCATGCCCAATGTTTGGCCGCCGCGCAGCCATGAAACAACGAAGTACGCGGCGACAACCAACGCTTGCAAGGGTCGATACCACCACGCGATATGTACCTGCCCAGTCGTCGTGATCAGTTGCCCGTGCGTGGCCAGCTGACAGAGCAAACCCACGACCATCACGATCGCCAGAACCGCGACCAGGTCGTAGATCAGGGCGATCAATCGTCGCCAGAGCGGGCGGGTCAGGTCGGTGGTTGTCGTGTTCGTCATCGGATCGCTTGCATAGGGCGCGCGCAATGCCCAGCATCATGCGCATGGAAGAGAACACCAGTATCGCCGAAGCCGACGCGCAGGACATTGCCGCTTTCATCGAACGCGTATGGTCGGAAGACGGTTTGGCCGAACGCACACTCGAAGCCTACCGGCGCGATCTCGAAGCCTTGGCCCGCTGGCTGGCTGCGCGCGGGCGGCGCCTGCGCACTGCGCGGCGTGAAGATCTGTCGGCGTTCCACGGCTCGCAGCGGGTTGCCGTGCGTTCGATGGCGCGTCGGCAATCGGCCTTTCGGCGCTACTACGCCTCGGTGGCGCGCAACGAACCGGGGTTCGACGATCCAACCTTGCTGATCGAACGCCCCAAAATGCCGCGCAGCCTGCCCAAGGCCCTGGCCGAGCGCGAGATCGAAGGCCTGCTGGAGGCGCCCGATGTCTCGACCACCTTGGGCCTGCGCGACCGCGCGATGCTCGAACTGATGTACGCGTCCGGTCTGCGCGTCTCCGAATTGGTGGAGCTGCCGCTGGCATCGTTGAACACGCGCCAGGGCGTGCTGCGGGTGACCGGCAAAGGCGGCAAGGATCGGCTGGTGCCCGTGGGCGAGGTGGCGCTGGAGCGCATTCAGACTTACCTGACCCAGGCACGCCCCGTGCTGGCCAAGGGACGACAGCCGGCGGCACTGTTCCTGAGCAAGCGTGGGGAGGGCATGACTAGGCAGATGTTCTGGACCCTGGTGAAACGCCACGCCATCGCGGTCGGTATCAACGCCAAGCGCATTTCGCCGCACGTGCTGCGGCATTCCTTCGCGACCCACTTGCTCAATCACGGTGCCGACCTGCGTGCACTGCAGATGCTGTTGGGTCATAGCGCGTTGAGCACCACGCAAATTTATACGCTGGTCGCCAAGGAAGGCCTGAAACGCCTACACGCGCAGCACCATCCCCGCGGCTAATTTAAACCGGCTGTTACCATCGATATGCGATACTCGCTGAATCTTCCGACCCATCGACTCGCATGGTGTCGGTACGCAACGAGGTCGTGATGTCGAAGAAGTTCTGCTTGATGTTTCTTGCCGGCGTGCTTGCCGCTCACGCTAGCGCGACGTTGGC
This sequence comes from Vulcanimicrobiota bacterium, assembly GCA_903970555.1. Taxonomy (GTDB): domain Bacteria; phylum Pseudomonadota; class Gammaproteobacteria; order Xanthomonadales; family Rhodanobacteraceae; genus Dyella_B. The sequence goes on from CAJCJD010000244.1 coordinate 70,483, forward strand.
CCAGTCGGCGGTTTCGACGCCGCCTCCGGCAGCCAACACGCCCGAAAACGTCGTGCGCCAGACCATCCTGCGGCTTGTTCCCAAGGCAAAGGTCGACCAGGTCACGCCAGCGCCGATGCCCGGCTTTTATCAGGTGATCGCCTCGGGCCATCTGGTTTACGTCAGTGCCGACGGCAAGTACGTGATGAACGGCGACCTGATCGACGCGACCAAGGGCACCAGCCTGACCGACGATGCCTGGGCGACCTATCGCAAGTCGGAACTGGCCAAGGTGCCGGTGTCCGATCGCATCGTGTTCGCACCGGCGCACCCGAAATACACCGTGACGGTATTTACCGACGTGACTTGTCCGTATTGTCGCGTTCTGCACGAGCAGATCGATGCGTTCAACAAGGAAGGCATCGCGGTGCACTACCTCGCATGGCCGCGTTCTGGCGTCATTGGCGACGACGGCAAGCCCACCCCGACCTACAACGAGATGGTGTCCATCTGGTGCGCGTCGGACCGCAACGATGCATTCACGGCAGCCAAGAAAGGCCGCGATCCGAAACCGATTACCTGCAAGAACCCCGTGAAAGACCAATTCGACTTGGGTCTGAAGCTAGGTGTGACCGGCACGCCGGCGGTTTATGCCGAAGACGGCACCCTGATCGGCGGGTACCTGTCGCCTCAGGACATGTTGGAAGCGGTAAAAGAGCACTCCGCAACAGGCACTTGATGACGCCTTTGCGCGAAAGATGCGCTCGACATCCTTGGAGCGCCTGCACAGAATTCCGTTGATTTGGATTTGAGCAGGCTTCGACAAGGATATGTCATGCGTCATTCTGCATCGCTGCTGCGCGTTCTAGGCGCGTTGGTTTTTCTGACAGGGCTATCGATCGGCTCAACCCGCGCAGAAGCGGCCACGCTGTCGCCAGTGATGCTGGCGAATGTCTACCACTCCGGTGTCGCACTCGACGATTACTGGGTCAGCGAGAAATACGACGGCGTTCGCGGTTATTGGGACGGTGAAAAACTTCTCACACGCAGCGGCGCTGTTCTTCACCCCCCAGCGTGGTTCACGGCCCACTGGCCAAGAACGCCGATGGATGGCGAGCTTTGGGCCGGACGAGGCCAATTCGAGCTTGCTTCAGGCACCATTCGCCAACAGCCTGCCGACGATGAGGCGTGGCGACACATCCGTTACATGGTCTTCGATTTGCCCGGCCATCCCGGCCCCTTTACCGAGCGCATTGGCGCGCTCAATCAGCTGATTGCTCAACTCAACGTTCCCTGGGTGCGACCGGTACGGCAATACAAAGTCGCCAACGAAGCTGCGTTGACGGCGGACATGGAGCAGGTCGTTCAGGGCGGCGGGGAGGGGCTCGTCCTACATCGCGGCACGTCGTTGTATCGCGCAGGCCGCAGCGATGACCTTCTGAAGTTCAAGCCTTATGAGGACACCGAGGCCCGCGTCGTCGCCCAGGTGCCCGGCAAAGGTAAATATGCCGGCATGATGGGTGCGCTGCTGGTGGAGATGCCTGACGGCACGCGTTTTCGCTTGGGTACGGGCTTCAGCGACGAGGTACGTCGCCACCCGCCGCCGGTTGGGAGCCTGGTAACTTACCGATATCGCGGTACTACCTCAGGCGGCAAGCCACGATTCGCCAGTTTTCTGCGCGTTCGTGACGAGCTTTAGGGGCTGTTAAAGGGAGCCCGAAGACCTTGGGCGGCCTCTAAGGTACAATAGGCCGCTCTATCGCCTAGCGCCTTTTCCCCCGCAATGATCGCACTCGACGGGCAGAGCGCCCTCTCGCCTTTTCGCCTGGAACGTCTCAACGCCCGCCTGGATGCCTTGCATCGTGGTACGCGGGTGCAGGCGTGCTGGTTTATTTATTTCATCGATGCCGCGACCGCCCCTGAGGGCGAGCAGCGCAAGCGTCTGCTCGAAGCCTTGGAAGCCAAGGACGGTAAGCCCGAGGCGGCTTCGCTGTGGGTGGTGCCACGCCTGGGCACGATCTCGCCATGGTCCAGCAAAGCCACCGACATCCTGCATGACGCCGGTTTCGACGTGCATCGGGTCGAGCGCGGTGCCGCCTGGCAGGTGAGTGGGCTGCCCGCGGCAAGCGACGCGCGTTACAACGATGTGCTGGCGGTGCTGCACGATGCCATGACGCAATCGGTATTGACCAGTCTCGACCAGGCACAAGGTCTGTTCCTGGGCGGCAAGCCTGGCAACCTGGTGCACATCGCGCTTGGCAGCGATGCGCGTGCGGCGCTGGCCAAGGCGAATTCCGAACTGGGCTTGGCGCTGGCCGACGACGAGATCGACTACCTCGCCGAGCGCTACGCCGAACTGGGACGCGATCCCACCGACGCCGAACTCTTCATGTTCGCCCAGGCGAACTCCGAACACTGCCGCCACAAAGTGTTCAACGCCAGCTGGACGCTGGATGGCGAAGCGCAGGACAAGACGCTGTTCGGCATGATCAAGAACACGCATCAGCATTCGCCTGCGCATACGCTTTCCGCGTACAAGGACAATGCGGCGGTGATCGAAGGCAACACCGGCAAGCGTTTCACCAGCGGCACAGACGGCGTGTGGCGATCCAACGAAGAGCGCATCGACTACGCCATCAAGGTCGAAACGCACAACCATCCTACGGCAATCGCACCATGGCCTGGCGCGGCCACCGGCGCCGGCGGCGAAATCCGCGATGAAGGCGCTACGGGGCGCGGCGCGAAACCGAAGGCGGGGCTGACCGGTTTTTCCGTGTCGGATCTGCGCATTCCCGGCCATCCACAACCGTGGGAAGTGGAGCGTCCGCTGCCGCCGCGCATGGCTAGCGCGTTTGAGATTATGCGCGACGGTCCGCTCGGTGCCGCCGCGTTCAACAACGAATTCGGCCGTCCTTGCCTGGGCGGTTATTTCCGCACTTACGAACACGAAACCGGCGAAGCCGGCGTGCGTCGCGGTTACGACAAGCCGATCATGATCGCGGGCGGCATCGCCAATATCCGCAATGATCATGTGCAGAAGCACGAGGTGCAGCGTGGCCACGCGGTGATCGTGTTGGGTGGGCCGGCCATGCTGATCGGCCTTGGTGGCGGTGCGGCATCGTCGGTCGCGTCGGGTGCATCGAGTGCGGAATTGGATTTCGCCTCTGTGCAGCGCGACAACGCCGAGATGGAGCGTCGCTGCCAGCAAGTGATCGACGCATGCTGGTCGCGCGGCGAACGCAATCCTATCGTCAGCATTCACGACGTCGGCGCGGGCGGTTTGTCCAACGCGATTCCCGAATTGCTCAACGATGCGGGTGTGGGTGGCGAGATCGATTTGTCGAAAGTGCCATGCGACGATCCGGCCTTGTCACCGATGCAGGTGTGGAGCAACGAGTCGCAGGAACGCTACGTTCTCGCCATTGCCACCGCCGATCTACCCGAATTCGAAGCCTATTGCGCACGCGAGCGTTGTCCTTACGCGGTGGTCGGTACGGCGACGCAGGAGCGCGTGCTGCGCGTGACCGATCCGCGTCGTAACCTCACCGTGATCGATCTGCCGATGGATGTGCTGTTCGGCAAGCCGCCGCGCATGCATCGTGACGCCAAGCATCTGAAGCCGCGCGTCGACGTGGTGCCGGATCTGAGCGGCATCGGCATGGAAGAGGCGTTGATGCGCGTGTTGCGTCTGCCGACCGTGGGCAGCAAGAGCTTCCTTATCACCATCGGCGATCGCAGTGTTGGTGGTCTGTGTTCGCGTGATCCGATGGTCGGCCCGTGGCAAGTGCCGGTGGCCGACTGTGCGGTGACCTTGCTCGATTTCGACGGCTACAAGGGCGAAGCGATGGCGATGGCCGAGCGCTCGCCAGTGGCCGTACTCAACAGTGCCGATGCGGCACGTCTTGCTGTCGGCGAAGCGATTACCAATCTCGCCGCCGCGCCCATCGACAACCTTGGCGAAGTGCGCCTTTCAGCCAACTGGATGGCTGCGGTCAATCATCCGGGTGAAGACGCCGCGCTGTTCGATGCCGTCAAGGCGGTGGGCATGGAGCTGTGTCCCGAATTGGATATTTCCATTCCCGTGGGCAAGGACTCGCTGTCCATGCAGACCGTGTGGACGGACGGCGATACACCGCAACGCACGATTTCGCCGGTGTCGTTGGTCATCACCGGTTTTGCACGCGTCAGCGATGTACGTCGCACACTGACGCCGCAACTGCGGCTCGATCGCGGCGATTCCGATTTGTGGCTGATCGATCTGGGCGGCGGTCGCGCACGTCTTGGCGGTTCGGCGCTGACGCAGGTATTCAATCGCGGTGGCGGCGTGCCGCCTGATCTGGATGATGCCAAGTGTCTCAAGGCGTTGTTCGATCTGGTGCAGGAAGCCAATCGCAGCGGTTTGCTGCTGGCGTATCACGATCGTTCCGACGGTGGCGTCATCGTCACCTTGCTGGAAATGGCGTTCGCCGGTCGCTGCGGCCTGGAAATTACGCTAGACGGTTGGGCCGACGCCGCGTTACGTGCGTTGTTCAATGAAGAACTCGGCGCCGTGCTGCAGGTGGCTGTGGCCAATCGTGAAGCGTTCGAAGCGTTGCTGGTGAAGTACGGTCTTGCCGGCATGAGCAATCGCATCGGGCGGCCGAAAGAGAAGCTTGGCATCAAGCTGTTCCTCAACGGCGACACCGTGTTCAAGTGGAACTGGACGCAGCTGTTCAAGGCCTGGAACGAAACCAGTCACGCCATGCAGCGCTTGCGCGACAACCCGCTCAGCGCCGATGCGGAATTGGCCTGGCGTGTCGATGACGGCGACATGGGCATTCATCCGAAGCTCGGCTTCGATCCAGCCGAAAACATTTCCGCGCCATATTTGAAGCAATTTGAGCGTCCACGCATCGCGATCTTGCGCGAGCAGGGCGTCAATGGCCAGGTGGAAATGGCTGCCGCCTTTACGCGCGCCGGTTTCGACGCGGTGGACGTGCATATGTCCGACCTCGTTAGTGGACGCATCAAGCTGGACGCGTTCCGCGGTTTAGCAGCGTGCGGCGGTTTCTCGTACGGCGACGTGCTTGGCGCGGGTCGCGGCTGGGCGGCATCGATCCTTTACAACGAACAATTGCGCGCGCAGTTCGCGGCATTTTTCGCCGATCCCAGCAAGTTTGCGTTGGGTGTGTGCAACGGCTGCCAGATGATGAGCCAGCTCAAGGACATCATCCCCGGCGCACAGCATTGGCCGAAGTTCCTGCGCAATGCTTCCGAGCAATACGAGGCGCGACTGGCCACGGTTGAAGTACTCGATTCGCCGAGCATCTTCTTCAAAGGCATGAACGGTTCGCGCATTCCGATTGTCGTGGCGCACGGCGAAGGGCGGGTCAGTTTTCCGCAGGCGTGCAGTCCATCCAAATCGGGCAGCGCGCTGCGCTTTGTCGACAATCGCGGCAAGCCGACCGAAAACTATCCGCTCAACCCGAACGGTTCGCCCGGCGGTCTGGCAGGTTTCACGGCTGCCGATGGTCGCGTGATGATCATGATGCCGCATCCAGAGCGCGTGTTCCGTACCGTGCAGATGAGCTGGCATCCGGATTCCTGGGGTGAGGATTCACCGTGGATGCGCATGTTCCGCAACGCCAGGGTGTGGTGCGGCTGAGCCTAGCCGCCCAGCTGCATCGATGGCCGGGTTGGTTACTGGCCATCGGCTGGGCTTTGTTGCTTGCGTGTGTGCCGTGGTGGATTGGATTGCCGCTGTTGTTGGCACTCGCGGCGATGCAACTCGCGCGCGTGCCGCGTTTGCTCGGCTACACCGGCACCATCCGGCGTGCGCTTCGCTGGGGCTTGGCGGGATTGCTAATAGCGAGTTATCGCGCATTTGGCGGTCACGCACTGGGCCTTACGCTCACGCTGCTGGCGGCGCTGGTCGGTTTTTCATTGCTTGTATTGCTGGAATCGTGGCAAGACCATAAGCCGATGCGCAGCGCGTCCATCGCATCGGCGTCGCCCGACTGGAACGAGATGGCACTGGCGCCGATCGGGCCATCCGCCGCCATCATCGAACTGCACCCGCCGGCGTGGCTGGCGCTGGAAGGTTTGACGGCCGCTGTACCTAGCGATTTCGCAAAGATTTCCGAAAACCATTGGCGTGTGGGGACCCAAGCCACGGTCGATCATGTCGAACCACGGCTTTCCATGGCTCCTGGGCAGCGTTGGATGGCATTTCCGATGACCGCCGAACGCGGCGTAGTGCTGTACGATCGCGCCCACGACAGGCAATACCGGCTACGCGGCTGGCACTTGTATGGCTGGCACGCCGAAGAGGCTTGGCTCACTCGTGGTGAGGACCAGGCGCCGTTAGCGCTCTCGCATGTGCTTGGCCAGGATCAGGTCGAGGAGTAACAGGGTTAGGTTTGATGAGCCCGTCGTGTCTATTTTCACAAGGTCATCATGTCAGCATTTGATCCGACGTCATCGTTTGTCAGCATCATCGTGGTCTCCGCCGATAGCGGCCCCAGTCTGCGCGACTGCGTGAACAGCGTGTTGGCGTGCACGCTGCCGCTCGAGTTGGTGCTGATCGACAATGCCTCGACCGACGGTGTGCCGCAGGCAATTGCTCGTGCGCGCGAAAGCGATGCACGATTCAAGGTCATCTACAACCGCGCCAATCTTGGCTTTGGACCGGCCGTCAATCGTGCCGCGGCGCAAACGCGCGGACAGACTTTGGTGATCCTCAATCCCGATTGCTTGCTTGACCAGGCATCCCTGCAGCGATTGCTCGACATACTCGCAACCGAACCCAAGGCTGGTCTCCTCGGCGCCGTTGTGTGCGATCAGCAAGGCGTGCCCGATCCGGCATCGTATCGGCGCGATCCCGTCTTGGCCCGCGCGCTTTCCACCCTCTTCAAGCGAAACGATGAGGGCGTGAACATCGACGGCCCCATGCCCGATCACGTGGTCGAGACCGAGGCAGTATCCGGCGCCTTGATGTTGATGCCGCGTCGCGTGTTCGAATGGATGAATGGCTTCGACGAAGGCTATTTCCTGCATTGCGAAGATCTGGACCTGTGCCGCCGCGTGCGTGATGCAGGCTGGCGCGTGCTGCTGGCGGGCGATGTGCATGTGCTGCACGGTAAAGGTGGTTCGAGCCGGCACCGGCCTGTGTTCGTGAGTTACTACAAGCATCGGGGCATGTGGCGCTGGTTCCGCAAGTTCGATCCGGCTGCGCGCAGGCTGCATGTGGCCGCGGTGGTATGGCTCGGCCTGTGGGCGCATTTCCTGTTGCAAATTCCGGGTCAGCTCGTGCGCATGGTCAGACGATGACAGCTGCTTCACGTGTGGGCACGCTGGCGACAGTCGGCTTGCTGGTGATGACGGCGGTGTGGGGTTCCACCTTCGTGCTGATCAAGGGCGTGCTGGATCACATGCCGGTCGCGGACTTTCTTGCGGTGCGCTTTGTGATTGCGGCCGTCGTCATGTTTGCCTTGTTCCATCGGCATGTGCTTCGCCTGCCGCGTCGACAGCTGCTGCGCGCTGCCGCGCTGGGCGTGCTTTACGGCGTGGGCCAGTTGCTGCAGACGTGGGGCCTCGCGTTGATTTCGCCCAGCGTCAGCGGTTTTGTCACCGGAATGTACGTGGTGTTTACGCCGATACTCGCCACACTTTTGTTGCGGCAACGCATGCCGGCCATCGTATGGCTTGCAGTGGGGCTGGCAACACTCGGGCTGGCGCTGCTTTCGCTCAACGGCTTTGCGGTGGACGAGGGCGTGTGGCTGACCCTGCTGTCGGCGTTGCTGTATGGCATGCACATCGTGGCGCTCGGTCATTGGTCGCGAGCCGACGAAGCGTTTGGCATGTCCGCCGTACAGATGGCAGCTATTGCGTTGGTCTGCTTGTTGGCCACGGCCGGTCATGGTGGCCCGATGTTGCCGCCTGATCGTCATGCGTGGCTTGCTGTGCTGTACATGGCGCTGATTGCTGGCGCTGGTGCGATGCTGATGCAGACGTGGGCGCAAGCGCATCTACCTGCTACACGCGCGGCCATCGTGATGACCACCGAACCTGTTTTCGCAGCGGGGTTCGCCGTGGCGTTGGGTAGCGACGTGTTGACGTGGCGCATGTTGGTTGGCGGCGGCTTGGTGCTGGCCGCCATGTATCTGGTCGAGCTGATGCCGCGTCGCGGTGCGATCGGCGAACTGCCGGCCGAAGCCGTGCATCACGAAGTGTGAGGCCGCTTTATTGTTGCGGTGCGACGGCGGACGTCGGCGTTTTATCCGAACGTTTTGCATGCGGCTGCATCGCGATGCGAATCAGGTACAGCACGATGGCAACGTTAGCGATCAGGGCGGCCAGCTTCAGCCAGTTGAAACGCAGCAGCACTTCATAGACTTCTACCGGGATCAGCGAGCCGGTAGCGATCACTGTGAACCATTCGGCCCAATGCTTGCGCAACCACAGGCCGGTGCCTTCCGTAGCGAAGATGGCTGCGTAAGCCAGCGCCACAATGCCAATGGCGACGAACTTGCTCGGACCCATCTGTTCCAGCAGTTCGACCAGGCGCCAACGCAGGCCGCTGCTGTCGGTCAACGACAAGTGCTCCAGCGAATGCACCAGATGCTCGAAGTTCTGCTGCTGGTGCAGCCCGAAAGCGACGATCGCCACAAAGATCAGGCAAACCGTCTTGATCGCCTTGTAAATGGCGATGACGCGCAGACCAACGCTATGTTGCGCTTCGATCTCGGAGCTTGGCTTGGTAATGCGGTGATCGCTGGGGGACATAGTGACCGGTCACGGGCATGCGTGAAGGAGAGTTTAGCGGGTGGTGAATGCGGAGGGGCCATGTCGTTATGAGGACATGGCCCGGTTTTTCCAAGATTGGCGTGGATGGGCCGTTCAGCAACATCGGCCTCCCGTACCCTTGTAGCGCGCCGTTTGCCGTTCGCGAAAGAACTCGGCATAGCTCGGCACTTTGCGCTCCGGGTGATGGGTACGCAGGTGGGCGACGTAGACATCGTAGTCGGGTATGCCGCAGCTCAGTCGCGCTGTCTGCACCAGGCGATGCCAAAAAAGTGAAAGTGTCTTGTTCATGAACGCTGCGCCATCGCGCTGTCCAGTGCAACGCGCGGTGCTTCATGCGCTGTCGGATAGCGGCTGCGCCACGCCTGGATCACGGCGTAGATGCTGAAGCCGCACATCGTCAGCACCAGCAACATGAAGAGCGCCGTGAGCGTCGCATCCACACTGTTGTTGGTGATGATTTGCTGCATTTGCGCCATGTTCTTTGCTGGAGCCATCAGCGTGCCTCCCTGCATCGCCTGCGTGTACGTCTGCGCTGCCACGGTGAAGCTGATCGGGCCGCTGAGTTTTTCCCAACCCGCCGTGAGTGTGCAGACGACCAGCCATATAGCGGGAATGCCGGGCACCCATACGTAACGCTCGCGCTTGAGTTTCACCGTCACCACGGTGGCGAGCATCAGTGCAATCGCAGCGAGCATCTGATTGGCGATACCGAATAAGGGCCACAGCGTATTGATGCCGCCCAACGGATCGACCGCGCCTTGGTAAAGGAAATAACCCCACAGCGCCACGCAGATCGATGTGGCCAGCACATTGCCGATCCACGATTCGGTGCTCTTCAATGGCTCGTGGACGAGACCGGCGATCTCTTGAATCATGAAGCGTCCCACGCGTGTGCCGGCATCCACCGTAGTGAGAATGAACAAGGCTTCGAACAGAATCGCGTAGTGATACCAGAACGCCGTCATGCGCTCGCCGGGAAGGATGTTGTGCAGCAACTGCGCCATGCCCACCGCCAGCGTGGGCGCGCCGCCGGCACGGCTGAGAATGCTGGTTTCGCCGATGTCATGCGCTGTGCGCGAGAGTTCATCCGGCGTCACCACGAAGCCCCATTGGCTGATCACGCTGGCGGCATGTTCCACCGTGTTGCCGATCAGCGCCGTCGGTGCGTTCATCGAGAAGTACACGCCCGGATGCAGCGAGGAGGCGGCGATCAACGCCATCACCGCGACGAAGGCCTCCATCAGCATGCCGCCATAGCCGACCATGCGTGCCTCGCCTTCGTTTGAAAGCAGTTTGGGTGTGGTGCCTGACGCGATGATCGAATGCCAACCCGACACCGCACCGCAGGCAATAGTGATGAACAGGAACGGGAACAACTGGCCCTGGAACACGGGACCCGTGCCATCGATGAATTTGGAAACCGCCGGCATCTGTAGCTGCGGAGCAGAGAACAAAATCGCAATCGCCAGCAGCGCGATAGTGCCGATCTTCAGAAACGTGGAAAGATAATCGCGTGGCGCGAGCAACAGCCACACCGGCAACACCGACGCAAAGAAACCGTAGCCGATCAGCAGCCATGCCAGCGATTTCGCATCGAAGTCGAAAATCGCCGCAAGCGCCGGCGTTGTAGCGACATGCGCACCGTAGGCAATGGAAGACAGCAACAGCACCAGGCCGAGCAGCGAGATCTCCAGAATGCGCCCGGGACGCAGCCAACGCAGATAGACGCCCATCAACAGCGCAATCGGAATCGTGCAGGCCACCGAGAACGTGCCCCATGGGCTGTGCGTAAGCGCCTTCACCACCACCAAGGCCAGCACCGCCAGCACGATCATCATTAGCGCCAGCAGGCCGAACATGGCGACCACGCCGGCCAGCGGGCCGAGCTCCTCGCGCAGCATGTGGCCCAAGGAACGCGCATCGCGACGCACCGATAGGCCCAGTATCATGAAATCCTGCACCGCGCCGGCGAAGACCACGCCGAACAGTATCCACAAAGTGCCCGGCAAATAGCCCATCTGCGCCGCCAGCACCGGGCCGACCAGAGGCCCCGCGCCCGCAATGGCGGCGAAGTGGTGACCGAACACCACCCATTTGTCGGTCGGCACGTAGTCGAGACCGTCATTGCGCAATACCGATGGCGGCGCGCGGCTCGGATCCATCTGCAGCACGTAGCGTTCGATGAAGCGGCCGTAGAAGCGATACGCGATCATGAAGACGGCGATCGACGCCGCCACCAGCCAGATCGCATTGACCGGCTCGCCGCGTCGCAAAGCGATGACGGCCAAGCAAGCCGCGCCGATGATGGCGAGGATGGCCCAGAGCATCTTGCCGACAATGCCCGTCGGCTTGGTTGCGCTAATTTCCATTGAAGATCTCCGGTTCAAAAGAGCCTGTTCAATGTCGCCGCGCAATGCGTGCAAGTACCCAGGCGGCGACTGATGCGACGAGCAAGCAGTACGACCCCGGTTACGCGGAGGCTTCGGGCAGGGCCTTAGGGTCGTCCTCTGCGCCACGGGGGTCAAGACCGACCATGTGCGCTTGCATCATTGCGTACCCGAGCGTGTACGCTAGTGGTACGCACCTGCGGTCATGCATCGGGTATGCCTTGCCGGCAGGGTGCCGGGTGCGTGGAGGGCTTGCGTTCACCCCGTCCCGACCACAGTAAGAGTCCAGAGCATCCCCTGCGCGAGGTGTGCATGATCCGCGACATTCTGAAGATGGGCGACCCGCGCTTGTTGCGCATCGCCCCGCCTGTGCCTGACGCCATGATCGGCAGCGCCGAACTCGATGAGCTGATCGCCGATATGTTCGAGACCATGCACGACGTTGGCGGCGTGGGGCTCGCCGCGCCGCAGATCGGCGTCGATCTGCAGCTGGTGATCTTCGGTTTCGATAGTTCCGAGCGCTACCCGGATGCGCCGCCGGTGCCGCAAACCATCCTGCTCAATCCCGTGATCACGCCGTTGTCGCAAGACATGGAAGAGGGCTGGGAAGGTTGCCTGTCGGTGCCGGGCTTACGCGGCGCGGTCAATCGCTATTCGATGATCCGCTACGAAGGCATCGATCCCAAAGGCGAGCGGATCGATCGCAACGCGCAGGATTTTCATGCCCGCGTGGTGCAGCACGAATGCGACCATTTGATCGGGCGGCTTTATCCATCGCGCATTACCGATTTCAGCAAATTCGGCTTTACCGAGGTGCTGTTTCCCGGGATGGATGCGCCGGCCGACGATTGAGCATTGCGCCGGCCAGCGTGACTGGCCGGAACGCAAAACGCAAAAGATGGGTTCAAGCGGGCTGCGGATGCAGCAGGAACCAGCCGAGGAACAGGGCGCCGGCGACAACGCAATAAGTGCCGAAGGACGCCAAGCGGCCGCGGCCCTCGAAATATTTCATCAGGAACTTCAAGCTGATCCACGCGGCGATCGCGGTCAGCACGCCACCGAGAAATGCATCCGTCAGCTGCTCCGGCGCACGGAAAAGCTTGGGTATTTCCAGCAAGCCGGCAGCGAGAATGATCGGCGTGCCGAGCAGGAACGAAAACTCCGCTGCTTTCTCCTTGTCGAGTCCACTGGCAGAACCGGCAATCATGGTCAGGCCGCTGCGCGAAAAGCCCGGAATCAACGCGCCAACCTGCGCCAGGCCAACCAGAAACGCCTGCCGAAACGACAGTTTCTCCGGCGCTTTGTGGGCGCGCGTGCGTTGCAGGCGATCACCGAACCACAGCAGCAGTCCGTTGGCGATGAGCGCGATGGCGACGATCCGCAGATCGTGGAAAACGACTTCCAGCCGCTTCTCCAGCAGCAGCCCGACGATGCACGCCGGGATGGTGCCGATGATCAGCGACCACATCATGTGGCCGTCGTCGTTCGGACGCCCTGATAGCGCCCCGAAAAAGCCGCGAACCAGCGCGACCCAGCGCTGCCGGAAGTAAACCAGCAACGCCAGCGCGGTGCCCAGGTGCAGGGCGACAAGGAAGGGAATCAGCTGCGGCGCATGCTTGTCGATGTGCATGCCAAAGAGCGCCGGCAGGAGCAGGGTGTGTCCCAGGCTGCTTACGGGAAAGAGTTCCGTAACGCCTTGCAAGATGCTCAGGAAGATCAGAAACCACAGGCTCACGCGCCATTCCTTTTAAAGTCGGTAGGTCATTATGTCAGCCCCATTTGCTTGCGCGACAAGCGGGGGCTGGCCATTATCGTTCGATTCAAGATGGGGATGGCGGATGGGCGAGATGTCGGTCGGTGCGAAAGAGCGGATTGCGATGACGAGCCTGGGGCCGCGCAATCCGGGCATCGACCTATTACGCGGTTTGTCGATCCTGCTGGTGGTCCTGCACCACATCGGCCTGCGGATTCCGCTGAAGCATGGCGTCCTGGCCGGGTATTTGCCGGAATGGGTGCTGGGCGCGATCAATTACAACGGCTATGAATCGGTCTTTGTGTTTTTCGTGATCTCCGGGTTCCTGATCACGGGCAATGCCTTGCATCGCTGGGGCAGCTTGAATCGTGTGGACGCCAGAGCTTTTTATGTCAGGCGCGTTGCACGCATTGCGCCTTGCCTGCTTGCGCTATTGGTGGTGCTTAGCGTGCTGCATGGGTTGGGTGTCCAGGACTACGTCATTCACCGCCAGGGCCAAAGCCTTCCGCGTGCTTTGTTCGCCGCACTCGGCCTGCATTTGAACTGGTATGAAGGCCATTTCGGCTACCTGCCGGGGAATTGGGATGTGCTTTGGTCGCTCTCGATCGAGGAGACGTTTTATCTTGGATTTCCCATCGCGTGCCTGTTTATTCGCCGCACTTGGGTGTTGATGCTGGCGTTGATCGTGCTCGCACTTTCGTTGCCGTGGACGCATGCCGCCTTGGTCGATAACGAGGTATGGCAGGAGAAGGCTTATCTGCCGGGCATGGCGGCGATCGCGACCGGTGTGTTGGGTGCTCTGATAGCGGCGCGTTGGCAGCCAGGTGAACGCTGGGCCGTTCGTGCCTGGATAGAAGCGGGTTGCTTGGGCTTGGCTTCGATCTATCTGATCGAGCAGTGGCTGTGGCCTGTCCTTCGCGATGGATGTCTGTTGCTGCTTACGTTGTCTGTGATGTGTTTGCTGATCGGATTGCAATGGCGACAGGCCATGGGCGCGTGGACGCCATGGCGCGGCCTGGACTGGCTGCGTTCGTTTGGAAGATTGAGTTACGAAATTTATTTAAGCCACATGTTTGTGGTCACCGCCCTGATTCGCGTGTTCCGCATGTACGACGCGGATATGAAGTGGGGCGTGCTGTGGTATTTGCCGGCGGTGCCGTTGTGCTGGCTGCTTGGTGCGCTGGTGGCGCGCTGGTTGTCGGTGCCGTGCGAACGCTGGCTGCGTGCGCGGTTGTCGAAATCACCGGTTGCGTCCGCGACGCCTGTGCTGGCGTCCGCGTCCGATGAAAGAGCGTAAGCCGATGAGGCATGCGGCGGTTGGCCGCATGCCTCAATCGATCAGTGCGTCTTGATCTTGATCTGCTGTATCAGCAAATCGAGCTTGCTCTTCATGTCTTCGGGTTTTTGTGGACCCTGCGTACCGTAGAAGGCGGTGTAGAGCATCGTGGGAGCGGCGCTTCCGGGCGGATCGATCACGCCGATGATGTCCATCTCGTCGCCATCGTTGTACGCCACACCATCGTAGGGATGCTGTTTGTGCAGTAGCTTGCCCCACGTTTGCTTCAACTCGTCGTCGAGATCTGCGCTGGGTGCGATGTGTCGCTTGATGGTGACGCGATCCGGATCCGTGGCATTGAGGCGTACCTGAATGTCGGCCGGTTCCAGGGAGAACGTGCCATTGTTGGCGTAATAGCCGACGCCCACACCAAGCAGGTTATCCGCTGAAACAGCCTGAACCGTCGTCGGATAGCTGAAGGCGAGTTTGTTCGAGTCGTAGCTGAAGTGTTTGCCTTCGTCGAAATCAATGCGCACATCTTTCAGCAAGTCTGGCAGCAGCGAATGGTCGCCCAGGAATTCCTTCCATTGCTTCAGTGTGCCGCCGTAATCGACGTTGTAGAAATCGGTCAAAGCCTTCATGTCGATCAGGCTGTCATGTGTCACGGAAGAAGGATTTATGCGCATCAGGATTGCGTAGCCATCTGGCAGCGGCAGCGCAAACACGATCACTTCTCCGTTGATATGCGGCTGTGGCCAGATGAACACTTTCCAATGCCGTTGCCAGTTGTCGGTATATGTGGTGTCGGTCGTGGGCTTGCCTAGCGAGGTGACCTTGATTTTTTCCGGGCCAACCTGGCGATACCAGTAACCGGTCTTCAAGACCAGGTCCATCATCTGCTTGGGGTCGTCGTAGAAGGCGGATGCTTTCAGGTCATCCGGGCGACGCAGATGCATCAGCAAGTTGTGACCGACGTAGCCGCTTGCGACATAGCCGTTGCCGGAGAGCGGCACGCGGTTGAGTTCCTTGCCGGCGTATTCCCATTGTCCGCTGCGATTGTGCACGATCAGTTCGGGAAAGAAGCTGATGATGGGCATGTCGTGCAGAATCCGGTTCGATCCTGCGCCGTGTGGAAACAGATCGCCGCTCTGTTGTTGCAACAGCGCTTTCAGCTGCTGCTCGTTATAGGCGTTCAACAATTTCAGATAGGTGGCGCTGAAGTCGGCGTAGCTCGTCGGCAGCGGGAATTGCGCTTTGAATGTGCCGTTCTGATCGTAATCCAACACATCCAGCTGATAGGACGAGCGCTTGTCCATCACTGCCAGGTTATCCGGGGCTTTCAGCACTTCGCCGATGGGCAATGCGTAGTTGAGATTTTCGTTCGCCGACTTCATCAGCACGACGCCGATCACTTTGCCGTCTTGATCCAATAGCGGGCCGCCGCTGTTGCCTGGCGATGCCGCCGCGGAAAAGCGCATCCATTTCCAGCGACCGTTTTCTTCTTCCGGGGTGTCGGAGGTGTACAGGCCATCGCGGATCACCACGCCCGTGCCCAGTGCGTTGCCCACGGCGTAAACCACGCTGTTCAAAGCGGGCTTCGTATTGGTGTCGAGCGCTGCGTTGCCGGGTTGTTCCTTCAACGAGAACATCACGAAGTCCTGTTGCAGCGAGAACTTCAGGATCTTGTCGATGGCGTACACGTGGCCGCTGGCATCGCGCAGGGCGGGCGGCCCTGTCAGGTCGCCAAGGGCAACCATCAGCACATGGCCGGCGGTCACATAGCGATTGTTGCCCAGCGAAAAGGCGGTGCCGACCGAGAAATATTTATCGGTGCGCTCCTGATAAGGCAGGAGATCAAGCGGCAATGGTTTTTCGTAAGTAAGCGGATCTTTATCCGCTTTCGGAATGACCACTTCGAAGGTCGCAGCATCGACTTTCGCGGCCATGCTGGGGTCCGGGTTGGCGGCGTTCGCGCGCCCCGTCATGACCAGTGCGACCGTTGCCAGAAACACCGCCAGCAAGATTTGGTGCAGCGGCAAGGTCGTTGTTGCGGTTACGTTTCGAATACGCCCATTGAGTGCCTGCATACGGTCCCTTCGTATGGTTGCTGGACCGGCGCAGAACCGGTCCCCGCTCCGGATACTGACATAGCATCGCGGTTCGCGGGAGGGCCGTTGCAAGTTACGTTTGAGGCAGGGACGTGGCGTTGAAACTTGCGGTTAACGATAGCGATTGATGGTGTCGCGCAGTTCCATCGTGGCCTGCCGAGCAGACTGGGCGAAATCGTGGCCATGGCCTGCGTAAAGAATGGCGCGCGAGGAGTTGATCATCAGCCCCGTGCCCGCCGAGGTGCGTCCATGGCGAACCACTGCTTCCACATCGCCGCCCTGGGCGCCGATGCCCGGCACCAGCAGAGGGACGTCGCCCACCAGTGCGCGGACTTCGGCCAGCTGTTCTGGCCAAGTGGCGCCTGTGACCAGGGCGCAGTTGCCGTGGGTGTTCCAATCGCGCGCAACGATTTGCGCAACGTGCTGATAGAGCGGCTTGCTGCCGACGTCGAGATCCTGCAGATCGGCGGCGCCCGGGTTGGAAGTGTGGCAGAGCAGAATCACGCCCTTGTCGGCACGATCCAGGAACGGCTGCACCGAGTCGCGGCCGAGGTAGGGGTTGATCGTGACCGCGTCGGCACCGTAGCGGTCGAAGGCTTCGGTGACGTAGTGTTGCGCCGTGCTGCCGATGTCGCCGCGCTTGGCATCGAGGATGACGGGAACGCCAGGATGTTTGGCATGGATGTGTACGATCAGGCGTTCGAGTGTTTCTTCGGCGCGCAGAGCGGCGAAGTGCGCAATCTGTGGCTTGTACGTGCAGACGAGATCGGCCGTGGCATCGACGATCGCGCTACAGAATTCGAACACCGCATCCGGCCGTCCTTTCAGATGGGTCGGGAATTTGGATGGCTCCGGATCGAGGCCCACGCAGACCAGCGAGTTGTTGCGGGTCCATGCTTGTTGCAAGGTCTGCATGAAATGCATCGTGGTCTCCGGTATCCATCGAGTGTTGCTCTCTCCCTTGTTTGCAGGGAGAGATTGGGAGGGATAAAGCTCTTATGCGAGCGTGTGTAACCCCTCCCCAACTCTCCCCTGTCCCACAGGGACTACCGCAGAGCAGGGGAGGGAGTGGTCGAGCGATTACGCCAGCTTCTTGTACTTCACACGATGCGGCTTCGAGGCTTCCTCACCCAGACGACGCTTCTTGTCGGCTTCATATTCGTTGTAGTTGCCGGGGAAGAACTCCACGTGCGAGTCGCCTTCGAACGCCAGGATGTGCGTGGCAATGCGGTCGAGGAACCAGCGGTCATGCGAGATCACCATCGCGCAGCCGGGGAATTCCAGCAGCGCGTCTTCCAGTGCGCGCAGGGTTTCCACGTCAAGGTCGTTGGACGGTTCGTCGAGCAGCAGCACGTTGCCGCCCTGCAGCAGCGTCTTGGCCAAGTGCAAGCGACCGCGCTCACCGCCGGACAGGTTGCCGACGATCTTTTGCTGGTCGACGCCCTTGAAGTTGAAGCGACCGATGTAGGCACGCGACTGGATCTCGAAGTTGCCGATGGTGATGATGTCCGCACCGCCCGACACTTCCTGCCACACGTTGTTCTTCGCATCGAGCGCGCCGCGCGACTGGTCGACGTAGGCGAGCTTGACGGTGTGCCCCAGCTTTACTTCGCCCGCGTCCGGTGTCTCGACGCCGGTGATCAGCTTCATCAGGGTGGACTTACCCGCACCGTTCGGACCCATGACGCCGACGATGGCGCCCGGCGGAACCTTGAATGACAGATCGTCGATCAGCAGGCGATCGCCGAACGACTTGGTGACGTTCTTGAACTCGATCACTTCCTGACCCAGGCGCTCGCCCGGCGGAATGAAGACTTCGTTGGTTTCGTTGCGGCGCTGGTATTCGACCGAGTTCAGTTCTTCGAAGCGGTTCAAGCGCGCCTTACCCTTGGACTGGCGGCCCTTGGCGGCCGAACGGACCCACTCCAGTTCTTTCTCGATCGCACGCTGGCGCGATTTCTCTTGCTGCGCTTCTTGCTTCAGGCGGGCGTCTTTCTGCTCCAGCCACTCGGTGTAGTTGCCCTTCCACGGAATGCCGCGGCCGCGGTCGAGTTCCAGAATCCACTCGGCGGCGTTGTCGAGGAAGTAGCGATCATGGGTGACCGCCACCACGGTGCCGGGGTAGTCCTGCAGGAAGTGCTCCAGCCATTCCACCGACTCGGCATCCAAGTGGTTGGTGGGCTCGTCCAGCAGCAGCATGTCCGGCTTGGACAGCAACAAGCGGCACAGCGCCACGCGGCGCTTTTCGCCGCCGGACAGCGGGCCGACCTTCACGTCCCACGGCGGCAGGCGCAGCGCATCGGCGGCCACTTCGAGCTGGCGCTCCAAGGCGTGCGCATCGTTCACAGCAAGCAGGTTTTCAAGTTCCTGCTGCTCGGCGGCGAGCTTGTCGAAATTGGCGCCTTCCTCGGCGTAGGCGGCGTAAACCTCTTCCAGACGCTTCTGCGCGTCGAGAATCACGGAAACGCCTTCCTCGACCACTTCGCGCACGGTCTTGTCCGCATCCAGCTGCGGCTCCTGCGCCAGGTAGCCAACTTTGATGCCGGGCTGCGGGCGGGCCTCGCCCTGAAAATCGGTGTCCACGCCGGCCATGATGCGCAGCACGGTGGATTTACCGGCGCCGTTAAGGCCCAGCAAGCCGATCTTGGCGCCGGGGAAGAAGCTCAGCGAAATGTCCTTGATGATCTGGCGCTTCGGGGGGACGATCTTGCTGACCCCGTTCATGGTGTAGATGTATTGCATGCTGGCTCCGAGGGCGTGCGCGCGGCCGGCCCGGATGGATGGGCAACGCGCAGGGCGTGGGTATCAAACCGCGCATTATAGCGGCTGAACCGCAAATCCCGGTTACGGCGGGATGGCCTAAGCGTTTGTCTGCCGCCGGGATGCACCCGGAAGGCCATAGCTGCGCCACTTTCAGCGTGCGGCCGGTCATTTAGGCGCGCCAAGCTCCCATCGATATGGATGGAGCGATGAATGGAAAGCACCGGCACACTTCAACACTCGGGCGGCCTGCTGGCAGGGCTCAGGCGGCTGGACTGCCGCGTGGGGGTTTGGGCCTTGTCGCGGGGGCGTATCGCGGTCGCGCTGCACGAACTGCTTTGCTTCGGCGTCAAACAGGCGTCGGCTTGCCTGTTTGGCGGTTGCATGGTCGGTTTGCTCTGGCTGACCTGGGCGTTTTACCCGCCCGGTGCTGCGCTGGCGCGCTACGACTTTCTCACCCTGGCGGCGCTTGCGATCCAGTGCATGCTGATCGTCAGCCGTTTGGAAAGTCGCGAGGAAGCGAAAGTCATTCTGATGTTTCACGTCGTGGGCACCTTGATGGAGGTGTTCAAGACATCCGTCGGTTCATGGGTCTACCCCGAAGCATCTTTTCTGCGTATCGGTGGCGTACCGCTGTTCTCCGGTTTTATGTACGCATCCATTGGCAGTTACATTGCACGCGCGTGGCGGTTGTT
>CAJCJD010000245.1 GCA_903970555.1 Vulcanimicrobiota bacterium
TTTCGCCAATTCGGCATCGAGAAAGCCGATATCGAAGCTGGCGTTGTGGATGATCAGCTCGGCGCCATCGATAAAGGCCAGGAATTCGTCGACGACATCGGGGAAGCGCGGTTTGTCGAGCAGAAAGTCATCGGCAATGCCGGTGACTTCGCGCGCGCCTTCGTCGATCGCGCGATCGGGGTTGAGATAGGTTTGATAGTGACGTCCGCTGGGACGGCGTTCGATCAGTTCGACGCAGGCGATTTCGATCAGCCGATGGCCCTGACGCACTTCCAGGCCGGTAGTCTCGGTATCCAGCACGATTTGTCTCATGCGTGATCTCGCAACTGTTCGGCTTGCTCGCGTGCCGCCTGATCGACGCGCTCGTTCTCAACGTGCCCGGTATGTCCGCGTACCCATTTCCAGCTGACCGTGTGGCGTGCCACGGCGGCGGCCAGGCGCTCCCATAAATCCTGGTTCTTGACGGGTTTTTTATCGGCCGTGCGCCAACCGTTGGCGATCCAGCGCGGCACCCATTCTTCGATACCCTGGATGACATAACGCGAATCAGTGGTTAACTCGACACGGCAGGAGCGCGTGATGGCTTCCAGTGCGCTGATGGCGGCAAGCAGTTCCATGCGGTTGTTGGTGGTGTGTGCCTCGCCGCCAGCCAGCAGCCGCTCGGTGCCCTTGGCTTTTAACAAGGCTGCCCAGCCACCCGGACCTGGGTTACCCAGACACGCACCATCGGTAAACGCTTGCACATCGGTCACTCACTTGCTCCCTGTTTTTTTAATACGAATGGTCGGTCGGTCAGATCGACGAATGCCGGCGCGCCCCGGCAGCCAAACTCGCGTTGACGGGTCGCGCAAGGGGCTTTGGCCTTAGCCGGGTCGGGATGCTGGCAGGTCGCTGTTTGCGTGCGATCAACACATAGCCGCCACCGAGCGCGCTGTGTCCACCGTTAGCCGCCGTGGATGCAACGGGAATGGCTTTACCGACCCGTTGCATGCGTTCCACCTGTAAATCCGCGCGCCGCAGTCGCGTAACCAGATGCAACGGCGAGCGCGCGTGCACGGCACTGCCATAGGTCTGCCACTGCCACCACGGTGTCCATGCGCTGAGCGGGTTGATGCCGGTAAGCATGAGCACGCCGCCGGGTGCCAGCACGCGCACTACTTCTTCCAGCAATGCCGGCGCGGGTTCCAGCGCATGCCGCAACAACACGACGTCGAATGCATCGTCGAGAAAGGGGAGCGGCTCGCTGACGCTGCCGCGGATATCGCCGCGAATGGCGTCCTGGTTAAGCCAAAGCGTCACCCAATGCAGCAGGTAGGGCGGATTGGGTGGACGATCCTGCGCGGCGGCGGACAACAATAACGCGCGCGTGCCCGCACATCGGCGTAATTGCGGCATATAAGCCGCGGTTTCGTCAGCCAACAGACCACGCATCGGCGCACTGGCGTAAACATCGTGGGTACGCTGTGGCATGGAACGGCAAGCCTGTCGCTAAGGGCGGTCGTCGGGCAGTTTAATCGTTCGTCAGATAAAGACGAACCAGTGCGCAGGGCGATGCGGACGAAATTTCGATTAACTCCAATCTAACGATCACGCCGGCATCCCAGCCTATAGTCGGCCACCGCGCGCAGCCAGACGGATGCGCCTGTCGATACGAAACCGCAGCGGAGATCGCCTTGCACGTCGTACCGGTACCGGCGCTTGCCGACAACTACATTTGGCTGCTGCATGACGATAGCGGCAACGCTATCGTCATCGACCCGGGCGAAGCCGCACCGGTAGAGGCAGCATTAAGCGCACGCAAGCTGGCCTTGCGTGCCGTTTTGCTGACACATCATCACCCCGATCACATCGGCGGTGCCGAGCGCTTGCGCGACAACGACGGTGTTCCCGTTTATGCACCGGACGACGATCGCATTGCGGTTGCCACGCATCGCGTGAAAGACGGCGAGACGCTTACTTTGCAGCAACCATCCGCTCACTTCGACATCATCGCCGTTCCAGGGCACACACTGAGTCATATCGTTTACGTTGGCGAAGGCGTGCTGCTTTGTGGCGACACCTTGTTCAGCCTCGGCTGCGGACGTTTGTTCGAGGGCACGCCAACACAGCTGCTGTCTTCATTGCAGGGCCTGGCATCGCTGCCCGGCGATACGCTGGTGTGCTGCGGTCACGAGTACACCGCCGCCAACGGCCGCTTTGCGCTAACCGTGGAGCCGGACAACGCAGCGCTCAAGCAACGGTTAGACGAGGTCGCACGTTTGCGCGCGGCGAATCGCCCCAGTGTGCCTAGCACACTATCGAGCGAGCTTGCCTGCAATCCCTTCCTGCGCGTGGATAGCAAGGATGTCGCGGATTGGTGCAGCCGACATGGCGCATCCAATGATCCTGTCGCCCGTTTTGCGACATTGCGCTCAGCCAAGGATGCGTTCCGCGCATGACATCCGCGAAACGACTTCTGCCCATTGTGCTTGCCTCTTTACTGGCAGCCTGCGCTACGCCACCAACCACTGGCCCTAAACAGGCACCGTTGACGGCTTCACCTGCCCCGTCGCCTACACCGCCGCCAGCATCCACCGCTCAACCCGTGTCGGCGCAGTCGCCGACAACGCAGGCCAACACGGCTAACGTTTGGGACAAATTGCGCGGCAGTTTTGCGATGTCCGACTGCGATGCGGATCCGCAAATCATGGTGTGGGCGCATCGTTATACGCAGAACCCGCAACACTTCGAGTCACAGATGGACAGCGCGCTATCGCAGCTTGTCTACGTGCAGCAAGTTGCGGAGAAATACGACGTCGCGGGCGAATTCGTACTGCTGCCGTGGGTGGAAAGCCAATATCGACCCGTGCCGGGTCATCACAATCTACCGGCCGGCTTGTGGCAAATTGTGCCGAGCACCGCGCATGTGCTTGGCTTGCATCTGGATCACGGTTACGACGGTCGCCTGGATACCCCAGCATCCAGCGACAGCGTCATGCGAATGCTGCGTGATTACTACAACGCCTTACACGACTGGCGACTGGTCGACTATGCGTTCAATCGCGGTGAATTCGGGATACAGCGACTCGTCCAGCAACATGGTGCGCCGCCCGCAGAGCCGGCGATCCCGAAGCTGCCTGTGCCGCGCATCACTCGCGAACATCTCACCAAGTTGCTGGCAATCTCATGCGTAATACGCGATCCATCGCGATTCAATGTGGAATTGCCGACGCTTCCAGACGACCAACACCTTGAAACCGTCGAAGTCAGTCATGGCATGACCTTGTCCGGTGCCGCAAACCATGCAGGCATGCCTGCCGATACACTCAAGCAACTGAATCCGGCCGTGAACAGCGATCTGCTGGATGCAAATACGCCACATCTGCTGATGCCTCACCGCAACGCCGAACAGCTACGCAACGCGATGCAGACGGCGAACAGTCAGTACATGTTGGCTAGCGCGTCCAACGCCGGCGATCCGCCAGCTTCCTTTTCATTTGCGGATAGGGCTGCAGACACGCAAGACGACGCCGATGTCTCCAAGCCGCCGCCATCACGCAAGGCAAGAACCCATACGGTGCGATCCGGGGAGAGTCTTTGGCAGATCGCCCGCAGCTGCTCCGTCAGCGTCGCCACGCTTGAACGCCTGAACAATCTGCATGGCAAAGCGATCAAACCCGGGCAGGTGCTCAAGCTCGACACCCCCTGACAAGTCCATCCCTTGACGTATGGAAGCCGCGCAGGGCCATGCCTGCTAAACTCCGGCCGCTGCGCCACCACGGCGCACTGACAACCTTTTGGAGGACGCATGGGATTCCTGCACGGCAAGCGTGCCCTTATTACCGGCATTGCCAGCCAGCGCTCGATCGCCTGGGGCATTGCCAATGCAATGCATCGCGAGGGCGCGCAACTCGCCTTTACCTATCCGAACGATCGCATGAAGGATCGTGTCGACGAAGCCGCCAATGCGTTCGGCTCCAACATCGTGCTGCCGTGCGACGTTGCCGACGACGCGCAAATCGAAAACCTGTTCGTGGAACTGGGTAAACATTGGGATGGCTTCGACATCCTGGTGCATTCGATCGGTTTTGCGCCGCGTGAGGCGATCCAGGGTCAGTACCTGGACAATCTGACTCGCGAGAACTTCACCATCGCGCATGACATTTCCAGCTACAGCCTGGCAGCGCTGGCCAAGGCTGCGCGCCCGATGATGGCCGGTCGCAATGGCGCGATCCTCACGCTTACCTATCTGGGCGCAGAACGCGCTCTGAACAATTACAACGTGATGGGTCTGGCCAAGGCAAGCCTTGAGGCCAACGTGCGTTACCTCGCCTTCAACCTCGGCCCGGAGACCACACGCGTCAATGCAATTTCAGCAGGCCCGATCAAGACACTTGCTGCGGCCGGTATCGCCAACTTCCGCAAGATGCTCGATCATGTGGAAGAAAACGCTCCGCTGCGTCGCAGCGTAACGATCGACGAAGTCGGTAATGTCGGTGCGTTCCTGTGTTCGGATCTCGCTTCGGGCATCACTGGCGAAATCACCTACGTGGATGCGGGTTACAACACTATTGGTATGACGGGTATTTAAGTTTTCTTGCACGCGCGATACGAAAAAGGGCGACCCCAACGGGCCGCCCTTTTTTATGCCGGTGTACGAGCGCTGGTGCCGACAGAGCCGGCACAGCCCACGTATTACATACGGTCTTTGGCAATCTCGATCTTGGTGTCTGCCTTCAGCATGTCGATGTAGCCCTGGGTTTCAGCGCCACCGTAGACCTGCATCATCTGGCGATACAGCTGTTGGCGGTCATCGGGCGTCAGCTTGGACAAGTCGCCGCCTTCAACTTTATCGACCGCTAGCACCGCATAGCTGCCCTGGTCCAGAGGCACATCGGCGTATTGCGGTTTGCCATCGACCGGGTGCGGAATGAGATAAGCCTGCGTAAGTACCGGCACCGGCACGCCCTGCTGAACGCGCTGGATCTGGCTGACGGTCTGCAGATCGGCGTGTTCGGCCTTGGCGACCGTCGCCATGTCTTCACCCTTGCTCAGTCGGTCGACCAATACGTCGGCTTTTTGGTGAGCAGCATCGGCGATGCGCTGATCGAGAATCTTCTTCACGATCGCGTCGTGCACTTCCGCTACCGCACGCGGCGAGGCCGGGACATGTTTGTCCACGCGCACCACAATCGAATCGGTCTTACCTAGGTCGATCAGGCTGGAGTTATTGCCCGATGCGAGCACGTCGGTGGAAAACGCGGCGGCAATCACCTTCGGGTTAGCCGCGATGCCCTGGCCGCCATCACGACCGAACAGCGGCACCTCCTTGATCTGCAACTTCAACGCCTGCGCCGCCGGCTCCAGCGAACCGGGGTTCTGCGAGGTGAGGTCGGTCATCTTGCCCGCCACGTCGCTGTACATGCGGTCATGGTCGGCCGTAGTGGCCTCTTTGAGAAGCTGGTCGTGCACTTCTGCGTAAGGCTTCGCTTGGCCGCTGTGAACATCGCGCAGCCAGATGATGTGATAGCCCTCGTCGGAAAGCACCGGCTTGGAAATCTGTCCTTTCTGCAGCGCGAACATGGCCGTGTCGAAGGCGGCGTTGGTCACGCCTTTCTGAAGCCAGCCGAGATCGCCGCCCTGCAGCTTCGAACCAAGATCTTCCGAATCTTGCTGGGCCAGTTTGGCGAAGTTTTCCGGAGTCGCTTCTGCGGCGATCTTGTTGGCCTTGTCGAGCGCGGCCTTCTGCTGTGCGGGCGTCGCGTTCTTGGGCACGTTGATCAGGATGTGCGAGACCTCGCGCTCCTCAGGCATGCCAAAACGCTGAATTTCATCCTGGTAACGCTTCTTCAACTCGTCTTCGCTAGGCTGCGTATCCGACTTCAGATCAGCAGCGTTCACTTCGATATATTTCAGCGACACCTGCTCCGGATTCATGAAATCCGCCTGGTGCGCCTTGTAGTAATCCTGCACTTGCGCGTCGGTGACCTGGCTATCGGCCGGTGCCGGACGCGGCACGACGAAATAGCGAATGTCGCGACGCTGCAGCTTGATATCGAGATAGCGGTCTATATCGGCATTGGTGATGATGGTGCTGCCGCTGATCGCATCGGACAGCAAGCTGCTCTGCAGCGAAGTACGCACGCTATCTTGGAATGCGTCGGGAGTCTGGCCGGCAGATGCCAACGCTGCACGGTACATGCCCGGGTCGAATTTACCGTCGACCTGGAAAGCCGGAATGGCCGCGATGGCGTCACGCAAGGATTGATCCGATACGCGCATGCCAAGGTCTTCGTTGGCTTGCAGCACCAGTCGCTGACTGATCAACTCGTCGAGGATCCGCTGCTTGAATTCGGGTTTGTCGAAAAGGGTGGGATCGAACTGATCGCCCATTTGCGCACGTTGTTGCTGGCGGACGCGATTCATGGCGTCCTGAAACTGCTGCTGGTCGATTTCGTTTTTGCCGACCTTGGCTACGAACGTCTCAATATGAGAACTGAAGTAGCCTTCGATGCCAAAGAATGACATGGCAAAAATGGCGATAACCACCACGATGATGGCAGGCCAACCATGCATCTTGTCTCGTAGTGATTGCAGCATGAATCTTTCCCGCGATTAGGTTGGCGCGTTCCCGCGCATGACTGAAACAACAAGGGCGCCACGCAGGCGCCCTTGCGGACTGTGGCGGAGCGGACGGGACTCGAACCCGCGACCTCCGGCGTGACAGGCCAGCATTCTAACCGACTGAACTACCGCTCCACATATCTGGTGGGTGCTGTAGGGATCGAACCTACGACCCTCGCCTTGTAAGGGCGACGCTCTACCGCTGAGCTAAGCAC
>CAJCJD010000246.1 GCA_903970555.1 Vulcanimicrobiota bacterium
AGGCAGTCCGAGCCATGGCACCGTGAGTGTGTCAGGCGAGACGGTGACCTATACGCCTTCGTCAACTTTCTATGGCGGCACCGACAGCTTCACCTACACCGCCACCAACCCTGCCGGTACATCGACGCCGGCTACGGTGACCGTAACCGTCGGCCAGCCAGGTGTCCCCGCCGTGGCGGCCGCTTCAGCAACGACCTCCTACAACACGGCGACCAGCATCAACTTGGCCAGCGCGATTGCGGGTGTCGATATCACCGCGGTGAACATTGCCGGCAGCCCGCGCCATGGCACCGTGAGTGCGTCGGGCGAGACGGTGACCTATACGCCTTCGTCGACGTTCTATGGCGGCACCGACAGCTTTACCTACACCGCCACCAACCCAAGCGGTACCTCGATGCCGGCCACGGTGACGGTAACCGTGGGTCGCCCAGCTATCCCCACCGCGGCGGCCGCTTCGGCGACGACGCCCTATGACACGGCGACGAGCGTCAATCTGACCAGTGCGATTACGGGCGTCGATGTCACCGCGTTGAACATCGCCAGCAGTCCCAGCCATGGCACGGTGAGTGTGTCGGGCGAGACGGTGACCTACACGCCTTCGTCAACCTTCTACGGTGGCACCGACAGTTTTACGTATACCGCGATCAATCCAAGCGGCCACTCGGCACCTGCAACGATCACGGTCACCGTTACGCCGCTGAACGTGCCCACCGCAGCGCCGCTCTCCGTGGTCACATCGAAAGGGACCAACGTGCTTATCGATGCATCGGCCGAGGCTAATAGCACGCAGCCGTTGACGGGCGCCCATGTGGCGACGCAGCCCGCGCACGGAACCGCCAGCGCAAACGGCGAGCAGATCCTCTATACGCCGGCGGCAGGCTTTGTGGGCACGGACACTTTCAGCTATCAGCTGAGCAATCATTTTGGCGCGTCGACGCCGGGCACGATTACCGTAACGGTGACCGCGTCAGGCAGCGCCGCGGGCCTGAGTCAAACCGTCACGACGCAGGCAGGCAGCCCCTTGTCGGTGAATCTCGCCAGTGTTGCGTCCGGCACCTATGTATCGTCGGCGTTGCTGGGGTTGTCGCCGGCCAGCGCCGGCAACGCAAGCGTGAGCCAACCCGCCACGCTGACCTTCACGCCCACGTCGACGTTCCATGGTCTGGTGCAGATCACTGCGGTACTGATCGCATCCAACGGACAGGCGCAAATTGAAGACGTGCTGGTGCTGGTGAACAAGCAGCCTGATCCATCGCACAACCCGGATGTGCTGGGGCTGGTCGAAGCACAAGCCATGCAGGCCGAACGTTTTGCGCAAAACCAACTCAGCAATATTCAAAGCCGCTTGGACAGTTTGCACGACGGCAACGGAACGGCGCGCTTCAGCAACAACCTGTCCATCAGCCTGGATGGCAAATCGCTACAGGCACCGACGGGAGCAGGCGCGAACGGTTTGCCGGCATCGAGCGCAGGCGCTTCGTCATTCCCTGGCCCGCGGCCCGGCATCGGCGCGAGTGAAAGCATGGATGGCGCCCCGGCTTTCGCGGACCAGTCATCGCAAAGCCATGCATCCACGCCTGCAGCCCAAGCGTCGTCCGGCCTGGGCACATGGGTGGATGGCACCGCCAACTTCGGCGCGTTCGATGCCTATCGGCAAGCCGCAGGCTTCGATTCGGACACCATCGCAGTGAATGCGGGTGTCGACCAACGCATCGGCGAACATGCTTTGATCGGCATCAGTGTTGGCTACAACCATGACAACAGCGACGTCGCCAACGACGGAACACGCAGCGTGGCAAAAGGTTATAGCGCTGCGCTTTACGGCAGCTATCAGCCGACCGCGCATATATACATCGATGGCGTTGTCGGTGGCGGCGGCCTGAGTTTCGACAGCAGCCGTTATGCGGCCGATAGCCAAACCGATCTGATCGGTCACCGCAATGGCGACCAATGGTTTGCATCACTGACGGCGGGCTATGAATACCATGCTGGCACGTGGACGATGTCGCCGTATGGCCGGTTCGCCTGGTCGCTGTCTTCGCTCAATAGTTTTTCGGAAACCGGCGATGTAGCCGATGCGTTGACCTACGGTGCGCAGACCTTGCGCACGTCGCAGGCGATCGCAGGCTTCCGCGCAAGCGGCAAGATTCCGTTCGGCGGTACCTTGTTCATGCCGCATGTGCGACTGGAAGTCGGCCATGATTTCCAGGGAACCACCGACACCACACTGAGCTATGCGTTCGTGCCTTCGGCAGGCTCTTGGAATGTGCTGACGAATCCGTATTCGGCCAATGGAACCAGCGTGTTGGCGGCATTCGGCGGGGACTTCCAGATTTGGAAAGACCTGCAGATCACCACGGAATACCAATACATACTGATGCCGCATTCGCACGACCAGGGTATCCAGCTAGGGCTGCATAAGCAGTTCTAGCCGGTTTGCGCGTACACGTAACACGCTACCGATTCAACGATGGAAAGAGCACCGCGATGGGACAGCAGATCATGACAGCTCTGCCAGACGGTCCTGAATGCGCTTGCGGTAGCGGCGGCTCAAACGGAGGCGAGCCCTGGAATCCAGCACAACCTCGTATTCGCCATTGTCTTGCAGCTCCAGCCCCCGAACCCGTTCGAGGTTGACGATGATCGAGCGATGGGTGCGCGCGAACATTCGTGCATCCAGGTCCTGTTCGAGCTCCTGCAGCGTGCGCCGCAGAATGTGCGTGGCCTCGCCCACATGGATGCACGCGTAGTAGCTTGCCGCTTCGATCCAATCGATGTCTGCGACGTTAATGAACAAGGTCTGGCTTCGACTCTTGACCGCGATCCGGCTGATCGAGCGGCGTTGCGTTGGCGCATAACGCGCAAGCTTTTCCTTGGCGCGCGCGAGAGCGCGATGGAATCTAGCATCGTCGAAGGGTTTCAAGAGGTAGTCCAACGCGCCCGCCTCGAAAGCGCGCAGTGCATGCACATCGTAGGCCGTCACGAAGATCACGGTCTCGGGCATCTGCGCACCAAGCAGCTCGAGCACATCGAAGCCATCGCATTCGGGCATTTGGACGTCCAGGAACATGAGGTCTGGCCTGCACCGCCTGACTTCATGGATCGCCTGCAGCCCTGATCCGCATTCGATCACCGATGCGATATCGGGATCGTCGCGCAATAGGAGAGTGAGATTGCGCCGTGCCAAGGCCTCGTCATCGACGACCAGGACGTGGATCGACTGGGACTTGTTTTCAGACGTGGCCATTCACGCCTCCAAGAACGGCAGGGTCACGACAACCTCCACGCCGCCTGTGTCGACAGGCCTCAACAGTAACTCGGATCGTTCGCCGTGCAGGATCTGCAAACGGGTGCGCAGATTGCCCAGGCCGACGCCACCGGGCGTCGCCTCCAGATCCTCCCGCACCCACGGGCCGTCGTTGTAGACCGTCAGACGAAGGGCGCCATCACAGCGCGTACCCGCGACGCGGATCTCACCGCCGGCGATGCGCTTGGAGACGCCGTGTTTGATGGCATTCTCCACGAGCGGCTGAAGAAGGAGATTCGGGACGAGTGCATCTGCGAGCTCGACGGGAATGTCGAGACTCACGCGAAGTCGGTCCCCAAACCGAACCTTTTGGATGTCGATATAGCGCTGCAGGTATTCAACCTCTTCCGTCAAGGTCACCTGTGCCCGGTGGGAGTCTTCCGACGAGCGACGCAGAAACTCGCTCAAGCCCACGATCA
Source organism: Vulcanimicrobiota bacterium (assembly GCA_903970555.1). Classification (GTDB taxonomy): domain Bacteria; phylum Pseudomonadota; class Gammaproteobacteria; order Xanthomonadales; family Rhodanobacteraceae; genus Dyella_B. Next base: position 3,727 of record CAJCJD010000246.1, read on the forward strand.
TTCCGACTGCTGCATCGTTGCGCTGATCTCGCACAAGGCCAACGATCGAATTGAGCGTGTTGAACATGAAATGCGGATCCATCTGGCCACGTAGGGCAGCGAGCTGGGCCCGAGATAGCTCCCCATTGAGACGCGCGGTCTCGATCACCTGCCGCTCCATCTTTTCACGCGAGTCCACCACATAGGTAACGGTCAAGATCAGTGCGTAGGCGATCACGAACGTCAGGATCTGGTCGGTGAGCGCGGTGTACCACGTGTTGACGAAGATAGGTGGCGGGTTGTGATGCCACGGATTGAAAATGACTCGAAGCATCGCCGACCACGCCTCGGCGACCGTGCTGATGATGGCGAAGGCCGCCAGATGTGCAAACACCGCCTTCAGAATCGCGCCGTGAACGATCGGCCGCCTTCGCGCCAGTTCGACGATGCATGGCGTCGCCAACACCCAAGGCAGCCAGGACACGAACTCGACAACAAACGGGGAAAGCCACGATCTTCGCCCGCCCATGGCGTGCATGATGAGGATGGTCTGACTCGCATCGAATAGCGCGCCCGCACACCAGATGGCTGCGATCCAAATCCAGCGGGTCGAGTGGGTGTTTGGGCGAGCGTCGGTCATGACTGTCACGCTACACCAAAGTCATCGCGAAAGTCCGACGCTGCAGCGAACGGCCGGCCCAGTGCAGCGAGTGGCATGGGCAGATGCATGGCGCCTTCGCCAGACTAGGCGACGAACGTAGCCAAGGCGGAAAACGCAGCGACATTCATCATAGCCATATCTGCAAATGGCGTGATTGATACGAGTACTCACGCATTCGCATTTCCAGGAGTCATCACACTGTATGAAAACGAATTCAGCGTTCGCCCTCCTCTTCCTCGGCACCGCAACGCTGTTGCATGCCCAGGCATTGTCTCCCCCGGCATATGTGACCGATGCCGTCGCCGATGCAGCGCGTCCGGCTGCCGATAAGCAAGTCGACAACAATCGCAAGCCGGCTGAGCTCGTTACATTCGCCGGCATCAAGCCCGGTGACAACGTCGCTGATGTGATGCCGGGTGGCGGCTACTTCACTCGCATCTTCAGCAAGGTGGTTGGTGCAAAAGGTCATGTGTACGCCATCATCCCGGAGAGCCTTGCTACCAAGGTGCCGCCGGAAAAGCTCAAGCCCATCCATGCGTTGGTTGCCGATCCCGCCTACAGCGGCAACACCAGTCTCGCGGTTCGGCCCTATGACCGACTCGATGTCGGCGCGCCGTTGGATGTCGTTTGGACATCCCAGAACTACCACGACGTCTATGGCGCCGTGCCCGTTTTCAGCGTTGCCGGAAGCACGGGCCCCGAGCAGGCAGCCAAACTCGATGCCGCCGCGTTCAAAGCGCTAAAGCCAGGTGGTGTTTTTATCGTCGTCGATCATGCGGCCGCACCCGGCTCCGGCGGCAGGGATGCTTCCACGCTGCATCGTATCGATCCGGCAATCGTCATCGCGCAAGCGAAAGCAGCAGGTTTCGAACTGGAGGGGACCAGTGACGTGCTCAGTAATCCGCAGGATGGGCATGACAAATTGGTGTTCGCTCCGGAAATAAAAGGTCACACGGACAAGTTCGTATTGAAGTTCCGCAAGCCCATGATGGAATCGATGGCCCAGCCGTGATCGAGCGAGAGCGGGACTGACAAATTGGCAAGCCCGCAATCGGTCGGGCTTGCCATTTATCCGATTGGCGTAGTGCTGCATGAGCGGCGCCACGTCGGCCATCCAGAAAAAAGAGATCTTCATGAAGCGGAAGAAACTCGTTCTGATCATCATCACGGTGACGGCGCTCATTGGCACCGCTCGCTACTTTCGTGACGACGCGTCTGGAGCGAGCCATGCCGCGGCCGCGCCACGCGCTGCAGTACCGGTAAAAAGCGCGGTGGCGACGCAAGGGAACCTCGATCTATCGTTGAACGTTGTGGCACGCACCGAAGCGTGGTCCACCGTCACGGTACATGCGCGCAACTCAGGTCAGCTCAAGTCGCTGGGCTTCACGCCCGGCGCGACGGTGAAGAAAGGCGATCTTCTGGCGCAGCTCGATCCCTTGCCGTTCCAGGCTCAGCTCGACCAAGCGATCGGCAATGTCGCCAAAGACAGGGCGCAGTTCGAGAAGGCGCAGGCGGACTTGCAGCGCTACAGCCAAGTCGTCGCCAAGGGTTACATCTCTCGCGCCGATTTCGACGCGTATCAAGCGAACGTAGGTGTCACGCGCGCCACGCTGCAGACCGATCGTGCCGCACAGGAATGGGCTCAACTTCAGCTCAGCTATACACGCATCCCCGCGCCATTCGACGGTGTCGTCGGGCTGCCACAGGTCTGGCCCGGTGCAGAGGTCACTGCCAATAGCACAGACATTGTGGTGATCAATCAGATCGAACCGCTGCGGATCAGCTTTAGCGTTCCCGAAGCTAACTTGACTGCCATTCGCACCGAACTGATGCATGGTCCCGTGACGGTACAAGCGAAGCTACCTGGCGATAGCAGCGCGCCCTTGCAGGCGCAGTTGGAATTCATCGACAACACGGTGGACGTGAACACCAGCACCATCGTGCTCAAGGGTCGCCTTGAGAACATCGACGGCCGACTTACGCCGGGCCAATTCATGCAAGTAAGCATTCCCACCGAGCACTTGATCAACGCGGTGAGTATGCCGGCACAGGCACTGCAAAGTTCGGACAAGGGTGATTTCGTATTTGTGATCGGCGCGGACGGCAAAGCTCATCAGCGTTTTGTCGACACCGGACCCACCGCGGAAGGTCGCATGGTGATCACGCAAGGTCTTCAAGCCGGCGAGCGCGTCGTCACTGATGGCCAGCTATCGTTGAGCGACGGCAGCCTTGTGCGTGTCGCTGACGGCACATAGGTCGCAACGATGAACCTGCCCGAGCTGTGCATACGACGTCCGGTGATGACGACGCTATTGATGCTGGCCTTGCTGGTGTTCGGCATCGCCGCGTATCCGAAGCTGGCGGTGAACGAACTACCCAACGTCGACTACCCTACCATTCGCGTCACCGCCAGCTTGCCGGGTGCCTCGCCGGAAGTCATGGCGTCGGCCGTTGCCACACCGCTTGAAGCGCAGCTATCCACGATTCCCGGTGTCGATGCGATGAATTCATCCAGTTCATCGGACGTTACCAGCATTACTCTGACGTTCGAGTTGAGTCGAAACATCGATGCCGCAGCACAGGACGTGCAGTCAGCGATCTCTGCCGCGCAACACCAGTTGCCGCCTGACATGCCCACGCCACCGATACTGCGAAAGGTAAACCCCGCCGACGCACCGGTGCTGTTGTTGGCCATGACGTCGCACACGTTGCCGCCGTCGCAACTGGACGAATACGCGCAGACGCAGCTTGCACAACGGCTATCGATGATCGACGGCGTGGCCGACGTCCACGTTTACGGTGCCACCAAATACGCGGTGCGCATCAGTATCGACCCGGATCGATTGGCCGCCGCCGGTATTGGCATCGATCAAGTGCAACAGGCGATCACCGATGCCAACGTCAATCAGGCCACCGGCACGCTGTACGGGCCTAGCCAACAGTTTCAAGTCCGCACGCAAGGCCAACTGCTGCGCGCCGCGCCGTACAACGACATTGCCCTGGCCTGGCGCAACGGTGCCCCGGTGCGACTGGGCGATGTCGGGCACGCTTACGACGGTGTGCAGAACGATCAGGTCGCCAGTTGGTACAAGCACGATCGCTCAGTCTTGTTGGCGATTCAGCGCCAACCCGGCACCAATACGGTGGAAATGATCGACCGCATCAAAGCGGTCCTGCCGAGTTTTATTGCCGGCTTGCCGCCCTCCGTAAAACTCAACGTGCTGTATGACCGTTCGCAGTCGATCCGATCCTCGGTAACCGACGTGGAGTTCACGCTACTACTGGCAGGCGTGCTGGTCGTGCTGGTGATCTATCTCTTTCTCGGCAATCTGTCCGCCACGTTGATCCCCGCCATCACCTTGCCGCTGGCCGTGGCCGGCACGTTCGGCGTGATGTATCTGCTGAACTACAGCCTGGACAATCTCTCGTTGTTGGCACTGACCTTGGCAGTGGGCTTTGTGGTGGACGATGCGATCGTGATGCTGGAAAACATCGTGCGTCACGTCGAAACCGGCTTCGATCCCCACACGGCAGCGCTCAAGGGTGCGGATGAAATCGGCTTCACTATTCTCTCGATGACGGCATCGCTGATCGCGGTGTTCATTCCGGTGATGTTTATGGGCGGCATCGTGGGGCGACTGTTCCATGAATTTGCCGTAACGCTAAGCGTGGCGATTCTGATTTCCGGGGTTATCTCCGTCACGCTTACACCGATGCTGTGTAGTCGCTTCATCAAGGCAAGCCATCACGATAGGAAGAATCGTCTGATCGACGCATTCAATCGCCATTTCGAAGTGACGCAACGTGGCTATGTGCGCAGTTTGCGTTGGTGCATGGATCGACCCCAACTGGTGCTGGGGTCATTCGCGCTTAGCCTACTGGCGACCGTGTTGCTGTTCGAATCCGTACCCAAGGATTTCATTCCCGCAGGCGACAGCGGTCAACTGCAAGTCAACACCGAAGGACCGCAAGACGTTTCGTTTGGCGGCATGGTGGCGCGTCAACAGCAATTGGCACAGATCGTCGCGCAGGATCCGAATATCGAGGCATGGATGTCCTCGGTCGAGGCAGGCGGCACGACGATCAACGACGGCGAGATGCTGTTGAAGCTGAAGCCGGCCAATCAGCGCAGTTTGGGTGTGAATGAAGTTGTGCAAGAGCTGCGACAAAAGTTCGCCACGGTCATCGGCATGCGTGCCTACGTGCAGAATCCGCCAATGATCCAGATCGGGGGCCTGCGCTCCAAAGCGCAGTATCAGTTTACCTTGCAGTCCATCGATCAGAATGCTCTGTACGATTGGTCCGGTAAGGTCACACAAGCATTTACGGCGCTACCCGGTTTCCAGGATGTCACCAACGATCTCGATCTAAGCAGCCCTTCCATTGTGGTCGACGTGGACCGCAGCAAATTGGCGCCGCTGGGGCTGACCATGGCGCAGGTCCAGACGGCGCTCGGTGCGGCATTTAGCCAAAACCAGCTTTCCACCATCTATGGCGCTGCGACGCAGTACTGGGTGGTGATGGAGGTTCAACGCGCGCTGCAGAACGATCCCGCCGTACTCTCTAAGCTTTATGTGACCTCCAACACCGGCAAGTTGATTCCGCTGGATACCGTAGCCAGCTTTGTACGTAAGCCACAGGTGATGACGGTGAATCACCAAGGCGAGCTGCCCTCGGTAACCGTCTCCTTTGGACTCGCTCCCGGCGTGAGTCTGGGCACGGCTTTGACCGAGATTAACGGCGCGCTGAAGCAGATCGACTTACCGGCAACCATCAGCGGCAATCTGCAAGGTAATGCCCAGGCGTTTCAGCAGTCGCTGAAAGGGACCGGCATCTTGCTGTTACTCGCCGTGTTTGTGATCTATCTCGTGCTGGGTATTTTGTATGAGAGCTTCATCCATCCATTGACCATTCTGTCTGGCCTGCCCGCCGCAGCGGTAGGAGCGCTGCTTACGTTGCAGATCGCTCATTTCGCCCTGGATTTATTTGGATTCGTCGGCATCGTGCTATTGATCGGCATCGTCAAGAAGAATGCGATCATGGTGATCGACTTCGCGCTGACACGTCAGCGTGAATCGGGGGTATCGCCAAGCAATGCGATCTTCGAAGCCTGCCAAGTGCGCTTCAGGCCTATCATGATGACGACCATGGCGGCACTCACCGGTGCATTGCCCATCGCCTTTGGTCTAGGTGCCGGTTCGGAGGTGCGCCGCCCACTCGGCGTGGCCGTTGTGGGCGGCCTGCTACTATCTCAGTTGCTCACGCTGTATCTCACGCCGGTTATTTATCTACAGCTGACACGCATGCAACGGCGATTTGCGTTGGGGTATGTCGAAACAAAATCGGTCGCGTGAATCGACATGAACGTGTTGGCCGGTGAGACGGCGCCTAACGCTTCGGCTCCCAAAGCTCGATCTTGTTGCCTTCGGGATCTTGAATCCACGCGAAGCGGCCGTTCGGGTCGCTGTCGTCGCGCTTCAGAATGGCGACGCCCTTTGCGCGCAACCGCGCGACTAAAGCGTCCATATCGTCAACTGCGTAGTTGATCATGAACGCACTGGTCGACGGCGCGAAGTAGTTCGTCGAGGCGGGAAATGCGTTCCAGGCCAGCGCCGGAGGGTGCTTCGGCGCGTCGTAGCGTAACGCTGCACCACCCCAGGCTTCTATCGGCATTCCCAGTACGTCCCGATACCACGCCGCAAGCGCCTTCGGATCTTTCGCCTTGAAAAACACGCCGCCCACGCCGGTAACGTGTCCGGGGGGCACGGCAGGCGCGGCTTCACCCGCGTTAACCATCGAGAGAAACAGGCACAGCATCAAGATCGACTTAACTGCCATTTGTTCGCTCCTTTGCGATGGACGCGGCCGGTGGTGGCACCCCTCTCTATACAAGGCGGTGGGGCGCACCGGGGTAAGAGTAATCGGTATAGGCAGCCTCTAAAAGCTGCTGAAACGATCAATTCAGGAGAGCTAGCCCTGCACCTCCCACGGCCTGGAGATGAGTCTCGCGCTCGATGGACTTGCCAGGGCACTGGCCTTACCAGCGATGTCGAAAGCAAGCATAGTCTGGTTCGGTCAGCGTAGCGAAGCCTTGGAACCATGCATCGTTCGTCGGCGGATCTGCCATGTCGCCCGGCACAACCACGGAGAAGCCGCGGCTAGTCCCTGTCAACCCGCCTTTCGTCCCCGAGCCATGTCAATCCAACCCAATTCATTTGGCCCAGTGACCACTGATAAGGGACTATTTCGTTTTAACCACCTTGGGGGACTGTTTCGTGCACAGCCGCGATTTGCTCAAAGCGCCAACGGTCGCTCCTCACACACAGTCGAGCGCCATGCCGGTGTTCGTCATTGCCGTGCTCTTCGGCATAGCCCACATGTTGACGAATGGGCAGTACGGCTTTCACCGGGACGAATTGCAATTCCTGAGTGATGCGCAACATATGGATTGGGGCTTTGTGCCTTACCCACCGCTGACCGCTGCATTGGAGCATCTAGGCCTGAAGATGTTTGGCCTGTCGCTGGTGGGGCTGCGGCTGTTTTCGGTGCTGGCGCAAGTTCTGGTGATCCTGGTCAGCGGCCTTATGGTTCGTGACCTCGGCGGCGGCCGCCTGGCACAGACTTTTACAGCGATCGCGGTAGCGCTGTCGCCCGCACCGATGTTCGATGCGACCGAATTTCAGTACACATCCTTCGATATGTTGTGGTGGGTGCTTATCGCCTGGAGTGCGATTCGCTTACTGCGCGAGGACGAACCACGCTGGTGGATGGCGATTGGCATATTTGCCGGGCTTGGCCTGCAGACCAAGTATTCGATCGCCTTCGAGCTTGCTGGTGCGCTGGCGGGCGTGCTGCTTACCGATGCACGGCGATATGTCACGAGCGGTTGGTTCTGGGCCGGCGGCGTTGTCGCACTACTCTTGTTTGCGCCGAACCTTGTATGGCTTATCAGACACGACTTCATTTCCTACCATTTCCTGCAGGGTATCCACGTACGCGATGTCAATGAAGGGCGCGCGGACGGCTTTCTGCGCGATCAGTTCCTCGTAAATGCCAACCTGTTTGCCGCGCCTGTCTGGCTCGCCGGCCTGTTCGGGTACTTCGGCAATCGCCGCTATCGCATGCTTGCCTGGATGTATGTGGTGCCTTTGCTGCTGTTTCTGTTTGCGCGCGGGCGCTTCTATTACGTCGCCGGTACGTATCCCATGCTGCTTGCCATGGGATCGGTTGTCGGAGAACGATGGTTGCATACCATGCGCCCCGCATGGCGTGTAGGGATTGCCACACTGCTATTTGCAGGTGTTTCTGCTATTGGCCTCTATGCGACGCTTTGCATTGTGCCGCTCGCATCAAGTGGCCCATTGCGAGACTTCGCGCTTGGCAAGAATGGCGACCTGCGTGAAGAAGTTGGCTGGCATGAACTTGTCGCGCAGGTTGCCGCCATTCGCGATGCGCTGCCGCCCGAACAGCAAGCCAATCTTGGCATTGTGGTGGGGAACTACGGCGAGTATGGCGCTATCGCCCTGCTCGGACAGAGGTATAACCTGCCCGCGCCGATCACTGCCGTCAATTCCGGATGGCTACGTGGCTATCCGCAAACACCACCGAGCACCATTATCGTGCTGGGAAGTTCGCGTGAGCGCGCCAATGAGCTTTTCACCGATTGTCGCCTCGCGGGCCACTCGATTAACGCTTGGGGCGTAATCAATGAGGAAAGCAAATATCACCCCGATATCTTTGTATGCGGCCCCACGCGTAAGCCATTGAGCGAGCTTTGGGCGCACGGGCCTGAATTTGGATGATCCATGGCGCAAGCTGATCGGAGTGAGTGGAGTACGCATCGTCACCAAGGTCCGCTTCGGTAGGCGCGCCTCAACCGGTCGATGCAACAAACCAACGACTTCTTAGACAGCAGGCGTGTTGCATCGACCGGTTGAGGCCGCCGTCGAAAACGGACGTTCCAAGCTTGTTTAAAACCTGGCTGCCCGCAACACGGTCGCCCGCTACGCCGATTTCGCCAGCCATGCTTTCCTGGATTGGCAGGTTTCCATAGCGCGCTTGTAGCCTTCGCGTGCGCTGGTGCGAGCCACATAAGACTGCTCCACCTCGCCGAGGGTGACGCCTCCACTTTTTTGGGCCAACTCCAGGGCGTAGGTCACCGAAATGTCGGCGGCGGTGAACATCTCGCCGGCAAGATAAGGTGTACGCGCAAGCTGGCGCGTCACCAACGTCAGTCGGCTCTCGAAAACGCTTAGCGCTTGGGCAGCGCTCCAGTTCTGCCGCTGGGACTGCGGCGCAAAATTGCGTGCACCGACCACGAAGTAGATGGAGGCCGCAAGGCCGGCTTCACCGAGGTGAAGGAACTGTTGGTAAGCGGGGAAGGCGCAATCCCGGGGATCGGGCGCGAGCGACGTCGGCCCGTAGCGAGCCATCACGTACTGCATGATCGCAATGGACTCGACCATCGTGACATCGCCATCCTGAATCGCCGGAATGAAACCAGCGGGGTTGATGGCCAGGAATTCTGCGTCTTTCTCGACCCCGTCCAGAAGGTTTACCGGCCTCAGCCGGTACGCGAGCCCCATCTCCTCCAGCAGCCAGACGACCCGGAAACCTCTTCCTTCGCCAAAGACAGTGATCATCTTTTTTAATCCTCCCTTGATTCGGCTTTATCGCCCCTATCGGAAAGACGAACGGGAATGTCGAAAATCGACATCGTCGGCAGGATTTGCAGCTGTGTTGGTACAAACTTTTGCCCCATGAGTTTCTGACTCGCCACCACAACGACAAGGGCGCGAACCTGAGCCGCGCAAGGGGCTCAGCGATGGCGATGCATCGGATGGAAACCTGAGCCGGGGACCGCTAACCTCCGCCTGGTCAAACCTTGAGCGACGAGGCGCGAACGCCATGCTTAGCTGGCAAGTGGGCCGGGTGAAGATCACCCGCATCGTCGAGATGGATTTGCCGGTGCCGGCCAGTGTCATTCCGCAGGCCACGGCCGCGGAGCTGCGCAAGTTGGCGTGGCTCTATCCGCACTTTGTCAGTGAGGACGACAGCACCCTGAACCTCAGCGTCCACGCGCTGCTGGTCGAAGCGCCGGGGCTGAAGCTGGTCGTCGACACCTGCGTCGGGAACGATAGGCCGCGCGAGATCACCGGCGGCGAGCCGTTGGCGACGCCGTTCCTGCAGCACCTTGGCGAGGCGGGCTGGTCGCGCGACGGCGTCGACGCCGTGGTGTGCACGCACCTGCATGTCGACCACGTCGGCTGGAATACGATGCTTGAGAACGGCAAGTGGGTGCCGACTTTCCCGAAGGCACGCTACCTCATCGGTCGGATTAGAGGATGTTGGATAGAAACAGGCCGACAAGCATGCGCACGTCCGTCCGGTTTCACCCCACCGACAACCCCAGAAACACGCGCGCCCGCTCCATCCGACTCAGACATACGCGTTCGATAAGCCACACCAGCAGCATTGATGCCCCTAGCAAGGGCAAGAGGGCGCCAAGCAGGATGAGCAGAGCGATCAGCACCCTGGGATAGCGCGGGTTGTCGATCGCTGGCGGTGCGCCCAACATCCCTTTCGGCCGTCGACGCCACCACATCACGACTGCACTGATACATAGCGTCATCAGTCCAAGTGCTGTGAATACGCCCAGGATCTGGTTCAGCGGTGGAAACAGGGCACCTTCGTGTATGGCAACGCCATAGCCGATGACGCGATCGAGCAACGGCTTCTGGGCGAAGGTGGTGCGGCTGGAGACGCTGCCGTTTTTTGCATCCAACACGAGATCCACACGACGCGGTCGATCATCGGTATCCGAACGCGCCGTCCAGTTCGGCGTGCGTTGCGAGGGCGGCGCAATTAGCACCGGTGGCACCAGATTCTGCGCAGTCACAACAGAGATGAGTCGGTCGATGACCGCGTAGTCGCTTGATGTGTTGTCGGACATATCACCCATATCCATGCCTGGCATGTCCATGGACATCGAAGCGTGCGAATCGTGAGTCGACGGCTGCGTATTTTCTGCCTTGATCTGGGCACGTTCGGAAGCGCTACCCGTGGTCCAATCCTGCGCAGTCGTTGTCGAAGTGGCTTGCCGAATGCTGTGAAGCATCCCGCCCCATGACTTGGTCCAAGGCAGACCCGACAGTAGCAAGAACAGCGCCAGCATCGATATCCACATGCCCGTTACCGCATGCAAGTCGCGCCAGAAGGTGCGACTGCCGGAGCGTAGACGTGGATATAACGTCCCACTCAGGCGTACGTTGCGCGGCCACCACAGATACAGGCCGGTTATCAGCATAAGGATCGTCCATGAGGCAGCAAGTTCCACCAGCATCGATCCACGACTGCCCAACAACAATTCGCCATGTAGATAAAAAATAACGCGCATGAAGCGATCATTCTCACGAACCACACTCAATACATGCGCGGTAGAGGGATCGACGAATACACGGATCAATTCGCTGCCATGTCCCACCAGAATGCGTGTGGCCGTGACCGGCGACGTCGGCAGCTGATACGCGTTGAGTACGCCACCCGGCACAGCTTTCAGCGCTGCTGCAACCTGCACGGAAGCCGGCAACGCCGATCCTTGGGCAACATGCGCGTATCGGCGTTCGAGCAACGGTTCAAGCTGCGGCTTGAACAGGTAGATCATGCCGGTGGTCGCTAGCCACAACACGAATGGCAAGCAGAACAGACCCGCATAGAAATGCCAGCGCCAGATTAGGCGATACGCATCGCGGCGACGCGCGGCAGGCTTAGAGGCGGTATTTGATGCTTGCGACATAGGTGCGCTGCGGGAACGGGTGATAGAGGAAGTACTTTTCGTTCGTAAGGTTGTCCACACCTAGCGAAGCGGAAAGTTGCGTATTGATCTGATAGTTCACATGGGCGTCGAACACCAAGAACTTATCGAAACCGCCAAACACGTCGGGCGTGTTGTCAGTGTTGTCCAGAGTGGAATACTGCTTTGCGCTGTAACGACCGGCGAGCGTGAATGCCCATGCCTCGGTAGGGCGATAGGTCGCCACGGCCGTGGCACGCCAGCGTGGTACGTAAGGCACCTGTTTGCCGACAGCTGTCGTACCGGCCGCGCTCACGAAGCTGTCGTCGGCGAGCGTCGTCGAATCGACAAAGGTCATGCTGCCTGACAATTGGAGCCCTTGAATCAGCACGTTGTCGCGTTGAGCGACCAACTCGATACCGCGATCGCGCACTTCACCCACATTCATGGTGTAGGTAACGGGTACAGCGTAGTTGGGCAGTGTGGATGTCTGCGAAATCAGCGCGTCGCGCGTGTTTTCCTGAAACAAGGAAAGCCGCACAAAGCCACCGTCAATAGTGTGTTCGATAGCCAGCTCGCCGCTGCGATCACGCTCGGGCTTCAGATTGGGGTTGGGCGAGCTGAACGTCGTGCCTGTCGAAACCAGCTGGTAAAGCTCGCCCACCGTCGGAAAGCGAAGGGACTTGGCGAGCGATCCGGTGAACCGCCACATCGGCGCGATATCCCATTGCACCGTCAGCTTCGGCGAAAAGCCTGAGGCTTTTTCGGTTGGTTGATAGACCGCCGTCTTGCCGCTGAAGTTAAAACCATCGCTCGCTTTCCATTGCTCGTAACGTCCACCGAAGGTGGCGAGCCAGTTGGGTGCGAATTGCCAGGCGTCTTGCGCCCACAGCGCTTGCGTCTGGGTCTTGCCGCTACCTGCCGAGTACAACGTGGTAGCGGTTTCCGGATTTCCCCAAGCGCCCAGGTTGTCGGTGGGATTGGCTAGCGTGTATTGCTCGGCGTGCGCGCCAGCGGAAACTTCTTGTGCGCCACCGTAGCCAAGCGGACGCCAGAAGCCGGTGAGATCGGCGGTGGACCAGTTCGTACCCGCATAGCTCGCCAGTAAGCCATTAGGCGTGAACGTGGTGTCGCTTAGCACACCCGCCGGCGACCACTGGCTGTCCTTGATGAAATCGTAGTGTGTCACCACGAACGAGCCATCGAAGTCGCTCTTGGTATCCGACTTCAGCGACAGCGCCTGCATCAGATGATGCGCGCTGAGGTAGTACGTGTCGCTTGCGAAAGCAGAGGATTTGCCGTACGTAGGCGTGCCATTGGCCGTGGTCAGATACGTCTGCGCGCGTGATTGCCCGTCGTTGCTCCAGTAGCCAACCCAATAGGCAGCTTGCAGGCTCGGCGTGATGTCGTACGCGAACTTGCCATTCACGTTGAGCATCCGCGTGTGCAGCAGGCCACCTGCGCCCAATACATTGGCCACCTGTTCGATCTTATTGACCGCAGGAATCGTGCCGCTAGTGCCTTTTGGTATCGATCCGCTGGTGACGAACACTAGCGGCTGACTGAAGCTGTTCTCGGAATTCGCACCGACGAACCATGAAAACTTGCCGTTGCGGCCACCGGCTGTCACTGCTGTTTTGCTGGTGGCGAAGTTGCTGCGCGTACCGTAAAGGTTGAAGGTTTGCAGTGCCTCGGTTTGCTCGATTGTGACTTCCGGCTTATCAGGTGTGCGCGTGACGAGGCGCATCACGCCACCCATGGCGTTACCGGAATACGCGGCCGAGAATGGTCTGTACAGCATGTCGATGTGATCGATTTCATCCGGCGACACCATGCCCCAGCGCGGTGCGCCGATGGTGTTGTTGTTGGCGATCAGCGCGGAGATCGGTATGTCATCGACGTATACGAGAGTGCGTGCACTTGAATTGACACCCCAGTCGCGGGTAGCCAACACCGGCTGCGTATCACCTTCGTTACGCTTGCGGATGAATACGCTAGGTAAGTATTTAGCAGCATCTTCGACGTCGACAGCATTCACCGTTGCATCGATTTGCGCCGCGGTGATGTTGACCTGCGTGGCTGGATAAACGGGCGTGGCCTGGAACGAGCTACCGGTCTGCGCCGTGACGCTCACCGGCGCAAGTGTGGTGGCTTTCTTGTTCTTGGGTGCGGCGCTGGATACAGGTTCGTTCGGGTTGGTTTGCGCCATGGCGACTGACGTCGCGAGCATGGCGAGCGGAAGCGCAGCGAGTGCGCTGAGGCAGCAAGAGGGGCGCATTGACTAGAAATCCATATCGGCTTCCCGTGTTCCCCATCGGGCACGGGTATCGAAAGAGGTAACGTCGCGCAAACGAACTCAACGCCTGTAGGCGTAGAGTTTTACGATGCACTGACGCAGTTAGGGCGTCGAGAAAGACGCCAGATTAGCCGTTGGCACGCAACGGCGGCCCTCTTGGACGTGCGCTCAACAGTGGCGCGAGAGGTGCACTGCGAGCAATAACGGTTTGCGGCGCAATCGCACGTAGTTCGAGTGGCAACCACAACAGTGCGCTAGCGAACCCCACCGCCGGACTGTGTGTCAGCAGGACGCAATAGCCGCATCGCGCTGTGGGGTCGCTGGGATCGCCGGGCATCGCCGGGCCATGGTGGTGGTCCGCAGGCATCGCGCCCATGGCGCCATCGGCACTCATGCCGGCCATAGCCGCCATGTCGCCCATGTCCATATCTGCGGGCATGGAGCGAGAAATAACAGGCATCAGCACAATCAGTGCCATGGCGGCGAATGCCAGCCATGCCACAAACCTCTGTTGTGCTGCGCGCTTCAACACGCGGAAAGCCCTGAATGACTGCAAGCCTGGACTAGGCTCCAGACATAATGACACCAACAGACGAAAAATTCATGCGCTAGGGCGTTCGATTCTTACGATTGCTGGTCGAACAGATGGCTAAAAAAATCGAACCGCTATGGCGGCTCATCATGAACTAAAGGTATGTCATCCGGTCTACGGCTGTCCTGTAGTGCCCGTGGGTTTCGCAAGCCTTATTCAATCCGTGTGCCTGCTCCGGTTGAAAGTGAGCGATGGCTACTCGTCATATCGCCCCTGCGCTGACGCCATCAGATCGGCACAGGCAGCCGCTGGACTCTAAAGTGCCGTACACACTAAGGCGCACCACAGTCGCAGAACGACCATCGTGCCACGCGGTGCCACAGGTCGTATTTTGTGAGTACCCCTTCAGGGCAATGGCGCGCGCGTGCACTGCTTTCAAGCCGCAATATTCTTCAGCTGTCCTTGAACTGCGATGTCCGCCTTGGAGCGATTGCCAACGCTATTTGGCCTCGACTCGCAGGAGGCGAGCTCGGCTTACGTTTCCTCGAGCCAGCGCATGAAATTTCCATGTCTGACCCGGCTGAAGATCACGCACCTCATCCGTCGCGCCCCCAATCGTGCGTCCGGTGGCGTCGAAGAGCCTGAAGCTGATTCTTACGACATGAGCGCGTATGCGGCCCACGTTGACCAATGTCCCCACTACTTTATTTCGGCCGGGCGTCACGTCGCGCTCGACGCGATACGATGCTACGCGTACATGTTGCCTGGGCGATTCGCCAGCAAACGCGGCCGATGATGCCAAGCCGTACCCAAGCAACACCAACAAAACGGTCAAACGGAAGATCATTGTGTCCATCAAGATTGGAAATGGTCAGCGATATTTAGAGTAGCTCAACAGCGTACGTATCCGCTTCGGGTCGGAAGCAGAAGCTACTGAGTGTGATGCTCGAACTATGATGTATACGCGAGCCGCCGCGATTCACTGCAGCGGCTGCGGGTGCCAGTTTGAGGCCCAATGGGAAGGTGTCGGGCCCATGACGAAATCCAGTTCGCCGCCAGCTTCGATGTCGGCGTAGGTGATGATCGGCGCGTCCAGCGCCTTGCCGTTGAGCGTTACCGATTGCACATAGACGTTTTTTGCGGAATTGTTCGGCGCCGATATCGAGAAAACTTTGCCGTTGGGAAGGTGCAAGGTGACGCTTTTGAAAAGCGGGCTGCCGATCACGTATTCCGCCGAGGCCGGGTTGAGGGGATAGAAACCCATGGCAGTGAAGATGTACCACGCCGACATCTGCCCGCAGTCTTCGTTACCCAGCACGCCGTCGATGGTGTTGGAGTAAGCATCGTTGGCGATCTCGCGCACGCGTGCCTGGGTTTTCCATGGCTCTCCCGCGAAATCGTAGAGATAGCCGTAGTGATGGCTGGGCTCGTTGTCGTGACGGTTGTGGTTGCCGTTGAAGTGCTCGTCCAATTCGGCCGATGCGGCCTGCGGGCCACCCATCAGCTTCACCACGCCCGGGACATCGTGCAAGGCTGCGTAGAGATAAACCCACTGGTCGCCTTCGGTCCATCCGTCGTCGGGCGAGGCCCAACTGCCGTCGGAATTTTTGGCTTGCATGAAATGCCGCGTGGAGTTGAACAGATTCTTGTAGCTCAGCGAGCGTTTCATGAAGAAACGATAGTCATCCTCTTTACCGACTGCCTTGGCAACCTGCGCGACGGCGTAATCGTCGTACGATTCTTCTTCGGTGCTCGAGGCCGATTCGGAAACCTTGTCCGCGGGTATGTAACCCAGTTTTTTGAAATAGGTCAGTCCCGCGCGTGCTTCGTAAGGCGTGTAGGGTTCGCGGTCGAGCCATAGGCGAGTGGTGTCGCCATCGGGCGGCGTCATGGCATCTTTATAAACGGCCTGGTAGGCCAGCTTATAGTCGAAGCCCTTGAAGCCTTTGTTGATCGCTTCGGCAACCAGCGAATCCGCGTGCGTACCGATCATGATGTTCGTGTAGGAGGGGTTGGGCCACTTGGGCATCCAGCCGCCTTCCTGAAAATCCTGCAGTAGCGCTTGCACCATACCGCCGATGCGTTCCGGCGCGAAGATCGTCAGCAGGCTATTTTCGGCGCGGAAAATATCCCAGATCGAATACGCGGTGTACGACTCGCCGTTGTGGATCTTGTCGTCGTAGGCGCTGTAGTAGCGACCGTGCTCGGAGAACAGCTTGGGATAAAGCAGGGCGTGGTAAAGACCGCTGTAGAAGATGTGCCGCTGGTCGTCTGTGGCGCCGTCGATGGTGGCGATGCCGAGTTTCTGGTTCCAGGTGTTTTTCAGCGATTCTCGCAGGCCATCGAAATTCCAGTTCGGCATTTCCGCATCGAGATTGGCGCGGGCTTGATCGATGCTGATGAAAGATGTGCCTACCTGCACATCGACCTGGTTGTCCTGATGGGTATCGAAACTTACATAGGCACCGACGTTGGCGTCGGTGAGCTCGTTCTGGCCCGGCCGTGAGAACGTGCCCGAATAAACGTTGTGCGACAGAAGCGGCTGCTTGAAGCGCACGACGAAATAGCCTCTGAAGTTTGGCAACTTCATGGGGCCGAGATTTGCATCCATGCGATCCGGGTTGTAACCCACGATTTCATGGCGTGCGGGGTCGAACTTGACGTAACCGACAATGCCCGGGCGGGTGATCTCGATCAGCACGTTCGCTTTGGCGCCTTTTGGGTAGGTAAAGCGCAGATAGCCGGCATGATCCGTGGCGGTCATCTCCGCCTTGATGCGATCGTTCGCGTTGGAGCCCATCGTGACGGCGTAGTAATACGGTGTGCTGATTTCGTCCTTGTGCGTAAAGGGAAGCCGCCGATTTTCCGGCGCGAAATTCATGCCCCCCGTTTCCGGCATCACCGTGACGTAGCCGTAATCGCCCATCCAGATCGCCGGCTGATGGGTGCCGATAAAACCTTCGATGTATTGATCGTGATACTCGTAGGAACTCACGCTAATACGGTTTTGCCGGGTCTGCGCAGTCCAGTTGGTCATGCCGAAAGGCGTGCTCACAACGGGCATGGTGCCGCCATATTCGGGCCCCATGCTGCTGCCGGTTCCGACGAAGGTATTGACCCAGTCGACGGGCGTTGTCGATGTATTGGTACCGAAGGCCGATGCCGTGCTTGCGACCAAAACGCACAACCACGCACTACGCAAAAAAGAGCGCTTCATGGAATCACCCAAATACGTTTTACTTTTGGACATGTGTATCCCTTACCTTCGCGCGACTTTATGCGATTCGTTGTAGTGAAGGCCTTCACTCTGCCTTACATTTTATCGCTGTTTCGGGTGGCGACGCGCGATCAGATCGCGCACTCCAAGGCTTTCCCTTCGCGCCAAGAGCGTGTAGCGAGTTCGGCGAGCTCCAATGCTTTAATGCCATCCTCGATCGTGGTGCGTACTGGCGTGCCATTCACGAGCGCATCGAAGAAGTGCTCGATCTCCAGTGCATAAGCGGCGCGGTAGCGTTCCAGGAAGAAAGCTTCCGGCTTGTCGCTACTGATCGCCTGCTCACCCCACGCCACGACTTCGGTTGGGCGCACGTTGCCGGCTTGCAGCAAGCCTTTGCTGCCGAGCACTTCGAAGCGTTGGTCATAACCGTACGCGGCACGGCGCGATGTGTTGATCTGACATAGCGCACCGTCACGCGTGCGCAACGTGACCGCCGCGTGCGAGATATCGCCCGTGGCAGCGACCTCCGGCAAACCGGGACAGCCACCCGTGGCGTGCACACTGACTGCCTCGCCACCGAGAATCCAACGGAAGATGTCGAAGTCATGGATCAACATGTCTTTGAACACGCCGCCGGACGAGGCAATGTAGGAGGCCGGCGGCGGCCCCGGATCTCGACTCGTCACAACCAGCATTTCTGGCTTGCCGATTTCGCCAGCATCCAAACGCTGCTTGAGTGCAGCGAAAGTGGGATCGAAACGACGCTGGAAGCCGATCATGCACGTAACACCGGCCTTGCTCACGGCCGCAGCACATGCGCGCGCGCGCTCCACATCCAGATCGACCGGCTTCTCGCAAAAAATAGCCTTGCCTGCAGCGGCTGCACGCAGAATCAGATCTGCATGGGTATCCGTACTTGATCCGATGACCACGGCACCGACAGCGGGGTCAGCCAATGCCTGCTCCACGCTGGCGACCTGGGCGTCATGCTTACTGGCAAGCGCCTCTGCCGCAGGCTGATGCACATCGATAACGTAGCGAAGCCGGGCTGCCGGGTGCCGCGCCAGATTGCCTGCGTGAATCGTGCCGATGCGGCCTGCGCCGAATAGCGCCACATCGATGCGTGCCTTTTCAGTCATCGTATTCTCCGGGGTGAATGGTTTCTTCAACCTTTAGTTCAAGTTTGTAGGCCAGCGCGACGAACAGCGCCTGGCACAGGCATATCGTGCTGGTGAGCGCACGGAACGCGAACGCGCTGCCCTCGTTCACCATCAATGTGACGTTGGCATCGCGCCCCAGCGCACCCAGCGCGCTATCCGTGATGGCGAGCACCTTGGCTTTGTGCTGATGCGCGATGCGGCTGCAATAGATGGTCTCTTTGCCATAAGGCGGATAGCTGATAGCGATCAATACATCGTTTTTCCCGATGCTACGGATCTGTTCGCGGTACATGCCACCCAATCCACTGACCAGATGCACGCGCTTATGCGTGTGCTGCAATGCGTACACGATGTAACTGGCGATGCCGAAGGTGCGGCGAACCGCGACGACATAGATGTTTTCCGCATTGACCAATAGATCGACGGCCGCGTCGAACTGTTTCGTATCGAAGCTGCTAGCCAGCTCGTCCAGCCCCGCACGACTGGTATCGATAAAGCGTAGGGCCATCTGCGATGGCCCTACCCTCGCGCCTTCGTTCTTGGCGATCACGTTGCGGATGCGCTGCTGATAACTGCGCGCAGGCTTGACCGTTTCAGTGTAGTCAGTACGGAAAACCGACTGCATCTCGGTGAATCCCGTATAGCCAAAGCGCTGGGCGAACCGCACTACCGCCGACGGGTGCACATGGCAGCCCTCGGCGATTTCATTGATGCGCTGGACCATGATGTTCGCGCGCTCCCGCTCCAGGTAGCTGGCGATGTTCTGCAGCTGCCTCGGCAGGGTCTCGAAATCCTGTGCCACGCGCTGCAACAGCTCGTCGACTGCACTTTGCTTGCCCATGGAAAGCGACCCGGTGGACTAATTCCTGGACATGTTATCTCCGCGTAGAAAAATATTTCCATATTTTTTTATGGTGCAATGCAAGTTGAAATTCGGACGACGCCGTTCCTATGCTCGGCTACCTCGGACCTGCGCGATCCCCATTCGCATCGCGCATTGCCCTATTCGGCCGGCCCTCACGGCGGTATCACGTTTCGGAGGCGGTATGCGTGTTCGATGGATTTCCGTTCCACTGGCATGGATGCTGGCAGCCGTGATGGCGACATCCGCGGTGGCTGCCGATGGGCCGCATACGAACGAGCACTACGTGTTGATCAGCCATGCCGCCGATTCGGATGTCTGGTGGAGCACAATCAAAAATGCCATCAAGCAGGCCGGCGACGATTACGACGTACAGGTCGACTACCGCAATCCGTCCGATGGTGACCTGGCCGACATGGCGCGGCTGCTCGAGCAGGCCGCTGCCCGCAACTATGACGGCGTAGCCTTTGATATCGCCGACATCGATGTGCTTTCCAAGCCCGCGATGCGCATCGCGGCCAAGAACATCCCGATGGTCTCCATCAACTCCGGAACGGCGCAGCAAAGCCAGAAACTCGGCGCCATCATGCACATTGGCCAGCCCGAGTACGAAGCCGGCAAAGCCGCCGGCGAGCGGGCCAAGGCCGCAGGTATCAAGTCGTTTGTCTGCGTCAACCACTACTCCACCAACGCCGCCTCGTTCGAACGCTGCAAAGGTTTCGCCGATGCGATTGGCGTCGACGCCAGGAAGTCGATGATCGACTCCGGTGTTGACCCCACCGTGGTCGCGAGCAAGGTGAGCGCCTATCTGCGCAATAACCCCACCACCCAGGCCGTGCTAGCGCTGGGCCCCAACTCGGCCGAACCATCGCTGCAGGCGCTAGAGAGAATGGGTCTGGCCGGCAAGATCTATTTCGGCACCTTCGATCTTTCACCCGTGATCATCGATGCGATCAGAAAAGGCCAGATGAATTTTGCGATCGACCAGCAGCCGTATCTGCAAGGCTATATGGCGATTGCGGCGCTGGTGATCGCACACGAAGACAACACGCGCGATCCCGCCGTCATCACCGCCAAACTGAAGGCCAACCCGAAATTTCAATCACGCCTGACGGAATACGGACTCCAACCGGTCTATACCAAGGATGGCGTCAGCTCCGGCCCTGCATTCATTACCAAGGACAACGTCGATACGGTCGCGAAATACGCCGGCCAGTACCGTTGATCCACGAACGCACCAGCTTTTGGAGAGCTTAAGTTCGATGAGCGTGACGACTTCTCACATACCCATCACGACACAAGAGGGCCAGGCGGCCGTGAAAAACGACGAACGCGTACGACGCATTTCGCCATGGCGCAGCCTTCTTAATCGTCCTGAATTCGGGTCCATTGCGGGCACCGTGCTGGTGTTCGTGTTTTTCGGCATCTTTGCCGGCGATTCGGGGATGTTCAATCTCGACGGTGTGATGAACTGGGCTCAGGTCGCCGCCTATCTCGGCATCATCGCGGTCGGCGCATGCCTGTTGATGATCGCCGGCGAATTCGATCTTTCCATCGGGTCGATGATCGGCTTCTCCGGCATGATGATGGCGGTACCGTCGATGTTCATGGGTTGGCCGATGTGGGCTTCCGTGCTGTTCGCGTTTGTGGGCTGCATGGCACTGGGCTGGTTGAATGGCTTCCTGGTCGTACGCACGAAGCTGCCCAGCTTCATCGTGACGCTGGCTTTCATGTTTATCTTGCGCGGCTTGACCCTGGTTCTTTCCACGCACTTTTCCAACAGCACTATCGTTAGTGGCGTCGGCGACAAGATCAGCGCTGATCCCGTGGTGAGCACCCTATTTCAGGGAAGCACTTTGCATGGTTTGTTCGGTTGGCTGGCGAAAGCCGGTGTCATCGGCAAATTGCCCAATGGCGATCCCATCGTGAACGGCATTCCGAAAGTGCTGATCTGGTGGCTGGTGATGGCGATCGGTGCGGGCTTTGTGCTCTCGCGCACACGCTTCGGCAATTGGATCTTCACGGTCGGTGGCGACGCTGCCGCCGCACAGAACGTAGGTGTGCCGGTGCGGCGGGTAAAGATTAGCCTATTCGTATTCACCGCATTTTGCGCCTGCTTGTTCGGCGTGCTGCAAGTAGCCGATGTGGGTTCTGCTGCAGCAGATCGCGGCTTGCAGAAAGAGTTCGAGGCCATCATCGCCGCGGTGATCGGGGGCACGCTGCTCACCGGCGGTTACGGCTCCGTGCTGGGTTCCTGCTTCGGTGCACTTATCTTCGGCGTGGTGCAGATCGGCATCTCGTACACCAGTTTCGATTCGGATTGGTACCGCGTGTTTCTGGGGGCGATGTTGCTGCTCGCTGTGCTGTTCAACCACTACATCCGCTCGCGCGCGACGGCCGGTAAGTGAGGACATGGCTATGACAAGCACAGACAAGACCGACTACATCCTCCAGCTCGAAGGCATCAGCAAGTTCTTCGGCACGGTGATTTCCCTGCAGGATGTCACGTTGCGCCTGCGCCGTGGCGAAGTGCACTGCCTGCTCGGCGACAACGGTGCCGGCAAGTCGACGCTTATCAAAACGCTAGCCGGCGTGCATCGCCCCAACCGTGGCCGCTATCTGGTCGAAGGAACGGAAGTGCACTTCACCTCGCCGCGCGAGGCGCTGGACATGGGCATCGCTACCGTCTACCAAGATCTGGCGCTGGTTCCACTCATGAGCGTAGCGCGCAACTTTTTCGCGGGACGCGAACCGATGCGCAAGCTGTTCGGCGTGATCCCGGTGATGGATATTCAACACGCCGCACAGGTTTCCGAGCAAAAGCTGGCCGAAATGGGCATTCACGTACGTTCGCCCCATCAGCCGGTGGGTACGATGTCCGGCGGCGAGCGGCAGTGCTTGGCCATTGCGCGCGCTATCCATTTCGGCGCGAAAGTGCTGATCCTTGATGAACCGACCGCCGCGCTGGGCGTGAAGCAGAGCTGCAATGTGCTCAAGCTGATTCACACGGCTCGGGAGCGTGGCATCTCGGTGATCTTCATCACGCACAACGTGCACCACGCTTACCCGGTAGGCGATAGCTTCACGTTGCTCAATCGTGGGCAGTCCATGGGCACGTTCGCCAAGAACGAGATCGGCAAGGAACAGTTGCTCGACATGATGGCCGGCGGTGCTGAAATCCAAAGCCTGGTGGCCGAACTGGAAGGCCGCTCTGCGGCCTGAGCCCCACCCTTGCATAAGAAGCATTCTGCGATGAACGAACGTAAATACGATCTTATCTGCCTTGGCCGCCTAGCCGTGGATCTTTATGCCCAGCAGCCAAGCGCAAGGTTGGAAGACGCTTCCAGTTTCGCCAAATATCTGGGCGGATCTTCGGCAAACGCAGCCTTTGGCGCCACACGATTGGGGCTGCGCACTGCCATGCTGAGCCGTGTGGGCGACGATCATATGGGCCGCTTTCTGCTTGAAACGCTCACTCGCGAAGGTTGCGATGTCGAGCACGTGCGCATCGATCATGAGCGATTGACCGCACTGGTGCTGCTCGGCATCAAAGATCGCGACACCTTTCCGCTGATCTTCTACCGCGAAAACTGCGCGGACATGGCAATTGATGAAACCGATATCGACGAAAGCTTCATTGCCTCCAGTACCGCCCTCGCCATCACCGGTACACACTTCTCTACTCCTCGCGTGCATGCAGCAAGCAGTAAGGCGCTGGCTTTCGCACGCAAGCACGGCGTGCGCACCGTACTGGATATCGACTACCGGCCAGTGCTGTGGGGACTTACGGGACGCAGTGATGGCGAAACGCGCTTCATTGCCAATGAGGGCGTGACCGCGCATCTACAGGCCATCCTTCCGCACTTCGATCTGATCGTCGGCACGGAGGAAGAATTCCACGTCGCTGGTGGCAGCGACAATCTGATCCAAGCCCTGCAAGCCGTGCGTGCCGTATCGGCGGCAACCCTGGTGGTGAAACGCGGTGCGTTGGGTTGCAGCGTGCTCGAAGGATCGGTGCCCGCTAAAATCGATCAGGCTCCCACTTATCGTGGCACACGCGTAGAAGTACTCAATGTGTTGGGCGCTGGTGACGCATTCATTGCTGGTTTTCTTTACGGCTGGCTGCGGGATGAAGGGATCGAGCGTAGTTGCGTCTACGCCAATGCCTGCGGTGCAATGGTGGTGTCGCGGCATGGCTGTGCACCGGCCATGCCCAGTCGCGCGGAACTGGATTACTTCCTTGCCCACGGCGAAAACCTGCAACACCCCGACCGCGACGAAGAACTCGCCCATCTGCATCGCGTTAGCGTGGCTCGTCCCATATGGGATGACTTGCATATCTTTGCCTTCGACCATCGCAGCCAGTTCTACGATCTGGCATGCGAATGCGGGGCGAATGAATCGCGTCTGCCGCGGCTCAAGCAATTGCTGGTCGACGCAGTTGCAAAGACAGAGCGCGAGCTGAATTTGAAGCAGCGTATCGGTGTGCTGATCGATCAGCGTTACGGCCAGGATGCACTCAATGCCGCCACCGGTCGCGGATGGTGGATCGGACGTCCGGTAGAGTTACCGGGCTCCCATCCGTTGGAGTTCGAATACGGCCGATCGGTAGGCAGCCAGCTGCAGCAATGGCCGATTGAACATGTCGTCAAATGCCTCGTCCCCTTCGACCCCGACGGCACGCCCGAATCACGCCTGGAACAGGAAACCCAGCTACGTACGCTTTACGACGCGGTGAAACAGAGCGGCCATGAATTGCTGCTGGAAGTGATTCCGCCCATCAATCCACAAGCCAGTGGCGCGCCGGGCGAACGCGTAGTGCGTGCGATGAAACGTATCTATAACCTCGGCATTCGCCCGGAGTGGTGGAAACTGAAACCGCTGCCCGCTCAGGACTGGAAGACGGTGGATGCGCTGATCGCCGAACGCGACCCCTACTGCCGCGGTGTTGTATTGCTGGGTTTGAACGCACCGTTCGCCGAACTCGCCGAAGGTTTCGCGGCAGCCGCGCACAGCGTAAGTTGCCGCGGTTTTGCCGTTGGCCGCAGCCTCTTTATGGAGCCGGCACGCGCGTGGTTCAGCGGCGATATCGACGATGACACATTGGTGGATCAGGCTGCGCAGCAATTCGCCAAGCTTGCCAGCCTATGGCGACAAGCACGCAATGGCGGCACACACCAGACCGCTGGGGTTGCCGCATGAGCGCCACCGTGCGATTGACGATGGCACAGGCGCTGGTGCGCTATCTGTGCGCGCAGAAAATGCGCGCCGATGATATCAACGGTGAGAACACAGGCGCGCTATTGCCGCTTTTTGGCGGCGTGTTCGCCATCTTCGGCCATGGCAACGTAGCCGGGGTCGGCGAAGCGCTCTACCAGCATCGCGACCAGCTTCCCACCTATCGCGCGCACAACGAACAGGCGATGGCGAACGCTGCGATTGCCTACGCCAAGGCGCATATGCGCCGCCGCATGATGGCCGTCACCACCTCTATTGGCCCTGGCGCCACCAATCTGCTTACCTCTGCCGCACTGGCGCATGTGAATCGCCTTCCGGTGTTGCTGTTGCCGGGAGATATTTTCGTCTCGCGTGCGCCCGATCCGGTGTTGCAGCAACTGGAGGATTTTGGCGACGGCACGGTCAGCGTCAACGATTGCTTCCGCACGGTGTCGCGCTACTTCGACCGCATCGTTAAACCCGAGCAGTTGCTGGTAGCACTGCCCCGCGCCATGCATGTGCTGACGGACTCCGCACTATGCGGCCCGGTCACGCTCGCCCTGCCGCAAGATGTTCAGACCGCAGCCTACGATTGGCCGGAGACGTTTTTTGCCGAACGCATCCATAGCTTTCGCCGCATGCCGCCCGCCCCGGACGATATCACCGCCGCTGCGAATGCGTTGCGCGAGGCAAAACGGCCTGTGTTGATCGCCGGTGGCGGCACGTTATACGCGAAAGCGAGCGACGTCGTGCGTCAATTTGCGGAAACGCACGGCGTGCCGGTGGCCGAATCGCAGGCCGGCAAAGGCGCATTGGCTTGGAACCATCCCTTGCAGTTGGGGCCGGCTGGTGTATCGGGTTCCACAGCGGCGAATGGCTTGCTGGCAAAAGCCGATTTGGTGCTTGCCGTGGGTACGCGGTTGCAAGATTTCACCACTGGATCCAATGCGCTCTATTCCCATGCGCGAGTGATTACGCTCAACGTCAATGGCTACGACGCCTTGAAAGGCGGCGGCGTGCAAATTCTTGCCGATGCACGACTTGGTCTCGAGGCACTCTCTGCGGCACTTGGCCCCTGGCGCACTGCCGATACCTGGCGCGAGCGCGCCGAGCAAACAGCCAACCAATGGCGAGAGACTGTGGATGGAATTACCGGTCGGCGTGAATTGCCTGCCGGCATGTTGCCCTATGACGGCGAGATCATCGGCGCGGTGCAGCGCTCGGCGACCGACTCGGCGCGCGACGATATTGTCGTTTGCGCAGCGGGAACGCTGCCAGCCGAATTGGAAAAACTGTGGCGCACGGAAACCCCGGGCGGCTATCACATGGAATACGGCTATTCCTGCATGGGCTACGAGATTGCGGGGGGCATGGGCGTGAAGATGGCCAAGCCGGATCGCGAGGTGATCGTGATGCTCGGCGATGGCAGTTACCTGATGTTGAATGCAGAAATCGCTACGTCGGTGATGCTGGGCTTGAAGCTGATCATCATCGTGCTGGACAATCGCGGCTTCGGCTGCATCAACCGCCTGCAACAAGCCTGCGGCGGCGAACCCTTCAACAACATGCTTGACGATTGCCTGCACGGCCCCGATGGCGCGCCGTTCATCGACTTCGCCGCGCACGCGCGCGCAATGGGTGCCGAGGCCGAATATGTGGACAGCATCGCCGGACTCGAGCAGGCACTCATCCGCGCACGTGCCGCACGGCGCACCTATCTCATCGCCATCGACACCGATCACCGCCGCACGACGGAAGAAGGCGGATGCTGGTGGGAGGTCGCCGTACCCGAGGTATCGTCAAGCAAGAGCGTGCAGCAGGCGCGCCGCGAGTACGACATGGCCAAACAGCAACAGCGGCCCGCTGCCGCAACAGGCAAGACCCATGGCAAATAAAGCTTTCGACGTGAAGATCGGCATCAACCCGATCAGCTGGAGCAACGACGACCTGCCTTCGCTAGGCGGCGAGACACCTTTGTCCACCGCATTGAGCGAAGGGCGCGCCATCGGCTATCAAGGATTCGAACTGGGCAACAAATTTCCGCGCGAATCCGCCGCGCTGCGCGAACTGATGGCAGGTTACGGACTCGATGTCGTGTCGGGCTGGTATTCCGGTCGACTTGCCACACGCTCTGTTAACGAAGAAATCGCTGCGGTCGAATCGCATCTTCACCTGCTTGCCGACAACGACAGCAAGGTCATGGTGTATGGCGAAGTAGCCGATTCCATCCAGGGCGAGCGTACGGTGCCGCTGTACAAACGCCCGCGCTTTCGTGATGAAGACACATTCAAGCGCTACGGCGAACGGCTGACTGCTTTTGGTAGCTATCTACTGAAGCATGGTGTGCGACTTGCCTACCACCATCACATGGGCGCGTATGTCGAAGCGCCGGAAGATATCGACCGCGTCATGGCCTATACCGGCGATGAGGTCGGCCTGCTGTTCGATAGTGGTCACGCCTACTTCGGCGGCGGCGATCCGCTGGATGTTCTTACCAAACACATCCACCGCGTTTGCCACGTCCATTGCAAGGATGTTCGCCCCGCCATCATCCGCCACGCACGCAATCGCCAATGGAGTTTTCTCGATTCTGTGTTGAATGGTGTGTTTACCGTGCCGGGTGATGGTGCGATCGATTTCGCCGCCATCATCGATACGTTGCGTACGCACGCTTATCAGGGATGGCTGGTGGTCGAGGCCGAACAGGATCCTGCGGTTGCGCCGAGTTATGCCTACGCCAACAAGGGTTATCAGACGCTTCGCGCCTTGGTCGATGGCGCGCCGCTGAAGGAGTTCGCATGAGCCTACTGGTAAAAGGGCAGCCGCAAGGCCGTGAGATCGTCAAGGTCACACCTGCCACAGCAGGTTGGAAGCACGTCGGTTTCGAGGGGTTTCGCCTCGCGCGGGGCGAAAGCCTGCGCATCGTATTGCCAGCCGATCGCGAAGGCTGCTTGGTTGTGCTGACCGGGAGTGCCGACGTGCTGGCAGGTGCCGAACGTTTCGACCATCTCGGCGGACGCACCAGCGTGTTCGATCAACGCTCGCCTGACGCCATCTATGCGCCGCCCAACACCGTGTTCGCCATCACTGCGCACGATGACGTAGAACTTGCGCTAGCTACCGCGCCTGCCAGCGGTCGTCATCCGGTACGCCTTATTCCGGCTGCATCAATGAAGCGATCGGTGCGCGGCAAAGGCTCCAACACGCGCTATGTCTGCGACATTCTGCCGGAGACGGAACCTGCCGAATCGTTACTCGTGGTCGAGGTAGTGACGCCGGCGGCGCACTCTTCCAGCTATCCACCGCACAAGCACGATACCGACAATCTGCCGGCCGAGAGTTTTCTGGAAGAAACCTACTACCACCGCATCGACCCACCGCAAGGCTTTGCTTTCCAGCGCGTATATACCGACGAACGCGACCTGGATGAATCGATGGCTGTCTATGACCACGACGTGGTGATGGTGCCGCGTGGCTACCACCCCGTGGTCATGCCACACGGCTACCGCGGTTATTACCTCAACGTCATGGCCGGCCCGCATCGCGAATGGCATTTCAAGAACGATCCGGCGCACGACTGGCTGATGCCGCGTTGACGAAACACACGAAAGGTAAATCTTATGTCCGCACAACCTTCAGAACGCAACGCGCCGCAGGCGATTGACCATTACATCAACGGTCAGCGCCACGCCGGCAAAGGCGCCAGCGTACCTTCTTACAATCCAGCCAGTGGTGCCGTGATCGGCGCTGTGGCGCTCGCTTCGGCGGAGGACGTCGATCTCGCCGTTAACGCAGCCGAAACGGCCTTTTCCAGCTGGTCGCAAACGCCGCCGCTCAAACGCGCGCGTGTGATGTTCCGCTTCAAGGAACTGATCGAGCGGGATATGGACAAGCTCGCCGCACTGATCACGCGAGAACACGGCAAAGTGTTTTCCGATGCCAAAGGCGAAGTGGTACGCGGACTTGAAGTGGTCGAATACGCCTGCGGCATTCCCGAACTGCTCAAAGGCGAATACACCGAACAGATCGCCAACGACATCGATGCATGGACCATGCGTCAGCCCCTGGGTGTCTGCGCTGGCATCACGCCGTTCAACTTTCCGGCGATGGTGCCCATGTGGATGTTTCCGATGGCCCTCGCTTGCGGTAATACCTTCGTGCTCAAACCCTCCGAACGCGACCCGTCCACCGCACTGATGCTGGCCTCGCTGCTTAAGGAAGCCGGCCTGCCGGATGGTGTGTTCAACGTGGTGCAAGGTGACAAAGTGGCCGTGGATGCGCTGCTGGATCACCCTAAGGTGCGCGCCGTGAGTTTCGTCGGCTCCACGCCGATTGCCGAATACATCTATGCGCGCGGCACGGCCAGCGGCAAACGCGTGCAGGCATTGGGCGGCGCCAAGAACCACATGATCGTGATGCCGGACGCCGATCTCGAAAAGGCCGCCGACGCACTGATCGGTGCCGGCTACGGCGCGGCGGGCGAGCGCTGCATGGCGATCTCCGTCGCCGTCGTCGTGGGCGACGCGACGGCTGATGCGCTGATCGCAAAACTCGCGCCGATGGTGCGCGCGTTGCGCATCGGCGATGGTATGAACGCGCAAGTGGACATGGGACCAGTCATCACTGCGCAACATCGCGACAAGATTACCGGCTACGTCGACGACGGCGTGGCTGCCGGTGCAACGCTGGTCGTCGACGGACGTGGCCATCGCGTGGCCGGTTGCGAGCAGGGTTTCTTCCTGGGCGGCACGCTGTTCGATCATGTCACAGCAACGATGCGCATCTACAAGGAAGAAATTTTCGGTCCAGTGCTTTGCGTGGTACGCGTGCCAGATTTCGCTAGCGCGCTCAAGCTCGTCGACGAGCACGAGTACGGCAATGGCACCGCCATCTTCACTCGCGATGGCCATGTGGCGCGCGAATTTGCGCATCGCGTACAAGTGGGCATGATCGGCATCAATGTGCCCATTCCCGTACCCATGGCATTCCACAGTTTCGGTGGATGGAAAAAGAGCCTGATGGGTGATCACCACGCCCACGGCCCAGAAGCTGTGCGCTTCTACACGCGGCAAAAGGCTGTGACGCAACGCTGGCTAGTCGGTGGCGGTAACGGCGCGGAGTTCGCCATGCCGACTCATTGATAGCCTTGAAAAGGGGCAGAGCCCCTTTTTCACTGCGCCTTTAATTTACAAAGACATGTGTAGGTAACTTTGACCTCTTGCATGACTTCGACAAGCACGACGAAGCAATGAGCGCTAGCTCCCGCGTCACTGTTGAAGGTTCAAGCTGACCACTATTTTTGCTGCTGTCCGAGGTGGTGCCCCGTTGTTGATCTCGCTGCTGATCAACAAGTTGATGCGTGGCATGCACTGATCGACGCGGAAAGCAACGCATGCGCGGCCGCCCTGCCCGCTATTTGCCCTTGCCGATTCGCCAACAGGCTTCAAGGAAAATCCGCCGTTCCTGCTCGCCATCAATTTCCGGTGCGAGTCGTCGCGCAAGGACATCAAGATCGCCGCCGCCCTGCGCAGCCCGACGCACCAGGTGCCCAGCCACGGGTCCGATACGCCTGGCGAGTTCTGTCTCTAGCAGCCGCAGGTGCGCCGCATCGACATCGCCGGAGTGATGAGTGTTGTCGGCTGGCGCTGGGCTTGGCGATGTCGGGTGTTCGGTGGGGAGATCGTGGGCGGCGTACCCGCCAAGGGTTGTATCGAGGTAATCGCACAGGCGATCGATGTGCGGCTCGAGTGGTGCCGGAAACGCATCCATCCAATGTTGCGTGCTGAGAAAGTACTCCAGACTCTTGGATGGCAGCACATCCTCGATACGAAACGGAAGTATCGGCAACTGCTTGTGCACGGCCCGCTCGACCTCGCGCCGCACTTGGCCCGAATCGTTGCTGCTGCCGGAAAAAACCAGAATCATGAGCCGCGCACTGGATATCGCGTCAATGATTTCCGCAGCCCAATCGGCTGCAGGCGATACGTCGCGAGGTGCGATCCATACGCTGATGCCGCGCGCCTCCAGACGCTGCACGAGCGCGAACGCGGCTTCCCGATCC
Organism: Vulcanimicrobiota bacterium; assembly: GCA_903970555.1. Classification (GTDB taxonomy): domain Bacteria; phylum Pseudomonadota; class Gammaproteobacteria; order Xanthomonadales; family Rhodanobacteraceae; genus Dyella_B. The sequence goes on from CAJCJD010000246.1 coordinate 34,504, forward strand.
GGCTGCGAGTAGCTAACGAACAGGTCGTGTGCCATGACTTAGCCGCCCAACATCCGCAGCGCCTTGTCCAAGCTCTTGCGCATGCGATTAAAAGCGGCGGACAACGCCGCCACTTCAGAACCACCACCGCTCGGAAATTCTTCGGCAGCGGTATCGCCAAGGCTCACCTGATCGGCTATCCGCACGATCCGACGCACCGGGCGTATGACGAGCATATAAAGCGAGACGTTGGCGACCAACAATATGCCAACGAACACCGCGGCGATGGTAGTCAGCACATCGCGACGCACACGCCCAGCATTCGATTCGGCGCTGGCGAACGGCACCGAGACGATTTGCGCGCCGACGATCTCGTTGGGCTGCCAGCCAAATCCGTTGTCGCTGCCATAGCGCGCGAGCATGGTTGCGGGCGCTGTGGAAGGCAGGCTGTGACACCCCAGGCAGCCGGAATCCACGCGAATAGGACGCGCCAGGTAGAGGGTTTTGCCCATTGGCGTGTCGCGCGTTCCGCTCACTTGCGTGGTGGTGCTGTCGTTGCGAAAGCGCTGCACGATATCCGCCTCCCAATCCGCTGCGCGGTCGCGTGGATTGGTCGGGTTGAGCGTGGCTTCCTTGTAGGAGTAGTCGGGATGCTCTTTGTGCAGCGTCAGGAAGTTCTGCGTCGCGGCATAGAACGGCACGCTCTGCGGGCGGAATGCGCTGACCATCTTGTCGTCGAGCAACGGTCCGATCTCAGTGTCGGTGTAGGAGCGGATTGCCGCAGCGCTGTCCAGCATCAAGCCGGCTTGGGCGAGCACTTCGCGCGTTGCGTTTTCCTGCAGCGTTGATGTCACGACCAACGAGATCGCGGCCATGCCGAGCGCGAATGCGATAAGCAGTATTAGGTTGATCCGCAGCAGCACGCTCGACCTCCCCTTGTCGAAGCGCAGGTCCACCGACCCGGCCCCGACTCTGTCATGGCTGTTGAAACTTCGGCGACGCCCGGAAGGCACGCCACTGATGCCACCTCGGAAATCATGACACAAAGCGCCAGGCAGGGGATTTGCCCGGTTTCCGCATGATCCTCCCCATCAAAGCAGGGGTTGACTGCATTCGTCGATGCGCTTTCCCGCTTGATCGACCGCAGCAACCCGCATCAACGTTTTTCTATTCGCACGGATTTGTCGAAAACGAACGGGCACATGTGCGGTGCATTTCTATTCAGGCTTGTGTTGGGAACCCTATGAAGACCTCGCGCTGTTCAAAAAAACGCGGCTTTCCAAGCATAAGCACCTAGGTGGAAGAACCCATGGCATAACCGCCGGATATGCCCGTATAGCAAAACAGTATTTTCATTCGCGTCGGGACACGCCCACACTCTGCTGCAACGCACAAAACAGCGTTCCGCACAGGAGAAAGAGTCATGTCCAAGCTACGTTTTGCATCCAAGGCCGCCGCGGTGGCAGTCGGCCTTTTGGTAACGGTGTCTGCTTACGCTGCCCAAGGCTGTGGCCCGGGTCGGTGGCGCGACGGGTGGGGCTTCTGCCATGGGCCGGCCGTCGTCGTGGTACGCCCAATTGGCTATCCCGTCGCCTATCCGGTCGTTGCCGTGGCGCCGGCTCGCGTATGCCCGATAGGTTACTGGGTCGGCCCCCATGGCCATTGTCGCGATACCCCGGTCCACGCCCGCTGGATGTATGGCCGATGGGTATATTGATACTTCCGTAGACACGGCGAGATGTTGATCTCGCCGTGTGGATGTTCGCTTCGGTTCAAAAGCATACTCAACGTCATGACGCTCCCTGCTTTGATTGAAGCATCGCGGCCATTCGCTGATGGATGAGATTGATCGCCTTCAGCGGCCTGAGCATGACTTTGAATTCGACAATTTTCCCCGTGTCGTTCCACTTAATGAGATCGACACCATTGACGAGCACTCCATCGATTTCGGTCTCGAATTCCAGCATCGCGTCTGACGCGCCTACAATCTCGCGCACGTAACGGAATGTTGGATTAAAGAATACGGTGAACGCCGCACTCAGATACGCGGCAGCCAGTACCTTGCCACGTTGTGGTACGTGGACCACAGGCGAGTAGAAAACCGCTTCTTCCGCGAGCAATGAGTCAAGGCCGGAAGGGTCTTGCGTGCGAACCAAGCGATGCCAAGTTTCGAGCGGGTGTTCGTTCACTTTGTGGCTCTCCTTACATCCGTTGACTTGTCCGCAATTGAAACCTGAGGCTTCACTTCTGAAGCCACACCCTGGGATCGAGCAGCTAGATGCAAGGACTTTCGTTTACCGGTAGACGAAAGGCGTCGAGCGCTATGGGTGGTTCGAATCGACTTTAAATTGCACAAGTTGTTGCATCGGTATTTGGCAACGCCAAAACATCGCCGCTTACGGACTCACGCCAACGAACATCTTTTCGATCTGCATGTCGTGAAACGTGTAGGGAATCCCACCGACTCCTAGACCCGACTCACGCAGGCCCGCAAATGGCATCCAGTCGACACGGAATGCCGTGTGCTCGTTGACCATGACCGCCGATGCATCCAGGCCGTGGTAGGCGCGTATCGCGGTGTCGAAATCCCGCGTGAATACAGCAGCCTGAAAGGCAACGGGTAACGAATTGGCCGCATGGAACGCCTGCTCGATATCGTCATAGGGGTACACGCACACGACCGGACCAAAAACCTCTTTCTGACTAACCTCGCAATCGGCTGGGGGCGCAAACAGTATCGTTGGGGCATAACACGTCTGCCCGACCCGCTTGCCTCCGGTTAGGAGCTGCGCACCAGCCGTCACAGCGTTCTGCACCCACGTGTCTACGCGATGCAGCTCTTTTTGCCGAATCAGCGGGCCTACATCGGTGTCGGGCTTGGTGGGGTCGCCGACGACGAGAGCCTCTGCGGCGCGCGCAAGGCGATCGGCCACGTTTCGGGCAATGGACTGATGCGCATAAATGCGCTGAACGGACACGCAAACCTGGCCCGCATGATAAAAGCCGCCCTTGATCAGTTTGGGTATGGCTTTATCAAGGTCCGCATCGGCGGCCACGATCACCGGCGCGGCACCACCGTGTTCGAGCGCGCTGCGAACACCCGGGGCGAGCTGCGAGCGCAGCTTCCACCCGACGGCGGCGCTTCCGATGAAGCTGAAGAATCCAACGCGCGCATCCGTAACAAGGCGCGATGCAAGCTCATTGCTTTCAAGCACGATGGCCTGCCCCCACTCTTCGGGAAGCCCTGCCTTGCGCAGTATATCGATCAGCGTCAGGCAGCTCAGGGGCGTATCGGTCGCAGGTTTGACAATGAAAGGACACCCGGCGGCCACCGCAGGGCCAACCTGATGAACGATCAAGTTGAGCGGATGGTTGAAGGCACTGACCGCCACCACCACCCCGATGGGTTCCCTTTGTGTGAAGGCGATGCGATGGGCCGAACTCGCATTGATGTTCATCGGAATGACGTGCCCACCGTTGCCACGGATGGCTTCCGCACATGACAGGATGCCATCGATGGCCCGAGTGGTTTCCGCGCGCGCGTCGACCAGGGGCTTGCCTCCCTCTAGCGCAATCAGCATGGCCAAATCTTCAGCCACGTCGATCATGTGCTGAGCGGCCCGTCTTAAAATGGCTTCGCGATCCGCCGCGAGGAGCCAGCCACGGCGGTCCTTGAATAAGCGATGGGCGGTCGCAAGCGCGCGCTCGATGTCCTCTGCGGCAGAGACACTGACCGTGCCCACCACCGTGCCATCGAAAGGCGATTTTATCTCGAGCGTAAGGTCCTTACCGCTCGCCTCGCTAACCATGCTTTTGAAGTGACGTTGCTTCATGACGACGACCTGCTCGGCGTGAGGCCCAGGCTAACAGTCTAGCGCCCCTTTGCAGGCCACAAATCTGTCGTCTATATGATTCATCCCTTGAACTTTTGATTCTTAGCCGTCGAAGTTCTCCCTCGGCCCGCGAAGTCGCGGCCAAAGGCGGACATCGCTAAACCGCCAAAGCTGTACCCGACGGCCCTCTACGGACAACCCAACCTACAGCAGCTGACGCAAAATTTCGGAAAATCTCAGCCCAACTGCTCATGCCCCGTGTTCGGACTTGAGAACTTTTGAGTCCAATACGATGCCCACTCTAGGGGCCCCACTCTTATCGCCATATCTGAGCGACAGATATACAACGCATAGTGGAAACAACAGATAGCGGGAAGCTATGGAGAGTATTTGCGATATGAGTCCGTAGGATCCCGAAATGCCATCGGCCCCAAAGAATGAGAAGTACCAAAATGACGTAAAGGCGATTAGGAACACCTGATTGCCTTCAACTTCGCCGGTGATGACATTGCTCGCTGTAGGGAAGGTTTTGTTGAAAAAGTGATACGTGATATAGCCCGAAACAATCATCAAAAACGGAAAAAGCGCCCACGTGGATATGCCTAAGCCTTGTGCTGCAATGGCAATGTCCGCGTGTGTAGTAATTGCTCGTATCGGAACATAGCCCCAGACGTTGGCGGCGCACATTAAAGAGAGCCAATAGAAAATGGAAAGCAAGAATCTGCTGGACTTGATGACACTCGTCGAAGCCAGTCCATACAGGATGACGTACAGCAATCCATTTCCGATGAAGGGTCCGGCGAGCGCTATCAAAGCGGCGCTTCCGCCGTGGCCACTAGCGAGGATTGGGCTGTAATTTACGTTGTCTGACACGTCGCCCAGAAAGACGACGTTGGAGAGCGTGGCTGGGCCGTAGTCGATACCGAACGGCTCCCTCATCCATCCCAGGGACCATGCCATCAGTGAATGGCTGTATTCATGCGTCAGGTAAGCCACGGCGTGGGCAACAAGCGCAAAGATAAACGTCACCAAGGCATATACGATGTTATCCGCGGAGATGGAGCCGATACCTGCCCGAACATTCGAACTCGTCATGTTTCGTCCCTGAGGAAGGCTGGCGAGAGTATGAAATGTAGTCGATGTTACAGCTGCCACCAACGTGGAAGCTCGAAGCCTTTTCGAGTGCACGGCACAACACGGGATTAGCAGCGCTCCAAATCCATTTTTATCAGTTTAACTTGCAAGTTAAACTTTTAACTTGTAGGCTGCACACATGGCCAAACCTCCGCGCCCTAAAGCCACGGTGGAGTCGTCAGTCAACGAACTGACGACCGCCATGGGCCAGCTGCTACGCCGCGTGCGCTTGGAAACGAGTTCGGACGAACTTAATCTTTCGCAGCTTAGCGTCCTGGCGCGGCTCGATATGCATGGCGCCATGACCACCGCGGATCTCGCGCGCTCCGAATCGATGAAACCGCAATCGATGGGAGCGATTCTTGTCGGCCTGGAACAAGAAGGGCTGGTTGAGCGCGAACCGCACCCCTCCGATGGGCGGCAGATTCTTTTTGCGATGACGGCCAAAGGCACCGAGGTAAGACGCAAGCGTGGCATCGCTAAGCGCGAATGGTTACTCGCTGCGGTGGCGAAGCTGGAGCCTGCGGAGCTGCGAACACTTATCGACGCCATTCCACTTATCAAACGCCTGAGCGAGTCATAACGATCAGCCCGCTGAACCCACTTATCCCAGCGACAGGTAAAAAACGCGTACACGCGGTTGGTCAGCCTGTACTCTCGCGCCCCGCTCACAGAGGACTACATCGTGGTGAACTGGCTTCATGATCTTTCCTATTTCTTCGGCGGCATTTTCTTAGCCAATGCCATTCCGCACTTTGTCAGCGGCGTGATGGGGCGTCCGTTCCAGTCGCCTTTTGCGCATCCGCGTGGTGAGGGCCTGTCGTCTGCGACTGTCAACGTGATCTGGGGGTTCGCGAATTTCGTTGCAGCTTATCTGCTGATTGTTCGCGTCGGCGATTTCGATATACACGATGCGCAAACGACGATTTCGTTAGGTCTTGGCGTGCTGTTGATGGGCTTGGCCACGGCCAAGCTATTCGGTCGCTTCAATGGCGGCAATCTGAAGGACTGATACTCGCCAGTCCCGAAGCTGGCTGGGACATGTCAGCCCCCAATGTTCACCTATCTATCGTACCGGGTGATTTCAAGCAGCACGACGTCGTTCGATTGCATGGGGATGGAAAAGCTTCCGCTGCCATTCGCATCGATGACGAGCCATTGTTGCGTCGCTCTGTCGGTCGTCAGGGATTGCAGCTTATTTCGTTGGGCCGTGCTCAATGATGCTGGCGATCCCATGCGTAGATACGCCGTATAGGCATCGTTGGCGTCAAAGCCGGTTCGATAGAGTGCAATTCGATACTTGCCCGGACGCAGGTGTTCAAATGCAAGGTTGACGTTTCCCGTCGGATGCGCGGGAAACACCTTGGTATAGAACGGGCGATTGCTCTTGTCCTGTTTCGGCTGCACGAAATCCCACACCAGCGCTTTGAGTACGCCGTCATTCCACGTTACGTAACTTTGATCGTCGCCTGTTTTAAGCTCGTTGGCACCGAGACGGTTGAGGTACTTGTAGGCGAAATAGACCGGCTTGCGAATGCCCTGCGGGTTCATCAAGCCAAAGCCGCCTTGGAACGGCGCGGTGGGCGGCCCGGGTTCCTCGAATAGATCGCTGAAGGTCCAATAGCTCATGCCCCGAGCCATGCCTTCAGATGCTTTGAGTTTGCTCAGGACGTATGCAGCACTCACATACGAATCGTGCACGGGATCGCGCGGCGTATAGCTGGCACTCCACTCGGTGAAATATAGCGGCAGGCCGGGTTTGCTGGAATGATCTATCTGCTGACGCACGCGACGAACGTCACCGACGATGGCATCCGGCGACGATGAAAGCTTGGTATCGCTTTCACCATGCTCGTCGAGAAATCCGCCGTCAACGCCGTAGGTATGCGTGGTGATGAAGTCGAGCGGCACGCCAGCCTGTGTGACGTGTTCAATCAGCTCTGGCACCCAGGCCGCCCCTGCGGTGGAAGGTCCACCCACTTTCAATTGCGAATCGACTTGCTTGATAGCGCGCGCGGAGATGTCGAAGAGCTGGAAATACGCCTTTTGGTCGGCGCTCTCCCAGAAGCCGGCCAGGTTGGGCTCATTCCAGACTTCGAAATACCAGTTTCGAACTTCCTGCTTGCCGTAGCGCTGCTCCAGGTGACGGACGAACGCATCCACCAACGCGCTCCATTTCGAAAGCACAGGGTGAGACGTATTGCCCTTCCAGTAAAAGATGTGCTGATCGGAAGTCTTCATCGCTTCGGGCGTGAACCCCAGTTCGACGAATGGTCGAATGCCCATTGCCAGCAACCGGTCATACAGATAGTCGATCTTGGTCCAGTCGTAGATCGGCTTGCCGTCCACTTCCCGATACGCACCGAGCACGTCGTGAAAAATGCCGTGGAAGCGGATGTAGCGAAACCCCAGCTCCGTTTTCACCGTTTTGAGCTGAGCGAGGCTGTCGTCGCGGATCAGCGTCCCGGGATAATCGGAACCCACGGAGAAGTTGTAGTAACGATCAAGCGGTGCCGCCGGAGCCTGCACGTCAATGGCGATATGCCGCTCGCTTTGCCCGGCTTGAACGGCGGGCACTAGGCCAATGAGCATGCACGCCAGGCTACGTGCTGCAACACACCTGCGGATTCCGGTCATCGTCGTTCTACCCACCTGCTTCCCCAATCAATGCTGCGTGCCGCGGAGTCCAACAGACCTGGGCTGGTGATTTCCAGGGGATGCCCTTTACGATTTTTACATGATATGAAGTAGCGCCAATCGCCTGGTCGGCCGCCCAAACGAGAAGGGTTGTGCGTAGCTGCGGCATGCACCGAGCAGTCGCCGAAGATATCTAGTCCGGCTTGTCCGATTCGCCGTCTTGATTGGCGCTCCCTCGCGAAGCTGCGCTTGGTGCTTCGTCGATGTCGCATTGAGCGGGACGTTTGAAGTGCGAACCGCTCAGCTTCGCCAACCTATTGCGAAAAGTCGCTAAGCCGCCCATCGTTGCAGCGAGCACGATCAACGCAACCACGATGCCCATAAGCCGCTGCAACGCGGCGGATGCGTCTGTCGACCATGCGCGATCCTGCACGAAGATCATGATGAAACCGACGCCGAATTGGGTCCCGATGTAGCTCACCTCTTCCGGTCCAGACTGGATATGCGCTGCCAGCCAGACTCCCGCCCCCAGCACGGTCAGGCACAGAAAAGGCGTTCTGCCTATCAGTGGTAGCAACGGAGCTGCGATCAAGGCAGCACATAGGCATCCCAAGAGACGATTGAACATCCGCATATGCACCGCTGCCATACCGTGGCCATCTTTCAGCACCGATATAGGCACGAGTAGAACGGCAACCACTGAAACCATCGACTGCGCGAAATTGGGCAACGCGTGAAAATGGTTGATCAAACCGATAAGTGCGATCGCCACTGTGCCCTGCAAGGCTTGCCACAGTCGCGAGGGTCGCGAGCACGCAACGATGGGTGGCGCGAAAGGCTCATGGTTGTTGCCCGTTGCTGACGGCGGAGGGGTGACTGACGAGCCGCCGCTACGAAGCACTCGTTCAATGGAAAAGGCTACGGCTGCGACCGCCGCCGCTGCGAGAACCCCCACGGCGACATCCAGCACTCTGTCAGTAGCAAGATTGATCGGCGAGACAGCGCCTCCCGCATCGCTAAGCACCATAAGCGCGGTGACGGTGCCGAGAATCCAGCTATAGGCGTATGGCGAGCCGAGCATGCCATACACGCCCAGGCCGGACACCAGCGCCAGCGCCACAATGGCCAGCCATGAGCCAGGAAATATCAGGGTTGCGAGCAGCACACCGCTGAGCGCGCCCATCACCGTGCCCGCAAGTCGTTCCAAGCACCGCCGAAAAACGACAACCGGATTGGCCCGAATGAGCGCATAGGCACTGAGCGCCACCCACCAGCGTTGCTTGAGGCTGAAGACGTCTGCAAGGTAAACGGCGAGCACAGCGGAAGCGACGGCTTCCGCGCAAAGCTTTGCTCGATCGCCGCGTAGGCTGACGAGACGCAATTCCGCCACGACCCCGTCAGCTGAGCGACGAAAACGTTGGCGAAGCGGCGACACGTCCATGGGATAGGAGCCCTCGTTCAGTCGAACGCTCGTGTTGCGGCGGAACGACACAACCCTTGGAGAAGGGTTTTCTCGATGTGGATGACGATACCACCTAGGTGCGTCTTGGGCTCGATAGCTTGAGGAGCTAGACCACGCACGTCTCGTGCATGGCGATGAGCCACGCCGATCGTTCGATCTGGAAATAACCTCCGCTTTTGCGAAAAACCTGTCGAACGCGATTGCCGACAATGGCGCCATGGATGAGGAAGCAAAAAACCTGCACAGGCGCCCGCTACTTCGTCTGTGCTGGGCTTGGCCGGAGATGCCATGCCGCTGCCGGTCGGAACGGATCACGGATGAACCCGGCAATCAGTTGCTCATGGAAAGCAAGGTGCCACGGAAGGCTTTATTCGTGCGCGGGTCCACCAGATCCGGGAACAGCGCACTCCATGTCATGCATCGCCCCGCGGCCGCCTTCCCTACGACGGAACGGGCATCCACGTTTTATAGACAGGAAAGATACGGTCCATTGCCATGAATCGTTCGCCGATTTCCCACCCTGTTTCGCGCAAGCACGTCGATATGGGCTTGCCGATCTTTGTATCGCCAACGGCCACGTTGGCGGTCTGTTTGATGGTGTTCGGCGTGCTGCACTCGGTGGCAACCATCAGTGCGGAACGCGTCGCCATCGACGGGCTGCTTGTCGTCAATGCTTCGCTTTATGTGGCGGCGGCGCTGCTGGCGAGGACTGCGCTTCGCACAGGCACGTCGATGCGCAGCTTGCTGCTCACGCGCTACGCCAACCGCCTTTCTATTGCAGGACTGAGCATGACGATTATCGGCATCTGCTGCCTGGTGCTGGTGATCGCCATCAAGGCCTGAGCGACGACTGATCAAAGAGAATGGCCATGTGGCACGATTTCATGAAAACAACGTTGCTGATCGTTGCGGCCCTGCTGCCATTGATCAATCCGCCGGCGTCGGCGCTGATCGCTTTAGGCATGGTTCCGCATATGACGCTGCAACAGCGCGCGGAGATGGCGGCGCGGGTCACCGCAAACAGCGTGATTATCTTGCTGGTGTCGCTGCTTGTCGGTGCTTACGTGCTGTCGTTCTTCGGTATATCCATGCCGGTGCTGCGCGTGGGTGGGGGCATGATCGTGGCGATGGCGGGATGGAAGCTGCTGCATACGTCTGACGATGAATCGGGCAGCACAGCTTCGGCAACTCCGCAACACACTCCGCTATCGCTACGCACCAAAGCGTTTTACCCGATCACGCTGCCGATCACGGTGGGGCCTGGTTCGATTGCCGTTGCCATCGCGCTAGGCACCCAATCGCCGTGCGAGGGCCTGTCCGTAGCGCATGTGGCGGGCGTGTCGGTAGCCCTGGCGATTCTTGGCCTAAGCATTTATTTGTGCATGCGCTTTGCTTGCCATATCGAGCGACTGCTTGGTGTGGTCGGCACGCGCGTAGCGATGCGACTGTTTGCGTTCGTGCTTTTCTGCATTGGATTGCAGATTTTGTGGCACGGCGCATCGCAATTGCTCGATACCGTGCACTTCACCTGAACCGCGAGCGATCCGTTCATGCAACGATTCAAGATCAAGCTTTTGACGGGTGCGCTGAGTTGCACGCTCGTCGCTCTTGGAGCGACGTTTGCGCCGGCGATACATGCCGCGCACGCCGATCCCGCGTTCTATGAGGCCTCCCCGGAAGCCGTGATGGGTACGCCCGGCACTATCGTGCACATCGAATCGATGCATGGTGCGCCTTTGGGCGCGTCAGCGTATCGCCTGCTCTATCGTTCCACTGATCCGTCGAATCGACCGATCGTCGTCTCGGGCATCGTGGTGATTCCGGCAGGAGTACCGCCACAAGATGGACGACCCATCGTGGCCTGGGCACACCCCACTACGGGCGTGGTATCGCGTTGTGCGCCGTCGCAGGCGCGTTTCGTGTTTCAGACGATGATGGGGCTGCGCGATATGGTGCGGCGTGGATACATTGTGGTCGCCACGGATTATCCCGGCCTAGGTACGCCAGGACCGCATCCCTATTTGGTGGGAGACAGCGAAGGGCGTGCAGTGCTCGACGCGGTGCGTGCCGTACGAAATCTGCCGCAAGCTTCCGCCGGCGATCGTTACGCCGTGTGGGGCCATTCGCAGGGTGGGCAGGCGGCGTTGTTCGCTGGCGCAATGGCGCAGACTTATGCGCCGGAGCTCAAACTCGTCGGCGTGGCTGTTGCCTCGCCAGCTACCGATTTGCAGACGCTGCTACGCGACGATGCCGATACGGATGGCGGCCGCAACATTACCGCCATGACCTTGTGGTCGTGGTCGCAAGTGTTCCATTTGCCGCTGAATAACGTGATCGCGCCGGATGCTATGCCGGCCGTGGATGCGCTGTCGAACGAGTGCATCGAATCGCCGATCGACATGCTTGAGCGTGCTCGCTCGCAGCGTCCTTTGCGTGAGCAGTTCCTTAGCGTGGACGACATCACGCGCGTCGAGCCTTGGCACTCACTGCTGCTGGCGAATATTCCCGGCACGTTGCCCCTGGATGTACCGATATTTGTCGCACAAGGCGATGCCGACCACCTGGTGCTTCCCTCCGTGACACAAGCCTATGTGCAGCGCCTGTGCCGTGCAGGGGACAAAGTGCAGTACCTGTCGATGCCAGGCGTTGCACACGGCTGGGCAGGTGCGGATAGCGCGCTACCAGCCGTGGCCTGGATGGCCGATCGCTTTGCAGGCGAGGCGGCTCCCGATTCGTGCACGAGCCTGCGGTGATTATTTGCCGGCCGGCCGATCGAACACGACCGCGGCGTAGCGATCAGCAGTCTCACGCAGTGCTGCAATCCGTTCGTCGTAACGCTGCTCAAGGCAGCTTGTTTTTGCACCGCACGCATCGCGCATGGACAGGAATTGTCGCTGCTGATCGCGTAACGCGTCGTTGAACTCGCGATAAGCCATGCCGGGGACTGCAGGCTTCAGATGCAGCAAGAGGTCATAGTAGGACGCAACGATCACGTCCTTGCGGCCGAGTGAGGGTGATGCGCATATCGCCCGCTCGGTCGGCGTAACGGCCTTATCGCAATCGTAACTGGCTACCTGCGCAGCGACAGGACCGATCAGCAGAAAGCCCGCGATCAATGCGCTCAGGTGTGCTGTTTTCATCGTCGCTTCGCCTTTTAAACCGTTGCTCGTGTTACGCGATTTTCGCCAGACGTGCTTCAAGCACGTCATCGCGCCATGCACCGGGTGTTTTGCCGGTAAGGCGTTTGAATACCGTAGTGAAGTGCGCTTGCGTGTGAAAACCCACATCCAGCGCGATATCCAGCATCGAGCGCGATGGGTCGGCCATCAATTCCTTTGCGCGCTCGAGCCGACTCAAAAGCAGGTATTGATGCGGACGACAGCCGGTAGCTGCGCGGAACTGTGCGGCAAAGTGCATCGGCGACAATCCAGCCGCATTGGCCATGTCCAACAACGTGATCGATTCGGATAGGCGCGATTTCACATAGCTATCCACACGCTGCAGGCGCCAGTTTGGGAGACTGGTCTTGCGGCAAACCCTCGCCATGGAGGGATTCTCCACGCGCAAACCGCGGATGCGCTCGATCAGCATGCCAACGATTTGTTGAGCGAACGATCCTTCGGCGTCGTTATCGGCCACGTCGGTTAGCGTTCGTGCGAGCTTCGACAGTAGCGGATCTTTCACCGGGCCGAGCGACCGACCTTCCAGTGCGGCGCATGGACGTTGCGTATCGGCACCGAACCACAACAGCTGAGTCGGTATGCGCAGATGCAACGCTTTATAGCCTTGCATGCAGGTCAGGTGCAGTGTTTCGCCTGGGCGGCTGACATAGCATGTGCCCGCTTCAAGCGAGGCATCTATGACGCGTTGCGCATCGGCATCCAGGCAAATGTGCGCGTCATCCAAAAGAATGGCCACGGTGTACGCATCGCGCGGCATGGTCTGCGCGTATTCGGCCGGATGATCGGCATCGTGCGAGCAAATCGACACACCGACCTGCGACTGACGTTCACCGCAGCGCATGGCTTGTTGCTGCCAGTCCGCGGTCGGTGCAATGCGATTCAGGAGATCGCGCGTGGCCGCAACGGCCTGTTCTGCGAATGCCTTGCTCTTGCGTTGTTGGGTGACACTGGACATGACTTCTCCGTTCCAGCGCAGACGCGCCAGGTCGAATCTAGGTAAGTGGGTGTGACAGGTGGAAGCGGTGGCTGAGAGTGTTGCGTCGGCGGCTATGGCTTATTGGATGACTGGCTTTGCCGAAGCAACGAACCCCCGTTGGTGCGATGCAGCGTAGAGTGCGCCCATCCCGCGCGAAGCGAAAATACTGTTTCGCTATGCGGCCATAACGGCCAGCTATGGGTGCCCCGGATCCACCCATTCGGCGCCCTTGAAGGACGTTTCTTCCAGCTGGCCGCGGATAAAGGTGAGCAAGGAGGCCTCGATCGCCAGGGCGGCCTGGGTAAGCGGCGCGTCCTGCGACGTGATCAGGCAGGCGGTGAGATAGACCGGTGGTTCGATCGGGGTGGTGGCGATGTCCTGGTGCCCCGCCACATCCGAGAAATCGCCCTTGGGCAGAATGGCGTGCCCGAGCCCCGTTTCGACGGCGGAGAGCATCACATCGAACAGGTCGGACTCGGCGATGGGCTCGACCACGATGTGCCGCTCCGCGAAAACGCGATCGAGCAATCGGCGCAACACATTGGATGGCGATGGCAGGACCAACGGCAGTTTGCCAATTTCCTGCAGTGTCATGGATTTAGCACGCGGCGCGCCCTTCGGGCTTGCAAGGTACAGGCGCTGACGGAACAACACTTCGCGCGTAAAGCCGCTCTCCTGGTTGTCCTCGAAAACGATGGCCAGATCGATGGCACGCGAAGCGACTTTATCGCGTAGCGTAAGGCTGTCGCCGGTGACAAATCGCAGAGTCACTTTCGGCAAGGTGTTACGGCAGATTTCCAGCATCTTGCCGGTGAGCGCCGGCGCCATCGTCGAGGCCATACCGAAGCTCACCACACCCTGCACATCGCCTTGCGATGAACGCACGATCGCGGGCAAATCGTCGACTTGGCGAATGAGTTTGAGTGCTTCCTGATAGAGCACTTCGCCGGCGACCGTAGGTGTCACGCCGCGCGCACTGCGGTGAAGCAGCGTTACGCCGAATTCGTCTTCCAACTCGGCGATCTGCTTGCTCAAGGCGGGTTGCGCGATATGGATAAGCGCCGCCGCCCGGGAAAAGCTTCCCGCTTCGACGATTTTGGCGAAGTAACGCAAATGCCGGAACTGCATGACCAGCGCTCCCGACGGCGGCCAACCGCTTGCTTGCCTTGCGCAAACCCCTCCACGCAAGGTCCACGCCGATTATGTGTGCTCGCCGGGAAATGTTCCAGCACGTTGATGGTTTTTACGTGCCCGCTAGTTGGGAGCGTTCCCCCATAAAAAAGCCGGATAGCGACATTTTGAGATGTCGACTATCCGGCAAACGGGGAGGGTAAGAGGTGTGCCGCTGCTCAACGGCCTTCTTCATTCGATACGTCGGCGGCCAAGCGCAGCTCTTCATTGGCTTCCGTCAACAGCTCCTTGGCGCGCTGGGCGTGTCCACCAAGCTGGCCGTCGTTGGCGCGCTGCGCCTGCTGGATGTACTGGAACGCCGAGAGAATGTTTTCCTGCGCATTGCGCAGATTGCCGTGGTGCCAACCGATATCCACGAACGGACGATCCTGGGCCATCGTGGCGCAACCGAACAAAGCCGTGGAGGCCAAGGCAACACCGAGTACGAAACTTTTCTTGCTCATGATGATTCTCCAATGGTTGAGTGCAATGGACTGCACCGGTTGAAATCTCGTTGAACGATTTCGAGGCTTATTCTGAGCGCACCTAAGTCGGTGATCTTTTCGAAACGCACCGACTTTTCCCTGTCTGCACCGTGCTTTTCGAAAACGAACGGCGGCGCTACGGTCGGTTCACGACAAGAGCGTCATTTCGAGGTGCAGCCGTCCAGAATGGGGTTGTTGGCGTCGCTACGCGCATCGAAAAGCGTGCCTTCGCGACCCTTGATCCACCAAGTAATGGCGTCGGCTTGGTACTTCACGCCATCGGCAGACAGGGTGCTGACCAGGAACATCGACTTGTCGCGATATGGCACCACGGCGAAGCTCTGGCCGTTATCCGCATTGAGGTAAGTGACGCTGAAGTGCTCTCCGCCAGGACAGCGATAGTTGGCGGTAATGACCTGATTCAACTGGATCTGCGGCACGTTCAGTGCGGCAGCGTTGGCGCTACCTGCAAACAGCAGAACGCCTGCAAAAGGAAGTATTTTCATGGGGATTTCCAGCGTTGATGACACGTGTGGCGATTCGCACGCTGCCGATTCGCAAAGGAGCCTTAGGAGAAGCCCTCGCAGAGGGCGCTTGGCGCAGCTTGATCAGAGGCGAATCAGGGACGCCTGAGCGGTGTCGTAAACGCATTCAATCGCTGATACAGCGCCATTACCGGCGCCACAGCGCGGGCAGATTTTATCCATGCCCTGGGTACTGTCGAACGCCAACATCTCGCCGTAGACGAAGCGGCAGTCAGAGCAAACAAATTGCTCGATGTAATCAGTGTCCATAAAAAGGCTCGCAAGTCGCGTTGACTGGATCGCATTCTTGCGAAGCCACACGCCGGCTGCTTTTCAATTGCCACGCTGCTTTCCAATTCGCATGGATACACGCGCCATGTGTTTGGCCCGGGATGACTAGAAGTAGACTGTCCGCATCCAGGTATCGCTAAGACGAAACACTCCTGCCTTCTTCTTTCGCACGCAATGGGAAGAGAAAGGACGCCGCCGCAAGCCCAAGCGTGCAACCCAATACCGTTTCCCACGCACGCGCGAACAACACCGCCATCGAGTGCTCGCCGGAGACCGCCAGCGTGACCATCAGCACAAAGGCAAACGCGCCGCATGCAACGTCATAACGTTCCGGAAGCGCCATGGCGTAAATGATCATCGCCAGCGACGCCGCGCACCAGAGGAGCAAAGGTGCATCCGTTGCCAGAGGTAGACATGCCAACCCAAGCGGCACACCGACAAGCGTGCCTACGATGCGTCGCCGGACGCGATCCATGGTGCCACTGGAAGTACCGGCGATCACATACACACATGCCGTGATCGCCCACGCCGATTCCAAGAGCCCGTAGGCGCCGTTAAGCAACACGATTAAAAGCGATGCCACGGCAGCCTGAATCCCCATGACCAGTTCGGGCGTCAATATGTGGTATCGCGTCGCCATAGCCGATGGCAACAAAGATGGCGGCGGGGGCTGCTCCGCTGGCCCACTAAGTAAGCGCGGCACCACCGAGGAAACGATGGCGATACATGTGGCGATGCCAATCGCCTTCATATCCATCGACGTCAGCTTGGCGTTGTATGCCAGCAGTTGACCGATATAGATCTGCGATCCGACACCTGCGCCCGTGATGCCATAGCGTTTGAGGTATCCGACCAGAAATGCGCCAACGGCAAGAATGATTTCCGGGAAGGCGTGACCATACGGCCGTAACCAGGGCGCGCAGAGTACATAGCTGGAAGCACCCAACGCGCATGCCACGCAAAGTACGGTCAAATCGCGGCTGGACGTGTAACGCGTGGAACGTCCCTCCGACACGCTGGCCCACAGGGCGATGTTTCCTGCAAGGGTGCCCAGGGCAAGGTTGGAAGGAACATCGCCAGAGATATCCCGCAGAGTGCCGAGCGCGGCAGCAATGCCATAAGCGGTAACCAGCCGAAGGCCCTTGATGCGGCGATGCGCGCCGGGATCGATCCGATCCAGCCATGTTTGCAGATAAGCCCAGACAGTCGACATGGTGACGTGCTATGGCCTGTGTGTGGTGGCAGGCGTTTTATATCAAAGAAGGTACGCGCGAAACACCTGACGTTGGTGAAGAAGGCCTCAGTGTCAGCCACATTCTTCGACCGATTCTGCAGGCGGAGTGCCCACTTCGGGTCGCAGCGGACATGACGAATGAACGATGATTAGAGTGTGCATGCCCCGGCTTCTGGCAATAATGACCAGCGCTTTACGGAGATCTTAAATGAATAACTGGCTAGCCGCCTTTGGGACAATTGGAGAGGTTGCCGCGACACTGACCGGTCTTCTATTTGTATCGCTGTCCGTGAAGCTGAATACAGCGTCCAGCGAAGGTCGCCAGTGGATGCTGTTCGTCGCCAAGCGAAGCTTCCTCGACTTTCTCGCGGTGTTGGTAATCGGATTGCTTTTCCTGATGCCCGACATTTCGCCCAATACGATCGGCTGGGGATTAGTGTGGCTGAGCGTCGCTCGCGTGGCGTGGCACGTAAACCATTGGCGCATCTACCGTGCGACGTCAACCGAATCATTTCGTCTCATTGAGTATTTGGCGTCGATAGCTGCGACCCTGTTATTGACAGTTGCAGGCATTACGGCGCTTTTGGGTTGGCCGGTTGCACCGCAGCTTACATATGTAGGGGCCATCACACTGCTGTTTGGCTCTTGCCAGAACGCATGGCGACTGTTGGTTCGATGATGTCCGCTCTGCGTTGCGATTTTAGCCGATGACCGCAATACGCTGTAGCCACACAGGCAGAAGGAATGTTGCGGTCGTCGGCTGAAATCGCAGCCGAAAGTGGAGCCTTTAATTAAGCGACTCCGTTGAACGCCAGCTCAGAAAACCGTCGAGTTTCTGGATCATACAAAGCTCCCCAAGCTGACACGCCGCCATCGCAAACCATAAATGGCTTATGCATCATGGCGTCTACGTTGTCGGTAGCCCGATGAATGATTGGCCCCTGAAAAGCGTTTATATATACGTACTTTCGCCCTCTTATCGTCACCCCTACATATTGTCGGACGAACGCACTTGGATTTCGCACCGATTCTCCCGAAACGCAACATTGAATCGATTTCAAATTGGATAGCTTATTTAGATCCTGCTCCAACTGGGCAACCACAGCTGGCGTTACTGTCCATGTTCCATCAACGTTCTTCGGCGTTGGGCGGGAACATCGCTTAAGTGCTTGATTGGCTTGGTCTGGCGATAAAATGTAGGCACGTTCCATCGCCGACACATTAAGTGCGAGCCCGAAAGCTAATAGTAAGAGGCACAAGCATTGCGTATTTCTGCGCATATTCACCGTGTCTTGTCCTGGCGGTGTTCTGTTTGAGCACGTCTGCTTTGGGTCGGAAGCGAACATCGTCATCTAACGCGATGCTGACTGACACCACATCTCTTGACCGATTAGGCGAGGCTCTGCACATGCACCAGCAGGCCGAGGTAGTCGCATACCTGGATGCCACAGATGGAGCCTTTGCAGTATGCCCGGCATTTCGGAATCGATGACGGCAAGACGATTGCCGTCGTTATATCGAGTCGCACTGCGATAACGCAGGACCTGATTGTAGTCACCGCTCGCGCCAAGCCTGTTGACAGTGATCCAGAAACCGAAGGGTGCATCGCTGGTCGGTTCGGCAGAGATGATGGCCCCCATTAGCGGACCATCTGCGATGTAGCGGATTTCCTCATCGTTGTTCTTGCCCGTCTGCTTTTCATAAACAAGCGCGAGGCTGTTATGTATATGATCGTAGGCCAGAGCCACTGTTGCCAAACGCTGATTGCCGTTGACAGATTGCTGACTGGCGACCTGCATAAGCAAGATCGGCCGAGTTGCTAGAGGTCGCACGATCCGGACATCGTTCAAATAACGCGGATCGGAATACTCATCGTTTCCCGAAGATAAGCGCAAGACACCATCAAGACTGGGGAAACACGACGCCCCACCATCCTTAGTAACGCAAAGGCGAATTTTCCCTGGAATGGGATCCATCATCGCCGGGTCGGCGGTGTTAGGGCCTTGTATAACAATGAGCCGCCACCCCGAATTAGCCTCGAGTGACTGCGACAAATCAATTGACGTGATGAGTCTGTCCTGAGACGAGCTCGACTTAGCATCCTGCGCATGTACGCGGGAGAAGGCAGCCAATAGCAGGAAAGCTAAAAGAAGCGGGATAAGGCTCACTTTCACGATGGATTTCATGCCTTCGTCGACTCATAAGCGTAGCGTAACGTCTGATAAGGGTCGGAAGCAGACACCCCGCCGTAGTTGATTGCGACTTAGCGCGTTCCAGCTCGAAAGTCATAGGCTTGCTTCTGAGCATGCGATCGCCAACTGGCAAAGTCGCGAAAACCGTAGGGCCTGTCGGGCGTGCTAACGATCATTACGACCTTGGGACTATTTCCAGGCAATAACCACGTCAGCTTGGCGACAGATCTTCCTCAGTTGGCACAATGAAAGTCACTGATCATACGACCGCAGCACGCAAGTTCTTACTCGTTGCGGAAGCTTACTCACGCAGTGCTAGCATGCCTCGTCGATCACAGCTGTGACGGCTATCTGGTAACACCGTATACCGGAGAGTGCCATGGGGAAAATGGATGAGAACCGCGTGCCGGCGATTGTGTTGGGCCGCGGCCCGACTGCGCTAGGCATTTTGCGTTGTCTAGCAATGACCGGCATCCCGGCCTATGTCGCGTGCCCCCCTTCCGATCACGTCACCCACTCGCGTTGGTATCGCCCCACCCCCGGGGGAATTGCGTGGGACGGCTCACTCGGGTCGCACGTATACGAGCTACTGCGCCAAATGCCGCTGCAAAAAGCTGTGTTAATTGCCGGTGCCGACGATGCCGCACTATGGCTTACGGATCTCCCAGGCACCGAACTTGCGTCGCGCTATTTTCTCAGCACAAGCTCGCGTGAAACGCAGGAAATTCTTCAGGACAAGTCGCGTTTTTCCGCGTTTCTGGAAAGCGCGCATATTCCACACCCCCGCACCTTTCGCAT
This sequence comes from Vulcanimicrobiota bacterium, assembly GCA_903970555.1. Taxonomy (GTDB): domain Bacteria; phylum Pseudomonadota; class Gammaproteobacteria; order Xanthomonadales; family Rhodanobacteraceae; genus Dyella_B. The sequence continues at coordinate 54,401 of CAJCJD010000246.1, forward strand.
CGAATGCGAAACCGATATTGAGGCGATACCTTTCGACGAGCTCCACCGTGTTTTCATCAAACCGGTGAACTCGCAAAAATTTAGCGATGTCACCGGCGTGAAAGGAATTTGGGTCACGCACAAAGACGAACTGTATGCATCATGGCGGCATCTACACGATCAGGGCTTTCGTCTGATGGCGCAGGAATACGTACCTGGCACGACGTCGGATCATTATTTCGTTGACGGCTTTCGCGATGGCGTGGGCGAAATGACTGGCTTGTTCGCGCGCCAACGCATTCGTATTTCACCACCGGATTTTGGCAACAGTTCATACTGCCGCAGCATCCCGCTAGAACAGCTGCAAACGCCGGTCGATGACGTCAATCGGCTGTTAGCGAAGTTGAACTATCGCGGTATATTCAGCGCGGAGTTCAAACGCGATAAGCGCGATGGCGTTTATCGCATTCTTGAGGTAAATACGCGCGCCTGGACATACGTGGAGTTTGCGGCGCGTTGCGGCGTCAACGTTTGCGAAATGGCGTATCAGGATGCGCTCGGCTTACCGGTGCACCAGGCGACACTCGATTACAAGGTAGGCGCTGGCTGCGTCGACTTCTATCGAGACTTCAGCACTGTTCGCGCGCAAGCCGCGCAAGCACGCGGACCACTGCCGAACATCCTGTTGCAGTGGGCTGGAGCGCATTTTCACTCCTTCCGTTTGGACGATCCGAAACCAGGTCTGCACTTTGCAACGCAGGTTTTGACACGGCGATGGAGAGGCCGCGCGGCCGGCTAGTCGCGTCAATCGAGTACAAATTAACGGGACACCATTGATGCAGTAGCGCAATCCCGCCGGTCGCGGACCATTCGGTATATTAAGTCGACTTGTCGATCTTCGCATCCGGCACATGTCCCTCGGCATACGCCAATGCATCATTCCAAACAGCTACCTCGTCCCTCGCTGAGACTGCGGATGCCTGGTACGGAGTAGGTATATTGATTTGCTATCGATAGGTTCGCGCATCAGATGTTCCGGCTCTGATCGACCCTGCTGCACAAAGTAGCAGGAGCACCCATCTATACTTTCTGCGCGCGATCTCATGTTCTTGCGTGATCTATGGGATGTCCGCTTCAGGTAGCGGACATTTTCACGAGGGCCCGTTCACTCTTGGGCCCAACTGGTTTGCGAACTTAGCGAATAACTCAGATGCGTCGTACTCGTGCTGGATCTTTCCATCATGAACCGTCAACTCGTATCCGCGAAGAGTCCCCATGTCTTTACAACTGCTGTGCGGCGGTGCTTCGGCGACCATCAGCAGAAGATCAGGGGCAAGCCAACCGGCGGCGGCGACGTTTGGCGTCTCGTCACAGCCGCCTTTCCTTGCTTGAAACCGATCTTCGATCTGATGTGACACGTCGTATTTCCGCATCCCTTTGAGATCGACTGCGTAAACGATGGTTGTCCAGGAACCTACCCACCCACCATCACTCTCGGTGACTGCGAACTCCTTCGAGTCAGGAGACCATGACACTTCGGCCAAATCTTCAATTTTTATAGGCCTGGCTACCGCCTCCCCGCTTTGTACGCGGACCAACAGGTCGTTCTCTTTAATTTGCAGCGTAAATCTCTGATCTCGGGACTGAACGGTTGCGATCCTCGGCCCATCGGGTGCATCAGCTATGTCAGTAGGGCCGGGCCACAGATAGACGGCCTTCGCATTCCATTGGGCTGGTCGTTTGGTTTCAGCAACAGCCGTTGCTTCGGCATGAACCAATACACCGACAGCAACAAGCGAAATCGCAAACCCTGCTTGAACCAGATATTTACTCGTCGATTTAGCCCTTACGTCACGCGTTCCTGTTTTCAAGGTATCAGGCTGACATTTCCACATACCCGCTCCATCCTGTTCAATTGGTAACGCGGGCAACCGAGAGACTGGCCGGGCGAATGCAGCACACCACTCATCGCTGCAGGCTCCAGTCCCGGTAACAGGCACTGATCGCGCGGCGCGACGACAGGCAAATTTTCGGCAAGCTGATTTGACGATAGATGTGCGCGTAGCGCAGACGATTCCATGGGGTGCGCATGGTGATGTAGCGGATCATGCTCCACTTGATGCTTTCGCGACCGCCTTCCAATGCTCCGATTCTGCCGTGCTCGAAGAGGGTGCGGCGCGTATACCGAAACAGGCTGACGGCTATGGAAACATCCAGCAAGATCATTCCGGTCGCTCGCTGGAAGCGTTGCGGCATGCACGAGGAATAGTTTCCTTCCATCACCCACTGTTCGCCGGTGATCGCTTTGTCGTGCAGGGCTAGGAACTCGTTCGCTGGACGCGGTTGCCAATCCGTACTCGGAATATGGTGAAGCTGGTCAAGATGGATAACTTTTATGTCAAGTTTCCTGCCAATGGCCGTGGCCAACGTCGACTTCCCACTATTGGATGGCCCGAGCACGCATATGCGAGTCCCCAACTCTGACAGTTCCACGTGCGCTCCCTGAATCAGCTCCCCGATTGAACTTCTACATTATGCGATGTGGAAAGTCTGCGTTAGGTCGCGATTTCTACGAATTGAGACAGCACTATGCGTGCATCTCGTTTAAGTGGCAGCACGAGTCAATACATCGACACGTGCTTGTCGATCTGAAAGCCACAAGATTTGCATGGCAATGTTCGATCGGGATGCCGAAACAGACTCGCCACGGAGTGATAGCGATTCTTGCATTGTGGGCATGGCGAACGCAGAAAAGGCAATGCAAGGGGTACGAAAATGAGAGGCGCTCCTACACGCATGCCCCAACGCACTGCATCAGGCAGAGCATCCATGCGCTCCGAAACATACAGACAGCCAAGCGCGGCTACGAAGCCACCTACGGCCAAATTTCTCTTTTGCTTCATGCCTTCTAGAGCCGCGCGCAATCGGCGGCGCTCCTGCGCCGGATCTTTCGTCGTGTCGTTCATTCAATTCCCCCGAATCCCAACGTCAGTTTGGGTAGGCGAACTTATGCCCGTCAAGCGCGAGCCCAGTGGCGCTAAACGCTATGCGGGCCTGTCGAAATCAATGGCGCTGCGCCCCGTGATATCGCGGTAGTCAAAGTCGATAACTCGATTTGCGGTGGATTCGTCATCCTTGCCATTGACGATCTTCCACACGGGCTCGGCCATATCCATTTCTACAGGATGCTCGCCGGCCTCCACTCGATCGAGATATGACATTGATCCGGCAGCGGCGGGGCCAATTCAACACAGGTCACTGCATAGGACTCCCCTAGCAGAAACATTAGCTCGACAAAGCAGCCACCCTTGCGCAAGGTCAGGCCTATATCTGTCCGTTGTTCGTCCCCGAGTGCGCAATCTTGGTCGGTCAGCACCTCGTGATCCTCGAGGGGTATCGGCAGCGTCACAGCACGCAATCTCCTCGCGCCCGGATTGCCCAGCGATAGACAGCTTGGACCGCCGGCGCCTTCCTGCACCTGAGCAAGAATCCGGGCCAGCCGTGCCCCTAGGCCTCTTCGTAACATGTTGCGCCACCGCTTGACACCGGTGTCAATTACGTTACAGGCTGATAACAGTTCCATAGCGAGGGGGTCGCTGGACGTGGCAATGGACCATTCGGACCGAGTGGCGGGGATAGCGGCGATGCCGTTTCTGGCGGCCGATATTGGCGGCACGCATGCGCGTGTTGCGCTGATGCGCGCCTCGCACGACGGCGCCCGTGGAGTCGAAACGCTGGCCTATCGGGTATTCGCCTGCGCGGAGTTCCCGACGCTATCCGAGCTATTGCAGGCCTTTATCGATGCTGACGTGCAAACCCCGGTGAAGCATTGCGTGTTGGCTTGTGCGGGCCAGATAGTGGGCAACGAGGTCGTGAACGACAACCTTGCCTGGCCCATCCACCTGACGCAGTTGCGTGACTCGCTGGGCTTGGACGAGGTTGCCGTACTCAACGACTTCGAGGCGTTGGCATACGCGCTCGATGGGCCGCTCGTCGGCGGCGGCCGTCACCTTTGCGGACCGAATACGCATTCCAGTGGCCTTACCCTGGTGATCGGACCGGGAACTGGTCTTGGCGCGGCAGCGCACGTTCCCGGTCCCGCCGACGGCTTCGTGCTGACGACGGAGGCCGGTCAGATGGATTACGCACCGAATTCGGTTCGCGAGCGCGAGGTTCTCGCGCACTTGGCGCCGAATGGCGGTTACGTCGCGTTTGAACACATCGTCTCGGGCCCCGGCCTGCTGACCATCTACACAACCCTGTGCGCGCTGCACGGGGAAACGCCCAAGCTGGCGACGCCCGAAGCCGTCACGATGGCCGCGGTTGCCGGCAACGATGCGCAAGCCGTCGAAGCCGTGGAAATTTTATGTGCTTCGCTGGGAAGCTTTGCCGGCAACCTGGCGATGACTTTCATGGCTACGGGGGGCGTGTATCTAGCCGGCGGCTTTCTGTCTTCCATCTTCGAGCTGCTTCAGCGCAGCGCTTTCGAGGAGCGATTCCTGCACGGTCGCAGCGCGCGCGCGCTGTTGTCGCAAGTGCCGGTGTGGGTAACGGAGCACGGCCGCCACGGTGTGCAGGGCGCTGCACAGTGGTACCTGGGGCATGGCACGTCGAGAGCGCTACGGCATGCCGTAGCAGGTGGTGTGGGCGCATGAGTCGCATCGCGACATCGGCATTTTTCCGTTGCGTGGCCATCGCGTGCTTGGCGATCACGGGCGCGGTCCATGCAGCGACTGCTGTTCCCAAGTGGTCATTGCTGCCGCAGCCGGCAACGGCCAGTCCTGCCGCATCGGGGGCGGTCAAAATTGCGGATGGCGCGGTGGTATCGGTGCGTGGTGCGGAACGTCAGCTCGTGCAGTCCATCGCAGAGCGGTTCGTGCAACGTGTGGCCTACACCAACGGATTGAACTTGCGCGTAGCGACGACGGGCGCCGCGCATCCTGCGATCACCTTCGATGTGAACCCGAACGCTGATGTCGCGGACGAGGGCGGTTATCGCATCACGGTGAATGACGGCGGCATTCTCGTCACGGCGCGCACGCCGCGCGGTGCGTTTTACGGCAGCGTCACCTTATGGCAGTTGCTGACGCCACCCGGATGGATTCGCGGCGCGCCCGTCGAAGTTGCCGATGGCGTTATCGACGATCACCCGCGTTTCGCGTGGCGCGCACTGTTGCTCGATTCCGGGCGGCACTATCAAAGCGTCGCAGACATCAAGAAGCTGATCGACTGGATGTCGCTCAACAAGTTGAACGTGTTGCTCTGGCACCTGACGGAAGATCAAGGTTGGCGCCTGGAGATCCCTAAGTATCCAGAACTCACGAAAACAGGCGCTTGCCGCAAGGCGGTGGGCCTCGACAGCGAACTGACCGGCTCTGCCGACCTGCCCTATTGCGGGTTTTATACGCAAGCGGAGACGCGCGACATCGTGCGTTACGCCGCCGAGCGCTATGTGGACGTAGTACCGGAAGTCGATCTTCCCGGACATTCGCAGGCAGCCATCGCCGCCTATCCGTGGCTAGGCGTCCCGGGCAAACGTCCGCCCGTTTGGACCGAATGGGGCGTCAGCCCGTGGTTGCTCAAGCCCGATGAAAAAACCTTGCAGTTTGTCGACGATGTGCTCGATGAGGTGATGCAGCTTTTCCCCTCGCGATACGTCTCCATTGGTGGCGACGAGGCCGACAAGCAGCAGTGGAATGCATCGCCGGAAGTGCGCGCGCAGATGCACAAGCTGGGCCTTTCGAACATGGATCAACTGCAGGGCTGGTTTACCAATCAAGTCGCCGCGCATCTTATCCAGCACGGCCGCACGCCAGTTGGTTGGGACGACGAGTTGGTGGCCGGCGCGACGCTGCCGGCATCGGAGATGGTGATGTCGTGGCACGGCGACGACAACGAACGTGTGGCGCTCGCTGCGATCAAGCAAGGCCACGACGTGGTCATGACACCGCAGGAATCGCTGTACTTCGACCACTATCAGTCTGATCTGCCCGACGAATGGGCGGGGCCACCTCCCGCAGCGACCTTGCGGCAAGCCTATGACACGATCGTTATCCCGAACGGTGCGAGCGCGATCGAAGCCCAACGCATCATCGGCGTGCAGGCCGGCCTCTGGACCGAGCAGATGCCCACCTTTGCGCACGACCAGCACGCCGTGTTCCCGCGCATCGCAGCGATGTCGGAGCTTGGCTGGTCACCGTCGAGCGCACACGACTGGGACGGCTTTCTGCAACGCATGCCAGCAGAGCTGGCGCGTTATCGCGCGCTCGGCATCGACTATGCCGACAGTGCGTTCGCACCCGTCTTCCATGTGACTGCAACGGCCAACGGTGCGTTCCGGATCGAGCTATCGAATCAGGTGGCATTCGGGACGATCCGTTACACGACGGATGGCTCCGATCCAACCAACCAATCCGCGCCGTATGCAGGGCCGCTCACGCTACCGGTCAACGCGATCTTGCGTGCTGCAACGTTTGCACCAGACGGTTTCGAACTCGCAGCACCACGCGTGCAGGTGTTGGATGAAACAACGTTGCTGAGCCGCGAAAGTAGCGCGCTTGCAACGTGCTCCAACCAGCCGAGCTCACGCCTTGACGGCAGCAGATCGGCGCAGGGACCGAGACCTGTTTACTCGGTAGATATTGGTAATGCGTGTTGGTTGTGGCCGCAGGCGCCAGTGGCTGGCATCAAGCATGTCCAGATGACTGTCGAGCGCATCACATGGCGTTTCGGCGATGAAGCTGCGGATGCGGTGGTGCGCCACAAGGTCAGCGCGGCTGGCGAGCTTGAGATTCATGCCGATTCCTGCACAGGGCCGCTGATGGCCAGCTTGCCGCTGGAGCGCGCGATGCAGGCAAAAGGCCAGATGCAGCTTGAGGCAAACGTTGCCACGCCGGCGGGGGCCGGTGTTCGCAACGTGTGCGTCTTCGTTACTGGCGATCCACGCGATGGCCAGTGGGCGCTGGCGCGAATGGCGTTTTCGAAATAAGCGGTAAACGGGACGGGGGTTCCGTGTAGTAGCAGCACTGAATGAAATGGCTTTGGCTTGGGAAGCCAAAGTCGGGGACATCGAGACATTGCATCACGACGGCGTGCGAATCAGCAGGCATCGCCGGGCTACACGCGTTTTTTTGGAATACCACGGAGCACCTGAGGTTCGACAGGCAACATCAACGAGGTTAAAAGCCCATGTCCACCGTACTTCGCAAACATCCATTGTCATTTGCCGTCACCATGTCGCTGTTCGCCGTCGTGTCGACGACGAGTGCCGCATCGACATTCGCCTATGCCCAGGCGGACGGCCAAACCGCGCAGACCACGACGCAAACCGCGCCGGCACCGGCTTCTGCTCCGCCGTCGCCCAACGCCAAGAAAGACGACGCCAAGAAGGCGGATGACGCGGCGAAAAAGAATGCGACCACGCTGTCGACCGTATCTGTTTCGGGCGTACGCGCGTCGCAGGAGCACGCCATCGATCTGAAACGTGATGCTCCAAACATTCAGGACAGCATTACGGCGGAAAACATCGGCGCGCTACCCGATACTACGATCACCGACTCCCTGCAACGCGTCACTGGCGTGCAGATCAATCGCGACGCTGGTGTAGGTACGTCGGTGGACGTACGCGGCCTGCCTGAGGTCGGCACCATGTTGAACGGCGAAGTGTTCATCACGGCCGATCAGATCGACTCGCAGCAGCCCGACTTCACCATGTTGCCGTCCACGCTGTTTCACGGCGTGGACGTGGTGAAGTCCTCGACCGCCAACGAGACCGACGCTGGTATCAGCGGTGCCGTCGACCTGCACACCTATCGCCCATGGGACCTTCCCAGCGGATTTACTTACAGCTATTCAACCGATGCAGAGCGTGGCTCCACCACCAATCATTTGGGGCCCGAGGCCAACGGACTGGTTTCGTACAACGATAGCGGCCGCTGGGGTTTGCTGATCGCCGCCGATTACTCCAACACCACGCGCTTCAACTCGTCGGAAGGTCTCGATCAATACGGCGTGGTGCTCAATGGCGAGAACGCCGCCAGCGCAGGTGGCTACAACGGCTTTCTGACGCCGTGGAACGGCGCGCCCATTCCATCGAAGATCGTTCAAAACGCCGACGGCAGCGTGGACGTCAATGGCGACGGCAAGTCCAACGGCGTATTCATGGGTAGCCAGGACATCAACATCAATGACATTACGACGCAACGCAAACGCAAGTCCGGCAATGCGTCGTTTCAGATGGATCTCGGCAACGGGCTGAGTCTGACCAGCGACTACTTCTACTCGCAACAACGCGAGTACGACCTTAATGACGGCATTCAGTTCAACTCCACCAACTGGCAGGGCGCAACCTACGTGCCGCTGCAATCGCGCAATACTGGAAGCCCTGCCCTGGGCTCCTATGGCACGCCGGAGCCCGGTTGGCAGGGCTCGCAGATCTACACCACGCAGGTGTATGAGAAGTGGCCCGGCGACGTGGAGTCGTACTCGCAGATCATCCAGAAAAGCTCCAATGCGAAGAACTTCAATCTTCAGTTGGATTACGACGACGGCGGACCTTTCACGGCGAGCGTACGTGGCATCCGCGACACCGCGTTCCAGTCGAATGTAGAAACCGACATCAACGTTTCCGACTCCGACGGCGCACTGTGGCCCAACGTGTTGATGCCCGGCGCGAATGTACCGCCCGGTACGTTCGTCTACCCGGCACAGCTGGGTGGTGACCGCGTATTCAACGCGAATGGCATTCCGCAGAACACGGTGCCGATCATCGCGAACTTCGGGGGACGTTACATCACCGTCAACATGCCACCGTCGTTGGCGGCCGATTTCGCCAACCCCAACGCGTGGACGATGAAGACGCTGGAATCTTCCGGCGACTACGACCGTCAAGTGGCGTTGAACGCATTGCGCTTCGACGGGAAATACGATTTCCAGGACGGTTTCAAGCTCGAATTCGGTGTGCGCAACAGCATCCGCAACGCCAACAACTACGGTTGGACGCTGGAAACACCCGTCTATGCAGGCATCGGTGCCAGCGATCCGAACGGATGCCTGGTGCGTTATGTGGGTGCCGACGTGGTGTTGAATAGCGGCTCGTGTACCGCGGGCAACTCAGAGGGTTACTTCCGCGCCGGACCGCTGTCGGCGATATCGATGCCCAATACGGCTACACCGCTGTCGAGCAACTTCAAGGAGTACAACAACCTGCTTGGTTCGGGCATCAATTTCTGGGCGGTCAACCCTAACGCGATGGTCAATCCCATTTCGTATTGGAAATCGCTCTACCCTGATACCACCGAAGTCGCTGAACCGGGAACGAGTTGGGACGTGCAGCTGAAAGAGTTGACGGGCTATTTGCAGGGCGATTTCGATGGCACTCTCGGCGACATGCCATACAGCGGCAACATCGGCGTTCGCATGATCCACACCAATCTAAACGTTACCCAGTTTTTGAGTGGCGCGCCCGGTGCGTACGGTGACGAACCCGTCGAAACAGGCACGGCCGTCACCAAGCGCAGTTATCAAGACGTGTTGCCGTCGGCCAACTTCTCGCTGGATATCTTCGATAACCTGAAGTTTCGATTGGCGGCATCCAAGAACATGATGCCACTGGACCTCAGCGCGTGGGGCGGCGGCTTGCAGTTGAATTATTCGCTTGCCGAAACGCCGCAGGGGCCGATCTTCCGCGTCGCCGATGGCACGTCGACCGGCAACCCGAACCTCAATCCGTGGCGCTCTACCAACTATGGCGCATCGCTGGAGTACTACATCAACCCCACCAGCATGCTCAGCCTCGCGCTGTTCCGCATCAACGTGGAAAGCTTCATCAAGAACGGCAGCGTGACCAATTGCACGCTGCCCGACGAGGACGGTGTGGTTCGCGATCATTGCATCGTGATCACCGAACCCGTGCAGGGCACTGGCAACAGCATTCAGGGCGCGGAGTTCGATTACCGCCAAGGCTTCACCTTCCTGCCAAGCTTCCTGTCCAAGACCGGCATGGAAATAAACGCCACGTATGCACCCAGCAATTCGGGCGAAAAGGATTTGGCTGGCAACAAGATTCCCTTCCAAGACAACTCCACCGAATCGGGCAACTTCATCCTGTGGTATCAGGATGATCACTTCCAGGCCCGCCTTGCGTACAACTATCGTTCGAAGCGCGCGGTGATGGATAGTGTGGGCGGCATCACGGGGATGGAGATGTACGAAGCGCCGCAGAAGTATCTCGATGCGTCGGTCTCCTACAAGTTCAACAAATACGTCGAAGTGTTCCTGGATGGCACCAACCTCACCAACGAGTATCAGCATTACTACCTCGTGTGGCCCGATCAGCCTGCGCACTCGACGTTCTCCGAGCGCATGTTTATGTTGGGCGTACGTGGTCAGTGGTAATCGGATTGCCTTCTGGGAATCTTGCATAGCACGTCATCCCGGCGAACGCCGGGATCCAGTGTCTTGCGCTTCCATGCGTTAAAGACGCTGGGCCCCGGCTTTCGCCGGGGCGACGATGAAGTACGGGGCAACAAGATCGTTTTCCGGGGTGGCTCCATCGCGCCCCTTCGCAACCCATCACGACTAGGCAAGCATGCAGGATTCCAACGTGCCCCAGAACGTTCGCGATAACGCCTTCCATCGTTCCATCGGCCTGTTCTCGGGAACCGCAATCAACATGACCCAGATGTGCGGCATCGGGCCGTTCATCACCATCCCCATCATGGTCGCGGCGATGGGTGGTCCGCAGGCCGTCATCGGTTGGATAGCCGGCGCCATCCTGGCCATGGCCGACGGCCTGGTGTGGGCCGAACTCGGTGCGGCCATGCCGGGTTCCGGCGGAACGTATGTCTATCTGCGCGAAGCATTCCAGTACCGCACCGGCAAACTGATGCCATTCCTTTTCATCTGGACGATGTTGCTGGCGATTCCCTTGCTGATGTCCACGGGCATCATCGGCATGGTGGAGTATCTGGGGTTCTTCTTTCCAAACTTGGGTTGGTGGTCGGTGCATGTCATCGGCTTGGCGGCGACTGCCATCGTTACGTGGCTGCTGTACCGTCGCATCGAATCGGTTCGCGCGATCACGATCGCGTTGTGGGTGATCATGCTGGTCTCCGTCGTCGGCGTGACGGCGGCAGGCTTCTCACACTTCCACTCAAGCTTCGCCTTCACCTATCCGCCCGGCGTATTTGGCAGCCACTTTTTCATGGGGCTTGGCGCCGGGTTGATCATCGGCATTTACGATTATCTAGGCTATAACACGACCGCCTACATCGGCGATGAGTTGCGCAATCCGGGGCGCACGATGCCCGGCACCATCATCGTCTCGGTGATCGCAATGATGTTTGTCTATCTCCTGCTCAACATAAGTGTGCTTGGCGTGGCGCCGTGGCAGGACATTGCCCAGTCCAAGTCGGTGGCTTCGCTGGTGGTGGAGCGTAGTTGGGGACATCTGGCCGCTGCCGTCATGACCGTGCTCATCATTGTGACTGCGTTCGCCTCGGTGTTCACCGGCCTGCTGGGTGGCTCGCGCGTGCCCTTTCAGGCATCGCACGACAAGGTGTTCCTATCCGTGTTCGGACGCTTGCATGCGAAGCACGGCTTCCCGCACGTGGCGTTGCTCACGATGGGTGTGGTGACCGCCATTGGCACGTTCTTCGATTTGACTGAAGTCATCAACATGCTGCTGGCCGCGACCATCATCGTGCAGTCCATCGCGCAGGTCGCCGCACTGGTCGTGCTGCGCAAACGTCAACCCAACCTTGATCGCCCGCACAAGCAATGGCTTTACCCCGTGCCGTGCGTGATCGCGTTGTTGGGCTGGATCTATGTGTATGTGTCTGCCTCCACGTTGTCGCTAATCCTGTCCAGCATATGGATCGTCGCCGGCCTCGTGGTATTTGCGGTCTGGGCCAAACTCAATCAATCGTGGCCGTTCGCGCCCGTTGAAATACACGAAACCTATCTTGAGAAACACTGACGCCATGCAAACTCCAGCCAAGCACGCACTTTGGATGATGGCCGCGTTAGCTGTATTAGCGTCGCCGCCTGCTCACGCCCAAACGACCTACGCACCCACTCAGGTAAACGTCGACGCCGGCTCGGTCACCGCCATTGGTCATTGGCAGATTCAAGACAGCGCTAAAGCGCAGCAAGATGGCGCTGAAATTTCCTCGACGGGTTTCTCGACTGAGGACTGGTATCCGGTCAGTGGCCGAGCAACCGTGATGGCGGGGTTGTTGGAAAACGGCACGTACAAGAACGACGTGTTCTACAGCGACAATCTGCGTGCCGTGCAGGTGCCAGACTCCAGCGGCAATCTTTTCGTGACGTCTTGGTGGTATCGCGCCGAATTCATGCTGTCGAAGGACTTGTCCGGACGGCATACGCTGCTGCGTACGAACGGCATGATCGCGAGCGCCGACGTGTGGATCAACGGGCACCAGGTCGCCGACCATGCTGAGGTCGCCGGCGCCTATCCCGTGCATGCGTTCGACGTGACGCGCTGGGTGCACGCGGGCGCCAACGTTCTCGCCATGCGCGTGCATCCGGCCGATCCAAGAAAGAGTTTGTCCATGGGATGGGTGGATTGGAACCCCACGCCTCCGGATAACAACATGGGACCATGGCGCGGCGTGGAGATCGTGCAGACTGGACCGGTCGAATTGAGCTTCCCTCATGTTCTTTCGACGCTGCCTCTGCCCGATCTCTCCCGCGCCACACTTACCGTGAAGGTAGACGCGAAGAACCTTGATACGGTCGCGCATGATGCGACGATCACCGGCACAGTAGCCGGCGTTCCCCTGCAACAAACCGTGCACCTCGCGCCCGGAGAAACGCGGATCGTATCGTTCTCGCCCAGCACAACACCGGGCCTCGCACTGGATCATCCAAAGATTTGGTGGCCCGTTGGCATGGGCGAACATCCGCTGTACCAACTCGCGATGACCGCTGCGGTCGATGGCGCAACGTCCGACAAGGCCACGGCGACGTTCGGCATACGCAACGTCAGTTCGAGTCTGACGAAACAGGGTTATCGCCAGTTCTTCATCAATGGGAAACCCGTGCTGATCCGCGGCGGCGGCTGGGCGCCGGACATATTCCTGCGCGACGATCCCGCGCGCATGGAATCCGAGTTCAACTATGTTCTCAACCTCGGCCTTAACGCTATCCGCAGCGAAGGCAAGTTGGAGAATCAGCGTTTCTACGACCTCGCCGACCGCGACGGCATTTTGATACTGGCAGGCTGGGAATGCTGCGACAAATGGGAGTCGGCCGCCAAGACCGGCGGCGCGCCCTGGACCGCAGCCGACATGAAAGTGGCCGAAGATTCCATGGCCAGCGAAGCGCGCCTGCTGCGCAACCATCCATCTGTGATCGGCTTCCTGATCGGCAGCGATAACCCACCTCCGCCGCCCATCGCGAAGATGTATGTCGACACGTTGCGCGCAGCTGACTGGTCATTGCCGATCATCTCGGCGGCTGTCGCAAAAGGCACAGCGGAAGCCGGGCCTTCCGGCCTGAAGATGGACGGTCCTTACGACTGGATACCGCCGTCGTACTGGTATGCCGACAAGTTGGGCGGTGCATTCGGCTTCGATTCGGAAGTCAGCGCAGGCGCGGATATTCCACGCTTGGAAGATGTGCGGCGCATGCTGTCGCCGCAGGAGCAGGAAGCATTGTGGAAATACCCGGAGGCAAGGCAATACCACGCGTCTGCGGACTGGTCGACCTTCGCCGTGTTGACGCCGTTCGACAAGGCGCTAGCCGCTCGCTACGGCGCACCCACGAATCTTGCCGATTATGTCGCCAAGGCCCAGCTCGACAACTACGACAACGTCCGCGCACAGTTCGAAGCGTTCAACGCGCACATGGATGCCGATAAGCCAGCAACCGGCGTGATCTACTGGATGCTCAACAATGCGTGGCCTTCGTTGCACTGGCATCTGTACGACTACTTCATGAATCCTGCGGGCGCTTATTTCGGCGCCAAGAAAGCCAACGAGTTGGTGCACATCCAGTATTCGTATGACTCAAAAAGTATCGTGCTGGTAAACCACGCGCTTGACGATGTCCATGACCTGCAAGCGAACATCCGTGTGCGCAATCTGGACGGTAGCGTGCGTTACGAGAAGCACCTGCAGAACATCGACCTTGCGGGCAACCACACGCGGTCATTGGCAACACTGCCGACCATCGCCGGCCTTTCGTCCGCGTACTTCATAGAACTTGAACTCGCCTCTTCCGACGGCAAGCCCGTCAGCCGGAACGTCTACTGGCTATCCACACGCGCGGACGTGCTCGACTGGGCGAATTCGAACTGGTATCTCACCCCGCTTACGCAATACGCAGACCTAACCGCGCTGCGATCCTTGCCGCCCGCGACAAGCGTGGTCCACGCAACGACACGACGTGAGGGAAACGATGACATCACCATAGTCACGCTGTCCGTGCCCGCATCGTCCAAGGCCGTGGCGCTGTTCCAGCACGTATCGATCAGGCGTGGCGCTCACGGCAACCTTGCGCTGCCCATACTGTGGAATGACAATGACGTCACGCTTTGGCCCGGTGAGTCGATGGTTCTGACCGCGCGATACGCATCGCAGGGAACGGCCGCACCCGTCGTCGAAGTGAGTGGTTGGAACGTTCCGACCCAAAGCGTGCCGGCTGTCACCATGCAGGGAACAGATCATTGAAGACGCAAAGGCTTCCATGTCACGCGTGACCATCAACGATGTAGCCCGGGCGTCGGACACCTCGAAGAAGACCGTATCGCGCGTGCTAAACAACGAACCGAACGTGCGCGACTCGGTGCGCGAGCGCGTGCTTTCGGCTGTGGCAGAACTCAACTACCGGCCGCTCACTTCGGCGCGCAGCCTCGCGACAAATCGGTCCTTCATGATCGGGCTGCTCTACGACAACTTGTCGCCGAGCTACATCATGGAAGTCCAGGCGGGCGTGCTGGAAGCGTGCGAGGCGCAGCAATACAGCATGATGGTGCAGCCGTTGGTGTCGACGGCGCCGGACTTTGTCGAACGCGTCGAGAGCATTCTCTGGCGGCACCGGCCCGATGGACTGATCCTTACGCCTCCCATCACCGACCACCCGGAACTGCTAAAACATCTGCGCAAGAGCGATCTTCCGTTTGCCTCGATCGCTCCGCGCCAACCCAAGGGCTGCATCGGCGTGATGCTACGCGAGCGCGAAGCGGCTGCGGCCATGGTGGAGCACCTTGCATCGCTGGGCCATCGTCGCATCGCCCACATCCTGGGCGACCCCAAGCATGGCGCAGGTATCTGGCGCCTCGCCGGTTACCGCGATGGCTTGAAGCGTGTGGGGTTGGAAGAAGACCCCGCGTATATGGTGCAGGGGCGTTTTTCTTTCGAGTCGGGTGTGGAAGCCGCACGCCGGTTGCTCGCACTAAAGCAACGGCCAACCGCCATTTTCGCGGCCGACGATGACATGGCCGTCGGCGCGATCTGGGCTGCGGCAGAGGCTGGCGTGTCGGTTCCCGGCGACATGTCCATTTGCGGCTTCGACGACACCACCATCGCGACGCAAGTGTGGCCATTGCTGACCACCGTCCACCAGCCCGTGCGCGAAATGGGTAAGCGCGCCACCGAAGAGTTACTGCTACGCGTGCTGGGCAAAGGCGAAGCCAGCATGGTCGAAGTCGGCTACGAAATGCGTATGCGCGCATCGACGGCACCCGCGCCTTGAAACGTGCGCAATCTGCAACCCACGCCACCGATTGAGAGGATGAATCACATGCCCACCACGCCAGACGCCAGCAACTCGCCGCGGAAGTTCCATTTCATTTCCGGGCTACCGCGCGCCGGCACCACACTACTGGCCGCCATCCTCAATCAAAATCCGCGCTTCCGAGCAGGCATGACCAGCCCGCTTGCAGACATCATGGGCGTGGTGATGTCCGAGGCAAGCAGCAAGAACGATTTTTCGTTCGATGTCTCCGACGAGCAGCGCGTTGCGCTGTTGCGCGGGTTGGTCGAAAACTTCTACTCGGTCGAGGCTGGCTCCAACGTGGTGTTCGACACTAGTCGCCTGTGGTGCAGCCGGATGCAGTTGCTCAACGTGCTATTTCCTGGCGTGAAGGTGATCGCGTGTGTGCGCCAGTTGGCATGGGTGCTGGACAGCATGGAGCGATTGGTGCGCAGGCAACCGGTCAGCGTCAGCAAGGTATTCCGCTTCGACACCAACACCACGGTGTACTCGCGCGTTGAAGCGTTGACGGATCCGCGCGGTATGGTGGGCTTCGCCTACCAGGCTACCAAGGAAGCATTTTACGGCCCGCATGCACAAGATCACCTGTTGATGCTGACCTACGAAAGCCTGGTAAGCGATCCGGCCGCGGCCGTGCGCGCGGTTTACCAATTCCTAGACGAGCCTTGGTTCGAACACGACTTCGACCACATCCAATACAACGCCGACGAGTTCGATGCCCGCGTCGGCATGCCCGGCCTGCATTCTGTTCGGCCGAAAGTAGAGTTGATCGAACGCCAGCCGATCCTGCCACGCGAGATCTTTGGACGCTTCGCGAACGAAGCGTTCTGGATGGAGCCCAAGAACAACATCAATCAAGTACGCATCGTGTAAAGGCTTGTCATCGTCACAAAACACAAAGGCCGCTTGCGCGGCCTTTTTCACGGGCGCCAGGGTATTTTCCGCTGCCCACAAGCAAGAGCCCGACGGACCATACATAATCACTGCGACGCGGCGCGGTACATCGCAAATGCAAGGCCGTCACCATGCAATGACCTTCGGCACAGCATGACCAACGTCACTGTGTGTGTCTGTGCGACTACGGCCAGACTGCGGTCACGTTCGCCAGGGGATCAGCCATGTTTGTTTCCGATCAGAAAGTCGCCTTCGTCGCACCCGTTGCGGCGCCAACCTGGAAGCGATGGTTGCTGTATTCCTCGATCGCGCGGCTTGCAATATTCATCGGGCTGTTCGTGCCCGGTGTAATTGGGATAACCCATGCCATGCATGCCTTGGGTTGGGTACATACCGCTCCGCCGCTACAAGCCGGATTAGGTCAGATGGTCGGGCGTATCGCGCCGGCGTTAACGGCGTATTTGCTGTTGACGTACTTCGTCGAGCGCCGCCGGCCCGTTGAACTGCTATCGCGTAACGCTTTTTCACGAGCCCTGGCTGGACTGGTAATAGGCACATTATTGTTCAGTGCTGTCGTCGGCATGCTGTGGCTGTTGGGCAGCTACCATGTCGTCGGCTTCAACCCACATGCCAATTGGATCACTGCACTGATGATGGTGGGTCTGGGCGCCGGCATCGGCGAAGAGATCATGTTCCGTGGCGCCTTGTTCCGTATCCTGGAAGAGGATTTTGGTAGCTGGGTGGCACTGATTGTCTCGGCATTGTTCTTCGGTGTAGCGCACATCAGCAACCCAGGTGCCACGCTGTGGAGCTCGCTTGCCATTGCCGTGGAGGCAGGCCTGCTGTTTGGCCTGCTGTACATGGTGACGCGCTCATTGCCGATATGCATGGGCCTGCACGCTGCGTGGAACTTCTGCCAAGGCACGGTCTACGGCATCCCCGTATCGGGCACAACCGCAGACGGCTGGTTGGTATCCACCCGCACAGGACCCGATTGGCTTACCGGCGGCGCGTTCGGCGCCGAGGCGTCGGTGATCGCGTTGCTGACCTGTGTGCTGTTGTCACTGGTACTTCTCACCATCGCGCTGAAACGCGGCTGCGTTGTCTCCCCCGCATGGATGCGGCGCAGGCAGTCCGTTACATCGCTGAGCGGCGCACCGGCAGTGACCTGACGGCGATACGTTGTTGGCCGACAACTGCGCATATTTCAGTTATGCCATCACCCGGCTATCGCGCGTGCCCTTTCGTAAATGACATGGCACGCCCAGCATGAAGTAAAGCGGAGCGGATCGCTCGGTGGCAGCCCAAGCGGCCCTTTCAACCGTTTAGCTTTCTTCAGTGAAGATCCAGCACGACTACGGATTTCGGAGGCAATACGGCCGTGACCATTCCGTGCTTCAACGTAGCGCCGCCAAAGGCTGCAGGTTTAACCTGCTCCGGTAGATCGAACGTATTGATAGCGTTGATGGCCGGCGCCGTAAGCACGCGTCCGTGCACGTTCGATTCGTTGACGCCAGGCAACGTCATGTGAACCGTTTCCGCGTGATGCGGATCAAGATTCACCAATGCCACATGCACTACGCCGGCCGCATCGCGTCCCGCAGTCGCATGGATACTCGGCACCGAAGCATTCCCGTAGCGATACGTTGGTACTTGCACATCCACCGGAAGATAGGTGGCGCCCTGAAAAACCTTGTACATGTCGAACACATAGTACGTTGGCGTCAGCACCATCCTGGATTTGTCGGTAAGAATCATCGCCTGCAGCACGTTCACCATCTGCGCGATGTTGGCCATGTGCACGCGGTCGGCATGAGCCTGGAAGATGTCCAAGGTGATGGCTGCCGACAGCGCGTCGCGCAGGCTGTTCTGCTGATATAGCGCGGGCTGATCCGCGCCGGGGTCCTGATCCATCCAGTTACCCCATTCATCGACGGCCAGCCCCACGCGTTTCTTGGGATCGTATTTATCCATCACCGCGCTGTGCTTGGTGATGAGATCGTCCATGTGCAAAGCGCCTTGCAGGGTGGCCATCCATTCATCCTCACCGAACTGCGTGGCCGAACCTTTGTGCGACCAGCTGCCGGTTGGAATGGTGTAGTTGTGCAAACTGATCGCATCGACCTGGCTGCCGGCGATCGACATCACGGTATCGGTCCAGCCAACATCGTCGGCGTTCGCGCCGCTGGCGATTCTGACGATGGGTGCACTCGCCGATGCGTGCACGAATGTGGCGTACAAACGATAGACATCGGCATAGAACTGCGCGCGCATGGAACCGCCACAACCCCACATCTCGTTGCCGATGCCGACGTAATCGAGCTTCCAGGGTTTATCGCGTCCGTTCGCGCGCCGCTCCGACGCCAAGGTCGAATGCCCGTCCGCCGTGATGTATTCGATCCATTGACTCATCTCGCGCGGCGAGCCGGTACCAACGTTGATGCTGAGATAGGTCTTCGCACCAATCAACGCGGCGAAATCCATGAATTCGTGCGTACCGAATTGATTGCTATCTTCGCCACCCCAGGAGGCATTCATTCGTACGGGGCGTTTGTCGCGCGCACCGATACCATCGCGCCAGTCGTATTGATCCGCGAAGCAACCGCCAGGCCAGCGAATGACCGGCACCTTGATCGCTTTCAGCGCTTCGACCACGTCCTTGCGATAACCCTTGATATTGGGGATGGGTGAATTCTCGCCGACCCAGATACCACCGTAAATTCCACGCCCAAGTTGTTCGGCGAATTGACCGTAAATCTCAGGATGGATGATCGCCCCCGGCCGATCCGAATGCACGGTGATCTGCGCGTTCGTCGTGGTGTCTGCGTAACCGGCACTCGATATCAGCAGCCATATGGCGGCCAAGCCGCCTCTCCACGCGCGAGTCTTCACGTTCATCAGATCCCCTTGCAAAAGGCACGATGCTCGATTCGAGCAAATTCGGGAAGTGATTTCTAGGGAGAGGCCTTTATGATTTTTATCGGCTCGCGATTTCAGTAGTCACGAATGTCCAACGCGATAAAGCAACGCGCGCTATATCCCTTCTCTGTTGATGGCCAAGCCAACCGGCTCAGCAGACGATCGCCACCCGGCCATGGCTGGTTGTCCAGCAACGCCTCGGCAATCACCGAGCCGTCATCGGCACGGCGATGGAACAGGCGGATCCAGTGCAATTCGCCACTCAACGATTCGTCGCGCAAGGCATCGTGCAAGCCTGACAACAAACCTTCCGGCGCAGCCACATCGTCACGACTGAAGGTCAACGGGCCGACAAATACATCCCAGCTGCGTGCGCCAAGATCCCAGCTTTGCAGTTGAATGCGTCGATCATCGGTGACGTACCAACATGCGGCCAACAACACGTGCAAGACATTGCGCTCGAACGCGGCTAGCGCGTCGCGCGCGCCGATGTCACCGCGTCCGTTGCCGGCAAAGCTTTCTTCGATGTGACGCTCTTCGCTGATCACCACGTCCACATCGAGCCGACCTGGCGCACCTTCTTCGCCCTCATGCCAACTGGCGCGCACGGCGGGAAAATCGCCATCGGTTACGAGCCAGTCTTCATCCACTTCCAGCTCTACGTCGTGGTGCTCGAATACGCGAAGTACATCAGTTTGCAGGGTATCGTTGGTCATCGTCATTACTCCTGCGCGGGAAGCCGTGATAGCCTCCAATAGTAAATGAGCTGCTGCTCGCGCGCCGTCGTTGGAGTTGAGACGACCGATTTTTGTGGGACCCACACACGTTCAGCCCAATGATTTCGGCCATTACCTCGCGGTGAGATGATGACTGCTCTGGGGCGGAGGCGGACCGAGAGTCTACCGCCTAGCCGCGATAACAAGGGCTAATCATGTGCTGCCCCGCGTTCGAGGGCAGAGGCGGCCACTCGCCAAAGCCGGACGGAACCGGCATGGAATAATCCTTCCAGCCGCATTCTGCCCTTTCTTGCCAGCACCGGCGATCTCCACTAGCTTGCGCCGATTGTGGTTCGCAGGCCGACACGCTTGAAGGTTTCCATTGGCCACCGCTTGTTCCTTGCCGTACTGCTGTCCTTCTTGGCGGTGGCCGCGGTTGGCGTGGAACTGGTTCGCTGGCGGCTGTCCGACAATTTTTCGCAGAGCGTACCCAACACCGAACTGGAGCATGTGGGCGGCTTGGTCAGCATGGTATCGACGCAATATAGGCAGCATCATGATTGGTCGTTCCTGCCCGTCGATGCCACAGCGCGCAAGGCGTGGCTGCGGGAAGCGCTGCTGCGTTCGCAGCAGGATCAGCAGGCAACCCCTGGCGCTTTGTCACCTTCGCCAAACCTGGCTTACCGGATCGGTTTGCTGGACCCGGACCGGCGCTATCTGGCGGGTGCGGTTGCAAGTCCGGCTCTGATCGCGGCGGCGTCCATCGATACAATTCAGCGGCCACTCGTTATGGACGGCAGGACGGTCGGATACCTCGTTCTCGCCAAATCACAAAATCCCGACGATGAGCTGGCGGTGGCCTTTCTGGTCGAGCAGCAACGAAACCTTTTCGTCATTGCGTCCATCGGCGTTTTATTGAGCGCGCTGGCGGCGGTGTTGCTGGCGGCGCACTTCCGCAGGCCGGTCAGGCAACTGGTCGAGGGTGCACGGCACCTCGGCAAGGCACGATTCGATACCCGCCTGAACATCAGCCGCAGCGACGAGCTGGGCGAGCTGGCCGATACCTTCAATCAACTCGCCGCGAAGCTTGAGGACACGGAGCGTTCGCGCCAGCAATGGGTTGCCGATACGTCGCACGAATTACGCTCGCCACTGGCCGTGCTGCGCGGGCAGCTGGAGGCCCTTCAGGATGGCATCCGCACGGCCACACCCGAGAACATCGCATTGATGCTGCGGCAAGTGCTGTCGCTGACGAAACTTGTCGACGAGCTGCATGAACTCGCGCGTGCCGACGTCGGGCAGTTGCCGTACCAGATGGCCGCCAGCGACGCATGGCAACTCGTGCAGCACGTATGGGACGGTTTTTCGGAGAAATTCCGCGTTGCCGGGCTAGCCGCAACGATCGGCGCGCCCCCCGCCCGGTCGATCGTGCACTGCGATGTCGACCGGATCGGCCAGGTCGTGACCAACTTACTTGAAAACAGCGTGCGCTACACCGCTGCGGGCGGTCGCATCGGGGTCGCCGGCGCAGTCATCGGCGATGAGTTGCACATCGTGATCGAGGATTCCGCGCCGGGCGTACCCGCGCCGTCGCTCGATCGTCTGGGCGAACGGTTCTTTCGCGTCGAATCGTCGCGCAACCGACAGCTTGGCGGTGCCGGGCTGGGGCTTGCGCTCAGCCGTCAGATTCTCGAAACGCATGCAGGCCGCCTGGAGTTCGGCCCGTCGCCGCTAGGTGGCCTGCGCGCCGCCATCATCCTGAAGCTCGAAGGCTGAGATGGCCACAACCATACTCATCGTGGAAGATGAAAGCGATCTATCAGCCATCGTTGCCGATTACGTTACGGCAGCAGGCTACCAGGCCGAGGTCGTCGCGGATGGCCGCGAAGCGCTTGCCGGCATTCGACGCAAGCCGCCGGATCTGATCGTGCTGGACATCATGCTTCCCGGCCTGGACGGTGTGGCATTGTGCAAGACGGTGCGCGAGTTTTCCGAGGTGCCGATCATCATGGTCACCGCCAAGGTGCAGGAGATCGACCGACTGCTGGGCCTGGAAGTCGGCGCCGACGACTATCTGTGCAAGCCCTTCAGCCCGCGTGAACTGGTCGCACGCATCAAGGCCGTTCTGCGCCGCTCGCGCAAGCCGCACGACGATGCGCGGCTGGTCGAGATCGACGAAGCCGCACGCAGCGTCCGCATCCGTTCGCAGCTGCTGGACCTCACGCCAACGGAATATAGCCTGCTCGCCGCGATGGCGAAGCGCCCGGGCGCCATCTTTTCGCGAGCGCAGCTGCTGGATCTGGCCAGCCGTGACAATCTTGACGTTGCCGACCGCGCGATCGACAGCCACATCAAGAACCTGCGCCGTAAACTCGCCGCGGCGATGCCCGATGTCGAGATCATCCATTCCGTCTACGGGCTCGGCTACCGGTTCGAGCTGTAAGTCATCGCTGCATCCCCACAATATCTCCACATTCCTTTGTGAGGCTGGACTCCTCGGTTACCGATGAAGATCCCAACGAGGAGTGCGCAAATGGATACAAAGCGAAAGACCAAGACGGCAAGCATCGCCATGCTGGCCGGTGCAGGTGTGCTGGGGGCGGCAGGGTTTGCGCTATTCGGGATGCCCGGCCATGCCCAGTCGGGGCCGCCGCAGAAAGACATGGCCGTGGACAACTCCATCCGCAGCGAAGTGATCGACGGCATCATTGCCAATCTCGATCGCGCCTACGTCTTTCCTGACAAGGCCGCGGTGATGGGGCAGCACCTGCGCGGACAACAGCAGCATGGTGATTTCGACTCGGTGACCAGCGCCGAGAAATTCGCCGACACGCTCACGGATGCATTGCAACGCGACAGCCACGACCAGCACCTAGTGGTCCGTTACTTCGAAAACGCGATACCACTGAAGCAAGATCCGGACGACTCACCCGTCGACAAGGCCGCGGAACTGGCTGACGAGAGCCACTTCAATTTCGGTTTCAACGGTGTCGACCGTCTTAAAGGCGATATCGGCTATATCGACCTGCATCAGTTCGGTCGACCCGAAGGGGTCGCTACGCGGATCGCCGCAGCCATGACCTTGCTCGGTGATACCAAGGCTTTGGTCATTGACCTGCGCCACTGCGGTGGCGGCGATCCGGAGTCCGTGATGTTGTTTGCCAGCTATCTGTACGACAAGCCAACCCATCTCAACGACGTCTACTGGCGCGACGAGAACCGCACCGAACAGCGCTGGACCCAGGCCGACGTGGCGGGTACGAAGTATGGCGAGGCGCGCAAGCTCTATCTTCTGACCAGCAGCGATACGTTTTCAGGCTGCGAAGATTTTGCCTATGCGTTGAAAAACAATAAACGTGCGACCCTGATTGGCGAGACGACTGGTGGCGGCGCGCATGCGGGCAGCCCGCATCGCCTGGATGCGCACTTCATGATGTTTGTTCCCTCCGGCCGGCCGATCAACCCGATCACGCATACGGATTGGGAAGGGAGAGGCGTCGTGCCGGATATCAAGGCTTCAGCGAAGAATGCACTCGACGTGGCGCAGATAGCCGCCTTGAAAGCACTGATTCCCGTCGAGACGGATCCGGAGTGGAAAAAGAAACTGCAGGAGCGGCTGCACGAGCTGGATTGAAGCGCAGGGCAGTGCTCAAGGGACCTCTTACGAAACTCTGATCCTACGCAAGCACGGGTCAGAGCTTCGCAGGATGGTTGAGTTCACTGATCGGGATACATTTCAATTCAATCGCGCGACCACCATGCAATGGCAACACTACCCCCGTGATAGGCATGGATACATCATGGCCAAGCGACGGCCGAAGCTCGCTGTCCAACAAGACGTGCTCTCCTATCTGTCATCGAGTCAAGCTCGGTTTAGGACTGATCAGCGCACGAACGGTTGGTTCGGGTGATCAAGTATTGCTCGGGTATTTGTCCGACACATCTCATGCTGCCTCGCGTCCTGAGTCTCAGCGGCGGCTGCTTTCCGCCAAGCTCCACATCAAAGCTAGCAACGACATAGCCGCCATCATTGCCCACATGCCGATGGCAGACATGGAGGGTTGTCCGGCCAGCCAGTCGTGCCAGCCGTTGTGAAACAGCGGCACGCTATCCATGCAGATCCAGCATGCTGCGGCGCCTATCAGCACACCTAGCCACAATGGCCACGTGGCTCGGCGGCGGTGCGTTGGTAAATGCTGCATTACGCGCTCGCTGAAACCCTCGTCGGCAATGGGGCCTTCGAACTGGTGGCGAAGCAGTGCATCGATGGTGTCGTCGTGCGATTCATTCATGATATTTCCTCCGTGCTCGCATCACGCCAGTCCGCCAGCCACGTTTTCAATTTTGCTTTGCCGCGTGCCGCGTGAGTCTTGACTGTGCCAAGCGGCATCGCCAGCACGTACGCGGCCTCTTCGTGACTAAGGCCCATCTGCACGCAATGCAGCAGTACTGCCTGTTCGGCCGTGGATAGCCGCTGCATGGCTTGCGTCAGGTCGAGCTGTAGATCCATCGCGTGCTTCGGACCCTCTAGCTGTTGCAACACATCATCGTCAACGCCATCGTGTGGCACGGGAGTACGGCGCGCTTGCAGGAAACGGGTATAGGCAATGCGATACAGCCAGCTGGAAAATCGCGCCTCGCCGCGGAACTGGTGCAGGTTACGCCAGGCCAGCATAAAGGTTTCCTGCGCCATGTCGTCAGCCGCAGCGTCATCACCGTGTAGCAGCCGACGCAGTTGCGCACGCACCATGCCTTGATGCCGGCGTACCAGTTGTTCGAATGCACGACGGTCGTCATCCCGCTGTACGCGTGCTACCAGGGCATGATCGATACGCGCCTCGGCAGCGCTATCAGCCACGCACATCGCCTCGCCGGTTCAACCACCAACTGGCGAGGTAACCCAAACCCGTCATCAACGGCAACAAGCCGATACCCCATAGACGATCGATGCCCAGGCCGTTATCAAGCTGGCCTGGCAATGCCAGAAACATGGCCATCAGCCCCAAACCGCCACCGATCAGCACCAATGCCCTGCGCCGCTCGCAATAGATTACCCGCGGTTCCAGCAGCAGTTCTGGCGTCAGTTGCACGCCTTTGTCGGCCAGTTGCAGCAGGGTGTTGTAGCGCGCCTGTGTCCGCTGGTAGTTGTAGCGCAGCACGATCAAGATGATGAGCACAGGGGCCGACATCACGACGAGGGGAATCAAAAAGTAATCCATGGTCTTGCTCCAAAAGGTGTATCGAGCCGAAAGGCTTTAGTAACAGATGATGGGACGATGTGCTTTCCGTTTTCGAAGTTCAGTTTTTTGTGCCTTCGGCGGCAAGCAAGTCTGCAATCTCCTCGGCCAGCAACCAGTGTTGCGACGGCCCTTCGTTACTGGTCAAGGCAACAGCCGCACCGGTTTCCCAAACCATCTCTAGGTTTGCCGTAGTGCCCTCGATGCCCCCTTGATGGCCACGGATGTGGCGGCCGTGTGATAGCCGTTCGTCGATTCCGGCTCCAATGGCACCGGGCCCGTCGTTCGGCACTTCGCCGTCGAACATCTTCGCAAGCGTTGTGGACTTGACCAGCTTGCCTCCGTGCAAGGCGTTGGCGAACCGCAGCAGATCGGCATTAGTCGAATAAGCGCCACCTGCGGGACTGCCCTTGTAGATGCCCTGCGCCCAGTTTGCCTTCCACGTACGGGAGAACACCCCATCGTCGTGGAAATAGCCAACCGCAAGCCCGGGCACGATCGCGTCCTCGCTGTCGAAGCCGCTGGATGTCATCTGTGCGGGTTCGAAGATGTGGTGCTGGATGTAGTCGAAGTAACTTTCGCCCGATACGTTCTCGATGATGCGACCAAGCAGGATGTAGCCGGCATTGCTGTAGTTCAGCCCCTTGCCTGGCTCGCCGACCTTGGGCTGGCGGGCGATCAGTCCCAGATAGTCCGCCGGGTTGACGTAGCGCGCGGAGTGCTCGAAATAGTCCGGCACCATAAAATCGCCCAGGCCCGAAGTATGGTGCAGAAGTTCCCACACCGTGATCTTCTTCGCCGTCGTCTGGTCGGGATATTCCGGAACCAGTTTCGCCAGCGTGTCGTCCCACGAAAGCTTGCCGGCCTCGACCAGCTGCGCAATGGCGACCGCGGTGAACATCTTGCCGACCGAGCCGATGTGGAACTTCGTTTGGTGATCCGCGGGTACGTTGAAACTGCGTTCGGCCAGACCGCGGCATTCGTCGAACACGGTCTCGCCGCCATCGAAAACGGTCACGCAGCCGGAGAAATCGGATACGCGCACCAGACCGTCCAATACGGCGCGTATCTGCTTACCTAGCTCCGCGTGCGACACCGACTTCTTGGGCCAGTCGATATAAAGCGGATTGTCCATCGGCACTAGCATCGCCTGCGTCAGCCGGTCCAGATGTGCTGGGTCAGCGGTCAGCCAGAACAAGGCCGCCTGAGCATTGCGACGCCCCTTGACGGCAACTTCGAGCACTCCCGGCTGGTGTGGATCAGTGCGTACATCGAACACGTCCAGGCCACCGCTGTCGCGTGCCGCCGAGGCCAAGTCCGTGACAAACGCTGCTTTGTCGTCGGAGGCCATGGACGCTGACAAGACATTTGGCGCCCATTGTGTGATCCGTACAGGGCTATCGTTATTAGCATGGCGGATCAGCTCGCCAGCGAGGTGGCCCACTGGTGTATCGGGCAGCTGTGTGCTGGCGGGCGCAGCGGCCATGCAAGGAGTCGCGGCGCATAGCAGCGAAATGGATGCGCACAAGGGGATGAGCCGGAGCGCGTAAGTCGTGGCCCGAACGATGGAGCTGCGGTCGATCATGGAGGATGCTCTGCGGGTTACCGGCCGACATGGCGGTCTTAACCTCTTAGATGCAGCACCACCATCGATTGGATTCAGCAAAGTTGGTTTTGCAGAAGCCGCTGCAATCCAAACTGCATTAAGAACGCCGAGGTCTTACCCCTCGAAACACCTGGTCAATGAGGTCATTACCGTATTGCTCGGTGAGCGGCGTGTGGCGCAGCAGCAGCCCGTAGTAAATAGGGCCGAATATGGCGTCGATCAGCAATTCAGCGTCGGCATCGGACGCAAGCTCACCTTTTGCCTTGGCTTGCTCGATATCGGCCACTGTGGAAGCGCGCCGAATGCGGATATGGCTTTCAAAAAGCTCGCGCAAAATGGAAGGGTCGCTTTGACCCTCGGCGATCAAGTCCGCCATGACCTTGCCGAATAGTCCGTTGAATTCTTTGATGAGATGAAGCGCCTTGATGCGAATCGTCGCTTCGACCGTCGCCGTAGGCGGCACTTCCAGATTGCCGGCCAGGCGCTCATGGAACATTGCCATGATGAGGGCCGCCTTGGACGGCCACCATTTATAGAGCGTCGGCTTGCCCACTTTGGCCTGTTTCGCCACCGCCTCCATCGTCAGCTGACTGGCAGGCTTTTCTTTCAGCAGTTCATACACGGCATCCAAAATCACGGCGTGTGAGGTCGCCGCATCGCTGGGCGGCCGGCCTATGCGTGCGCGGGTCGGGGGCGTGGGGCTCATAACGGCCAAATTACTTGAACGCCCCGTAAAAGAAAATGCTGGACAAGCTCCGAGGGTCACTTTATATTACGGTACGTTTCGTAATTATAAACAACTAAGTAGCCACCCACCTGGAGAAAAACCGTGCGCAGCGCCCTGTCTCACCCGGCAACACAGAAGGATTTCATCCTGATCCATCCACTTTCACCCAAAGACGCCGAGACGACGAAAGTGATGCGGCAAATGTCGGCCGGCATAAAAGGCAAGTTGCGCGGCATTGAGGCCCGCGCTCCCTTCGACGGCATCATGGAAGGCGTTGTTCCGGCGGAAGGGGTGTCCTTCGAAGCCGGCACGGTGGGTGGCATTTCAGGGCTTTGGGTGCGGCCCAAGCACTTCCAAACGGACGAAGCGATTCTTCATCTTCACGGTGGCTGGTTCCACTGGGGAACCTCGCGCGCCTTCCGCCATTTGGTGGGGCACATCGCCATGCGGGCCAATGCTCAGGCTTTTATTCCCGACTATCGGCTGGCACCGGAACATCCTTTTCCAGCTGGGGTGAATGATGTCGAAGCGAGTTATCGCGCCTTGGAAAAAGAAGGTATTCGCCGTGTTGCTGTCATCGGTGACTCGGCGGGTGGAAACTTGGCGCTGGTGCTTTCCTCGCTCGTAGCTACTCGTGCAGTTTCAACGGATACGAAGCTCGTTGCGACAATTGCGCTGTCGCCGGTCACCGACCTCACACTTTCTGGCGCAAGCTACGACACGCGCGCTGAGGCCGATCCTTATTTTGTAATGCCCCAAGTGATCGAGCTTGTGCGTTCTTACTTGGGAAACACCGAACCCCAGCATCCACTCGCATCGCCGCTGTTCAACGATCAGCTAGCTCATTTGGCGCCGCTACGCGTGCATGTCGGCGATGATGAAATGCTTCTGGACGACTCGCGCCGATATGTTGAGCAAGCTGTCGCCGCCGGCGTCGACGCCAAGCTCGATATATGGATGGGCATGCCGCATGGATTTACCGGCGGCGTGGGCAAATTGCAAGCAGCGTCATCGGCTTTGGAAGCGATCGGCATATTCGTTGAAGAAAAATTTTCCGATGCGCGTTCGGCTGCCTAAGGAATGCCAAAAGAGTGGTCATTCTTCAGTACCTGCACAGACTTCATGTGTCGGGTATCCGCCCCAGACTGGCAACCCACGCTAGATCACGCGCAAATGTCAGATCCTCAGAAGATCGGCAGCTTGCCAAGTTGCCGACGCAAATCATCGCGTCGGCGATAACTCGATGGAACGTATCGTCACAGGCAGGCGACTGCCCTGTTCGAATGGCGCGGGCGGCGTCAGTTCCAGCTTCATCGCGTAAGGATGCGTACCGCGGTCTCGATGCACATGGATCGTTTGGCTGGCGATCTCCTGGCTATACGCAACAGCACTCGCCAAATTCAGGGGATAGCGCTGTCCATCGACCCATAGATCAATCTGCGTGCGTTGAGGCAAAGGCTTGTAGCTGACGGTGGCGGTGTAATCCGATGCCTTCGCGTCGATCTGCCACGTCAGCTTGTATAGGGTGGATGGGTCTTCGTAGCCTTCGCCGTTGTAATTGAGATAGTGCGAAGCTTGCCCGGGCTGGAGGTGAAAACTGCCATCGGGCGCAGCGGCGATACTTGCAGGCCGAACGTGAAGCGCGCCTTTGAAAGGCAGCACAACGACAGGCATGAAGGAATCCACATTCGTGCCACCGGAATCTGCTGCTGGCCAATGTGGCAGGCGATCCAACGGAATGCTTATGCCATCGGCATCGTGTTGTATTTCAACGGTGCTCTCGGGCGAACCAAGTCGATAAGCACGGCCTAGCGCGGTGTCAGTCAGCCCCGGCAGGTGAAGCTGGTGATCCGCGGGAATTTTGGACACGAACAGATAGATCGCGTGCGGGCCTACCGTTGCATAACCAAAGTCCAAGGCTGCAAACGGCTGTTTGCGGGTGCCGTAAATGGCGTCGCCGTTGCGCTGCAGCCACGCACCGATGCCCTGCAGTACCTGCGCTTCGTACGGCACGACGGAGCCATCTCCCTCCGGGCCGATATTGAGAATGTAGTTGCCGCCTTGGCTAACAACCCGCACCAGTCGTGTGATGTTCTCGCGAATCTTGCCAGGCAAATCCGTCCTTACTTGCCACGAGCGATAACCCCAGGTTTCCGGAAACATGGAAGCCGGCGATTGCCAGGGCAATTCCACCGATACATCCGGCTCGCCGTTATCGCCCATCACGGCGAAATCGCCGCGATAATTCCAAACGCGTCCGGAGATCATGGTTTGCGGCTGCAGCGCATGCACCGTTTGCGCGAAGTGGGCGCTTTGCGCCGGCGTAGGTTTGCCCATATCAAACCAAATTTCGGCGATGGGGCCGTAATGGCTCAACAACTCTTTTAGCTGTGCAACATTGAAAGCTTCCTGCGCTGGCGTGATCGGATTGCTATTGCCTTCGATGTACGTGTTTCCGCCCGGATGATGCCAATCGATCGTCGAGTAATAGACGCCGAACTTCAAGCCAGCACGCGCGCACGCCTCGGCGAGCTGTTTGACGATATCCTTGTGATAAGGCGTGCCATCCACCGCGTTGTAGGGCGTTTGCGCGGTCTGAAACAAATTGAACCCGTCGTGATGCTTGGCCGTGATAACGATGAACTTCATGCCCGCCGCCTTAGCAAGCGCGACGATTGCATCCGCATCGAAATTCACAGGATCGAAGCGATTTGCCAGCGCTTCGTATTCTTTAGGCGGTATCGGCGCATTAGCGAGAATCTGCTCGCTATAACCCTTATCCACACGCTGCCCATTCCACATACCACCGGCCAAGGAATACAGACCGAAGTGAATGAACATGCCGAACTTGCGATCCTGCCACGCGTCTATCGTGGCGGAGTTCGGGCCCTGCCCCAGCGGCGACTGGGGTTGGTCTAGCGGGCGTTGTACCGGTGGTGGAATATCGGACTGAGTGATCGGAGGCCCAGCCCAAATGCCCTCCGCCCACACCATCATGCCGATCAATAAACACAGCACAACTCGCTTCCCAACCGACCTATTCCCCATACGCTTCGCACCCGCTGCCGTTTTCAATGATGGCCATCGCCACAGATCAGCCAACATAGCCCAAGTAATGCTTTGTGGCGCAGCCAAACTACTGACTCCACGCACGTGCTCGGAGTTCTCGCAGAATTTGTCCTATAGCAGCGCCTGATAGTGTTATTCCACTCATCGTAATGTCGGATTGGGAAGCGGACATGTTGTTGGTCCATCTCGACTCCATCCTACCGCTTGTGCCAGTTACCGAAGTCTGAGAACAACATCGCGATTAGGAAGCTTGAGGGAAGCTCTCGTTCTGGCAATGATGGACGAAACCTCAGCTTTAAATGCATCTTTACTATCTAAGTGCCGCATCAACCCTGCTGTCACTTGCCTAATTTCATTACACCAAGATCGATTGTCCGGATTTGACATCACTTCATCAAAGGATCGTCTCGCTACGTCAATCTCGCCTGCCAAGCCTGCTGACACACCTGAATGGTATTGGTCCCAAATCGATGCAAGTGCTCTATTGGATAGCAACTTTGTTACATCCATTGGCGATCGGAAGCGCTCCCGCAGTGCGATAACTTCGGACTTTGCTTGCTCAGCAAGCGAAGCTGCGCTCGCTGAAAATTGGCCTATCTCACGGAAAGGATAGAAGCCACTGGCTGTGTTTCCAGCGTCAAACGAGACGTAATCTTTTTCGTACCAAAGCCAACATGCGCCCACATTGAGATAGCTGCCCATCGACCAGCCGCTCGGCTGAAATTCGACCACTCCCACCCACCAGGACTGGTCATCGAGCCATACCCGGGAC
This sequence comes from Vulcanimicrobiota bacterium, assembly GCA_903970555.1. Lineage (GTDB taxonomy): Bacteria > Pseudomonadota > Gammaproteobacteria > Xanthomonadales > Rhodanobacteraceae > Dyella_B. The sequence goes on from CAJCJD010000246.1 coordinate 86,058, forward strand.
CGGCCCTTTTGCAAGCATCCAATGGGTCGAAGTACCGCCTTGGCTGCGTTTGTAATCAATTTCGTAGCTTCAGAGTTGGACATATGAACGGCTTGATAATCAGGTTTTGCATTCGACGAGTGGACGTCCGCCTTGGGTGGGCATTTGTCTCACTGCTCCATAAACCTTCTTCTATCGAACTCCACCCGTGACGGCCTTCTGGATACAACTGATCAAATGATCTGATGCCTGCGCTCCAAATTGACGCTGACATGCCACTACTTGCGGGGCCACTGCTGCCAAAGTTGCTGGCGTGGTTCTTCCCATATGGCGACGCATGCAAGTGATGTTGCGAAACACAAAATAAGGGAAATGCGAAACACCCGGATTTTCGTAGACGTCGTCCAAAATGGACTTCATGATCAAAGCAGAAGCGCCAGTTTCCGCCGGAAGCGCAGCGGCAGCTTCTTCTTTGCTTTTGCCAGAATCGCGCAACTCCAACGCAGCAGACGCCTCAGTGAGCTCAAAGCTACAAGGACCATCCGTGCTGAGTTGAAATTCTGAAGGGTCCCAACCAGGCGCAAAGGCCGACGAACCTTGGCCGATCGCCATGAACGACACGTACATCGTCATGGTCGCCACGATCATCAGCAGTGGATTCCTAGACATGTCTTTTCTCATCTCTGAGTTCTTCGCAGCGAACCGCGTCGGCTTTGAGTGGCGGACATCCTCATCTGCATTTGAACCACGACCCACTTTTTCGGAAGCAAATGCATCACACGTTCCCATTGCTTCGTTGCGCGCGCCGTTCTTTCTCAAACTTGAACCATGCGCTCACTCGCGGTGAATACAGAACCAGCAACGCTAGAAACCCAATCAATAAGGCAACCTGCGTAACGTGATTTTGCCCGCTCAGGTGGTTTATGGCTTGCGTGGCTTGGCTTGGGTTATCGGCTCCGCCTGTTGCGCCCTTCCTGAGCCGCTCGAAAAGAGAGAGCACGAAACTCACGGGGATGATCCATATCACCCATGTTCTTACCCAGCTTGTCCCGCGCCAGAGCAAGTACAAAATAATCGGCCTGATTGCTACGAAGGCAACGAATGACCAAACTAGTATTGCGGTGATCTTGCCTTCGCCATTTGCGCTAATCATGCGGAAAAAGGAGACCAAGTATTGTGGCATTACAGCCAGATACTCGATCAATAGGACCACCAGACCAATTGTCAGCTCAATAGGTCGCTTCACATCCACCCCCTGTTCTTATTGCCTACATTGCCACTGTGCGAAGGCTTTATATAGCAGCAGCCCGAGATGAAGGCTAACGCCTCCTGCACACAAGGTCTGCCTTAGGCCGAAAGCCGACGTTTTGATCAATCTAACGCTTCCCGCACGCCCTAAGCATAGGGTGGCTCGCATCACGAGGCGAGTGGGCCATATCTACTTTCGGGATCTGGCTGGGTCATCGTGACCTACAGATTTACACAAGGGATGCAGCTGAGATCGCCATGTGCTCGGTATCGCTTCTTTGCGTGGCGGGATGGGCGTTATGTGTTACACATATCAATGCACATGCGAAGGGACGTCGACGACTTTGGCAGTCGGCTTTGCGGTTGCCATGACGTCGTCAATCTGTAGACCGATTTGCTCGAAAAACTTTCCCATCTGCGAGCGGCGAATCGATAAGAACGCACTGTTCTCGCCTTCTTGCGTCAGGGCGTAGGTGATCTGCGCCATCAGGAACAGCATGTCGCGAATGGCGAGTAGTTCGTCGTGGCTGTCTGCGGAAAGCGTGTATCCGGTGATGTCGATGATGCTTTCGATTTTGTTATTCATTGGGTTGCTCCATGACCGTAGGTCACGCCGCGTATTGCGCGCGGCGTGAAGGGCTACAGGAAAGATCCTGCATGCGAGGTCGGAATCGGCTGATTCCGTTTTCGACAAACGCCCTAGGTGGCTCGACGTCGCTCAGTGTGAGTGACGGTGAAGCAGGGGAAAAGCGGCACGGCGGGGACACGCAAGCGTGCGGGTGCCTTATGATCGAGCGTAACCATGATCAACTCCTTATTCAGTTGGTGGTGGCCAGCGGATCGTTTGGGTGCCAGCCCAGGCGATCCGCGCTACTTCACATCATGTCGGGCGTGTCGTGTCATCGCTGGGGATGGGCACGCCCGACAGTCGCACCATGTCATGGTTTTGGGGTGTTGATCTGTCAGCGGATGCGGATGGGATGCCGGTGACAATGCTGAGTATTTGAAGGCGTGACGGTGAAGAAGAAAGTGACGCCTATTTGTTTCGCGATCGGGTTGTCTTTTTTTGCGGACTTAGCTGCACTTTTGGCGTCTATTTAAGGCCTGACGATTGTGGATTGATTTCGTGTGCTACGCACGCTTGTTTCACTGTGTCCCGGCGTTCGCCGGGACGACGAGCAAATGCTTGGAGATAACTCGGGCGGGGCGGCTCGCCTATTCTTCTGATGGGCATTTGTCGAATGCGGGTCTGTTTTCGCTCAGTGGAGCATTCACAGACCCGCACACATTTTCAACCCATTACCAACCAATGCCGAAGGCCATGTGTTCCGGCTGCTGCGTCGTGATGGTTGTGCTCTGGTTGTTGTTGTCGTCGTACGAGAAGCCGTATGCCAGTCCGCCAACCGAGTGTTGGTGCCAGAACCACGAATAGAAGTTCGCCGGTGATGATTGGTAGTACGCCGCGGCCTTCGTCCAATTTGCGGTGTTGAGCAACACGCCACGATTGGTCGCTGCGCAGATCTGGTTTTCCAATTGCAGCTGGATGGCGTTCTCGTCTTGTTGTTGCGGCGTGCTTCCCGCAACACCGCTGGCCATCGTTCCGGCGCACTGCAGTACATCCTGCGTGGACGGTTGTTGGACAACAAAGACTTCGCCTACGTTGGCAGCGGCCGGATTGACCTCGGTGAAGGTGAGCGTTGATCCGGAAGCGGTGCCGCTGAACTGGCGGCCGTTGACGGTTATCGTCACAGGCGTGCTGCTGTATTGCGCCCATGCGCTTGCGATATAGCTGTCAAAGTAGTTTCCGTTCACACCACCGGTACCGAAGGTGGTTTCCGCAGGCGAGAGAATGCGCAGACTGGTCGGCGCTGGCGTGTTGAACGCTGCGGGCGTTTGGGCGGCGTACTCCTGATCGATATTGGCGATCGATTCGTTGATGCCTACCTGCATGTGGTAGGTCTCGTTGGCACCCCACACATCCAACAGCAGCGGCAGGCCGAACTGATTGACCTGGGTGGTGTTGATGAAGATGCCACCGTTCGCGCCGTAGGTGAACTCATACCAATCGTAGTGAACGTTGATATTGGGATCGGTGTTGTTGAGCGGGTTGGGCCCGGCGTATCCATTATTGCCGCCGTTCGCGCCAGCCATGATCGACATGTAGAGCGGGCCGCCTTCTGAAATGTAGATGCGTCCGGAGGTCAGCGGCGGCAACAACAGTTGATGATTGGCCTGGGCGAGCGTGAAGGCATAGTTGGGATACGTCTGCCCGTTCGGACCGACCAATGCGTTGGACGCCGTGTTGTCCGACACGTTTGCCGGCGTGATGGTGCCGTCGTAGTTGACCCATGACAATGCGCCGGTAGCCGGATCGTTACCTAGGATCTCGATGTAGATCTGGCTATCTGCCCATACGCCGTTGGTGTTGTTGTTGAGGTCGGTGGCGATGACACCCGGAATGACCGTGTAGCTGGGCGCGAGATTGACGCTCAGCGTTGCGGCCGACGATGTCTGAGAGCCTGCAGTGTTGCTGACCGACACGGTGAACGTGCTGGTGTTATCGCCATACGTGGTTCCCGGCGTGGTGTAGCTCGCGCTGGTTGCCCCGGTGATGGCGGTGCCATTCTTGTACCACTGGTAAGCGAGCGGGCTGCCGCTGGCGACAACGGAGAAGCTAGCGGTACGTCCGATCGTGACCGTTTGGCTTGTCGGTCCGGTGGTGATGGCAGGCGCCGTTACCGTCCCAGAGCCTGAGCCCGATGCCGGCGTCGTCGTGACGGCAGTGTTGGATGCCGGCGACGTGCCGGCCGCGTTGATTGCTTCGACCACATAGGTGTACGCGGTCGATGCGGTCAGGCCGGTGTCGCTGTAAGCGGTACCCATCACGCCATCGGCGATGGCAACACCGTTACGAATTACCGTGTATGTCACGCCGGATGTCGTCGATGCAGTCCAACTCAGGTTGACCACGCTGGAAGAAGCCGCTGTTGCCGCCAGGTTCGTAGGCGCGACCGGAATCGCCAGGGTATTGGCGCTGGCTTGCGCAGTCGGTGCCGACGTGCCGGAGGCATTCGAAGCCTCGACCACGTAGTAGTAAGTCGCGTTGGTCGCCAAGCCGCTGTCGGAATAGCTGGTGTTGGTTGCCGTGGCAATTTGATTGGCGCTGGAAGGCGTGAAGCCAGCCGTCGTGCTTCGGAAGATGTCGTAGACCACGCCGGACGCTGGCGAAGCCGTCCAGTTCAAATTGATCTGGCTGGCCGACACGGATGTCGCGGTCAGGTTGCTCGGCGCGCCGATGGGAGCAGAAACCACCTCGATGCCATTGACCACGGCGTTGTCAGTGATCGCGTTGAACTGCAGCACGATCTGCCCTTGCGCATTCGCCGTTGCGGTGAAGGGCTCGACGATCGCTATGTCCTGTCCACCGGCCGTTGCGAAGACGTCGAAGTTGCTCAGCACCTGCGTGCCGTTGATGCTGACGTTGAACACGCGCTTTCCGGCTTGGGTCCAGTAGAACTCGTCGAAGTGCAAGCGCACGAGGTAGCTGGCACCCGCGGTGAGACCAGGAAGCGTGTAGCTGAAATTGTTGCCCACGCGCTGGTTCTGATACACCGACTGCGGTGCGGGATTGGTCACGCCGGCAGTGTCGATGGTCGAACCGGTACCCGATGCCGCACCGCCGTTGAAGTCTTCGTCAGCGACGTAGTCACCTGCTGCAGGGCCACCTGCACTGATCGCAAGCGCATCCGAGCCACACCCCGACGTGCCGCAGTTGACGTCGAACGTGGTTGCCGTGGCCGTGTTGGAAGCCATCGACGTGCCCGCCGAATCGACTGCCTCCACCGTGTAGGAGTACGTGGTGGTGGATGTGAGACCGGTATCGGTGTAGGTCGTCCCCGTCAGGCTGTTGGCCACCGCGACGCCGTTACGGAACACCGTGTACATCACTCCCGATGCCGCCGAGGCTGTCCAGCTCAGGTTGATCTGGCTGGAGGAAGCCACGGTTGCCACGAGGTTCGACGGCGCATTGGGCGGTGTGTTCGCCGCAGACGCGGTTTCAATTTCAATGCCGTTGATTTCGGCGTTGTCTTTGACCGAGACGAACTGCAGTACGACTTGTCCCTGCGCATTGGCCGTCGCGGCGAACTGCTCGACTACTGCAATATCCTGACCGCCAGCGGCAGCGAAGACATCGAAGTTACTCAACACCTGCGTGCCATTGATGCTGACGTTGAAGACACGCTGCCCTGCCTGAGTCCAGTAGAACTCATCGAAGTGCAGACGCAAGACATACGTGGTCCCTGGCGTCAGACCAGGCAGCGTATAGGTGAAGTTGCCGAAGCGCTGATTCTGGTACACCGACTGCGGCGCGGGATTGGTTACGCCATTGATGTTGATCGTCGCATTGCTGCCCGATGCCGTACCACCGTCGAAATCTTCATCGGCGGCGAAGTAGCCTGCGCCAGGACCGCCCGCACTGATCGCAATGGCATCCGGGCTCGTGCAGTTCGACGTGCACGTAGAGACGGACGTGGTCGCCGTGGCCGTGTTGGAAGCTGCCGAAGCACCAGCCGAATCATTCGCCTCGACGATGTAGTAGTAAGTGGCGGCGGCAGCCACGCTGGTATCCGAATAGGTGGTGCCGGATGTCGTGGCGATCTGGTTTGCGCTGGACGGTGTGAATCCTGCAGCGCCGCTGCGATAGATGGTGTAGCTGACAGTACAGCCACTTCCCGCCGTACTCGCGCCCCACGTCAGGTTCACCTGGTTGGAGGCATTGGCGCCCGCGGCCAGTGTGCCCGGTGTGCTCGGAACAGCGCTGCACGTGTTCTGTTGCACGGCGAGTGTGGCCGCGTTGCTCATGGTCGTGCCAAACACGTCGCTGACAGCCACGCTGAAGGTCGCGCCATTGTTGGCCGCTGCGGTAGCCAGCGTCGTGTAGCTGGATGACGTTGCGCCAGCGATGGGGCTTCCGTTTTCAGACCACTGGTAGGTCAAGCTGCCGAGACCAGTCGCCGCCACACTGAAGGTTGCGGGTTGACCAGGGGCTACCGTCTGATTGCTTGGTTGCGCGGTAATGGCAGGCACCGTTCCGGCGTCGGTGCCGGAGACGCACAGCGTGGCGCCAGGATAGTTGACGGTAACTTGGTAGTTGGACGTGCCGTCGAAATTCACCAGCAAGGATTTGGTGGAATCGTTTGGATCGACGGTTGACGTCCATGTACTCCACGTTCCCGAGAAAGCGGTCGTGTTGTTATTGACGCCACTGATGCTCAGCGCTTCCGCTTGCGTCGGCAGACGCATGTTGATGCCCGCGCAATAGGTCTGCGCATTCACGCCGGTGAACTGCGAACCGGGCGTGGTGTCCGTCATCACCGTGCGAGTCCAGGTCAAACCGGTCAGGTTGTCCGTCACCAGGTTGGGGTTGGACGTGTTGACGGTGTATCGATCCGTCGCGGTACAACATTGCGCCACGTTGTACACCTGGAACTCATAAACCGAGTAGCCATACTGTGTTGCGCGCTGCACGCCGTTCAACCGCACATAGCGTCCGGTGACGGTTGGGAAGTTGAGCGTTTCCGTGCCGCCCGCACCGGCGTTGTTGGTGTAGGCCACGTTCCAGGTGGGATTGGTTGCCGGATCCTGGTTGGTATAGAGGATCTGGTACTGGGTCGCATACGCATTTTCCCAGTTGATAATCACGGTGTTGAACGATTGCGTCGAGCCCAAGTCGATCTGCAGCCACGAGGGATCGACACCGGGAACGGCAGGTGTAGGCGGCGCACCCGCGGTTGCCGAACCCCAGCGCGTGGATAGATTGCCATCGACGGCATTCTCCGGTCCCAGACACCCCGTGCCGGTGTACGGCGGCGTTGTCGTTCCGTCGTTGCACGCGTTCTGCGTGCTGCTTGAAGTCGCCAGCGTATTCAAGGCCAGGTTGACACCTGGCGGCGCGAGCGTGATAGCCGCCGCGTTGCTGGTGGCAGGTGCGCCGGCGGCGTTGTTCACCGTAACGGTGTACGTACCAACGTTCGCGGCGCTCACCGCCGGGATGGTGTAGGTGAGCGTATTGGACAGCTGCGTTCCACTGCTGACGATGGTGGCGCTGCCACCCGTCGGCGTGAACTGCCACTGATACGTAAACGGTGCAGACCCGGTAACGATGGCCATGAACTGAACTGGCTCATTGACGGGCGCAATAGTGCTGGCTGGCTGCGACGCAATCGATACCGGTGTTGCTGCATCGACCGTCACCGTAGCGTTCGACGATTGAACCGAGCCGAGGTCGTTGGTCACCACGACATAGAAACTTGCGCTTCCTGCCGCGGTAAAGACAGGTGTGGTGTACGTCGCTTGAGTGGCGCCAGCAATAGCGCCCGAGCCAACTTGATACCACTGATAGGTGATCGTGCGCGAACCGGTTGCAGCCACCGTCAAGGTGGCCGATTGTCCATCCACCACCGATTGCGAAGCCGGCTGTTGGCTGATGACCACGTTGGCGGGCGCATCAACACTCAGCGTGACTGGCGTAGAGGTGACCGAGCCGAAGCTGCTGGCAATCGTTACGGTGAAGGAGTCGCCGTTGTTTGCAGCCGTCGTCGGAGGCGTGGTGTATGTGGCGCTGGTTGCGCCGGCGATAGGGCCGCTCGAATCGGACCATTGATAGCTAAGCGTGCCCGAGCCCGAGGCCACGACACTGAAAGTCGCCGTGTAGCCGGATGTGGTTGCCGCGCCGATCGGAGGAACAATGATGGCCGGCGCTTGCGATTGCGCGGAAGCTGGCGGTGCCACCGAGGCCAGCGTAACGCTGCCGCTTGCCAGACCGGGCGCCGTCGCCGTAACGGTGACCGTTCCAGGCGTAAACGTGCTGCGTAGCGCGATCTTTTGCAATCCACCTTCGAAGTTCAGCTCTGGATCGCCGGGCGAATGGAAGAAGGCATAGGGCACGCCTTGAATTACATTGCTGTTCGCCTGCGAGAACGCGTCCTGGTAGTAACTGGTCCAGGAGGGATCGGCCACCAGTTGCTGCGTGCCGCCCATATAGCTGGCCGGTCCGCTGACGGAGAACGTGACATTGTCGGCTGCCGTCGGCACGAGGTTGCCATTGGCATCCTCAACCTGCGCGACAACAAAGGCTGCATCCGAGCCATTTGCTGTCCACTGAAAACTGGTGCCGTCCGGCTTGGTCATTTCAGGAACAACGCTGAGAACAATCTTGTTCTCCGGACCCGCTGTCGTGCGCGTATCGCTTACGCCCGGAACCGGATTGCCGTTCCCATCCAAGCATTCAGCAGTGACCGTGCCAGGCGCCCAGTTCACCATCCAGTGAACCTGTCCCGGCATCACGGTGGTGTTCTGCGTGAGATTGGTGCTGGAGTTGATGTTCCACGGGTTAGGTGTCTGGTCCTGCAACAGCGTGCCAGTTACAGGATCGGCAGGAACGCCGTTGATGAGCAGACGCACGCCAGGGCAGTTGCTGAAAGCATTCTCTTGCAGCGGCGTGCCTGCGGTGTACTCGTACGCGCGATTCCAGTGATGCGCCAAGTGGACAACCGGCTGAACCGTGTACGGAATCCAGTTGGCCTGATAGATGTAATAGAGCAAACGCGGGAAACGATTCGCATCGGTCGAGGAATAACCCAGCGAGCGCACGAAGTGCACCATGTTGGGCTGATTCTGATATTCGGCCCAGAGGCTATCTTCGCCGGGCGATTCGGCGAAATACCATTGCGCCATGCCGAATGCATTGGCCGCACGGCCGCGGCGCCAGTCATCGAGATACGGCGCGGCGAACGCGAGCTCGTAGTCATAGGCCAGGCCGCGCCCGGTGCCCATGTTGTCCCAGTACTCGGCGCCAAAAGCCGGGTTGTTCGGGTTCTGCTGCTTGTTGCCGACCTCACAACCTGCGCCGTCGCATTCGTCGATGAAGCCGTAGGAAGAACTGTACGTGCGATCCGCACTCATGCGCGGATTGATGTTGTCCCACGTCGTTTCGATGGAGCCAAGTTCGCTCGCAAGCGCCGGATTCATGCCGCCGTTATCTCTCTCCCAATCGAGAATCGACGGATGGTTGCGATCGCGGATGATCATGTCGCGATGCAATTCCTGCTTCAGCTGCAGGTCGTCGGGGGTGGGATTGGAACTGGCGTTCCAGTAGCCCTCGCCGTCGCCGCTGGGCTGATCGATCATGATGCCGTACGCATCTGCCGCTTCCACCATCTCTTCACTGCTGGTGGAGTGGCCGGGCCGCCATACGTTGCCGCCCTGCGCCGCGATCTGCGCCATGTCGCGCCACCACTGCTCATCGGGAACCGACGAACCAAGACCCGGATAGTCGTAACGGCTTGAACCACCCCAAAGATAAACGGCATGGCCATTGAAATAGGGAAAGTTGGCATCCCACGTAATCGTGCGAATGCCCAGCGTGCTCTGTGCCGAATCGACCACCACGCCGTTCACGCTGACGATGTGATAGACCTTGTACAGATACGGCGATCCGCACGATACCGGCGGCGTTCCGCAGGTTGCGTTGTTCGGATACCACAACGTGGGATTGGGCACCGTAATCAACTGATCAAACATCGGCGTGGCGCCGGACGGAAACGTGCTTGGCGTCATCGCCGGCACAGCTTGCGTAATCGGCGCCGCCGTAGCGACTACGTTGCCCTTCGCGTCCACGATCTGCGTTGTTAACGTGACTTGCTGCGTCGATGTAGTCTCGTTCAGTACATTCGTTTGCACGTCGACCACGGCGGATGCGGCCGTTGCGGTTCCCTGCGCAGCGGGGACCTCCGATACCGTTCCTACGTAGGTACCCCAGGTCTTTTGATTCGAATAAACGTTTTGCGGAATGTGAATCGGATTGGTGACGTACAGCTTTACGTTCCGGAACAACCCAGCCATGGCCTGACCGAAGCGGAAAGCGCCGGAGAAGTTGGGATTCTCAAACCAAGGGGCGCCGCGCGAGACATCGATAGCGATGACATTGTCTGTGCTGCCATCCGCGACGATATACGGCGTCAGGTCGACGATCACCGGAATGAAACCCACCACGTGGGTGGCCTGCGAATCGGCCGTTACCGCGCTGACGCCGGGCAACAACGTACCGTTTATAAAGACCTGGATACCGGTGTGCGACCCTTCGATATTGAGCAGGAACTTCTGGCCTGCGTACTTCGGATCCACTTTAAAGTGCAAGCGATACCAGTTGAAGTTTCCGGTCAACGAACCTTGGCCGCCGCCCGAATCCTGGTTGATAAAGGTGCGTGGAATATTCGCATCGTAGGGCAAGCCCACTTGCTTCCAGCTGGCACTCGTATCGGAGCTCTCGTTGAGGCTAGGCGTTGAGTATGTCGTCGAATTATTGGTGTTCTGGAACCACCAGTTGCTCTGCGGAGCATTCGACGTGGTGCTGGCATTGCCGATGTACTGCGGAACGCCGGCTGCAAGATTGATCGTTAGGCGCTGCGAGCTTGGCAGTGTCGGTTCGACCTGTTGTGCATTGGCATAACCGGTGGTCGCCGACGCCAGCAGCACGAAAAGCATCGCGCCGAGCATCCGCACTCTGTTCGCGATTTTGGTCGCGCCGTGCCTCGCTCTTCGACCTGGAGGGACGAGACTGCACGTCGAAGCCGCGGATTCCCAATGCGTACGCAGTCCCATTGTCTTCCCCTTTGCGAGTCATACCCTCACAAAATATGTGGCGCACCACATACTTTCCGTCAGGCGGCAGTAAGCCGGGCCACGATTAACTCGTGTCCTTGGACTAGCGCCGCATGAACCCCTGATAGGGTGGCCGAATCATCCGCATTGCAAATGACCAACGCAATGCACAAGAGAAGATTTTTACGCTTACTTTCGTGTAAATCTTTGCGTATTGCGACGCAGTCATCATTTAGACGTCTAAATTTAGACGTCTAAATTGACATGGAAAAGAAACAATTGCATCGATGGATGCTTTAGCAACATGCCCGCCCACATCATCAGCAGACTTTCGCTCGGCGTCTGTTGCGTCAAAAAGTTGTCGCATGCAACCAATGACACGATTTATCGCACACACGCTAATGGCCTCCATGGTTGCCCATCCTTGGGCAAAAGCATCCATTGACCAATCATGCAGGCCTAGGTTGATGATCGGAAAGCTCACCGTATCCAGCAACCGACTCGTGCAACATCGGAATACTCCGAAATTTTTCGATTAGACATGGCCGCTGTATTGCCATAGCGCCACGCAAAGCACATGCATGCAACGAAACAAAAAATCCCGACGGACCGGACTCGATGGGTTCAAGGCCATAAATGATCCGCCGCGCGCGTCACCGCGGGCTCATGCGCTTGGCTACGCAGGGGGAAAACCTCTCTCACCGCAATGGAGTCAACGTAGGCTGTATCCGGAAACACGCCATACGTGATCATTGTCCAGGTGAAATGAAATCAGCTCGCGCACGTTTTGCTTGGTGTTGGCAAATCGCGTCGCGAAGGCGACGTTGGCGTAAGAGCCCTGCGGGATTTGGCCACCAGCAGATTGCCTATACGTCACACCAGACACACTACGAGAGAGCAGCGCACCAAGCGCCTGGCGGTCGGCACTGATCTGTCTCACAAAGGCATCACGTGTCACAAGTTGCTTGGCGATGAGGGACGCCCCATCCCAGACCTCGCCAACTTTGTGCTGATCGACCAATAGCGCCACCTGTAACGCAGCCTGCGCCATCTTCTGATTCTGCTGAACATCCTGTGCCGTCGGCTGAGCGTTCGTTTGCGCCACGGCAGACTGTGATGCCGCACTTGCTGTGATCGCGGCAAACAGCGCGATCGACAAGAATTGATTACGTAACATGGAGTAACACCTTAGGTTTCCGGTTCGCTATCAAGATAACCACCATCGCGCAAAACTCTTTTCGACCCTGGCCACACGACTCAACTCTTCCGCACTGACTACCAGTGCACGCAACCAGTCGCTTCCGAAATAAATGGACCAGCGCCTAGTCTCGGGACGACGTGTGTAGCCGACTTCATTAGGCGGAATACCCTTAGTTCGGCCATGCGCGCATTCGCGTCCCAATTGCACTTCGTCGTAGAGCAAATTCGCATAGCTGAATTGGCGAATGAACGATCGCGGCACGTTCGGGCATATCGTGGTTATCTCGAACTCATCGGCATCCCGTTCGATTCCCAGCATGAAGTCGCACTCATCGGACTCACACCAACGCTCGCCTAATGCCTTTGCCTCCGGCACCCAGCCCTTTTCCAGAAGAAACGCTTTGAACAGTGGCACGCTGATCGTTTTTGTACCGAAGACGGGGTCGACATAAGCCACGAGCAATTCAACGAAACGCTGTCTATCCTTGTACTTTCCGGGCCAGAGTTCAGCAGCAAGCGCACCGATGATGCTTCCCACGATGAGTATGTGCGCATCGTATTCACTCATGTCAGCGTCCTTTCCAAACCGCTCGATCAAGCCGAGCTTGCGAGTGACCCACTTCTCTCGCCAAGCCAGGTTGCTCGACTCTTGTACGATGCTCAACGTGATCGCCTGCACCGTCGACCGCCTTGATTTCGGCTCAAGATCAATCATTGCCGCGCCTTTAAGTTGGCCGATGACCGCGTCACGTCGACGCATCTTTTGCCTGTGTACGCACCTGCACGACGACACGTCGATTGGGGGCAAGGCAGGTGATCAATGCATCCCTTGGCAAGGACGGGCATGTCGCGACCGCATCCGATTTTCCGCGGCCTTCGGCAACGATCAGATCTTGCGGAACGCCTTTCGCAACCAGGTAAGTCATCACGGTGTATGCGCGTCGCTCGGACAGCGTGAAGTCGTAGTTGTCGCTGCCGAGACGATCGGAATAGCCGCGAATGCGGATGTCCTTGATGTGGCTTTGCTCAGCCATCAAGTTCTTGGCGAGCTTGTCGAGCTGAGCTTGCCCATCCTGGGTGATATCGCCGATCGACGAGCGATCGAACTTGAACATCGCATCGGTTGAAAGCGATACCTGCTGCTCGGGCGCCTGTGCTGTCGTCGGCGAGACGGGAGCCGCCATGTAGCGCGAGCACGCTTCCGGGTACCAGTAAAAACTTCGCGCGAGTTTGTGCTCGTCGAACAGTATCTTGAACTGGCATACGTCGGTGCGATCCGTTCCACCCTGTCGGAAGTTGAAAACGTAGTTCCACTCTCGTACGGCCCACACGCCCTCATCGAAGTGCGGATAGCCGATCAACGCGGCAATCTGCTGCTTGTTCATGCCATAACGAATCAACTGCAGTTCCGCAGGTTCCGGATATGTGCCGCCCTTGTGCATGGGCGTGACGCTATCGGGCGAAGGCCATACCAATCGCGATGCACTGGCGCCGTCTTTGGCCACTCCTTGACTTACATTCCCGCACCCTCCAATCAACGGAGCGCTTGCGATGGCGAGGGCTGCCATTGCGACTGAAAGTGTTGGGAGCGCGTTGCGCACGGCCACCCGGGGTTTCGAGTTGAAGATGGTCATCATTGGTCCCCTGCTCACCACATCACCGCCGCACCGACGCTGAGGCCAGCGTCGCCGCGTGTGTCGTCGGTCAGATTGAGTTTGTAGACCCAGCGACCACTCTCCGACACGGTGGACATGCCGACGGCGATACCGGTCTGGCCATGGAACGATCCCAATGCAACCGCCGCCGAATTCTGGTTCGGCTGATACGCCTGCGGCAGGCCGGCCATCGCCATGGCCGAAGCAACACCGGCGTTGGCGCGATTGCCGATCGTGTTGAGGTTTTGGTTGATGGTGTTGAACTTCTGATCGGTGTAGCTCTGCGCCCAGTTCTCCGCCGATTGCACGCCCGCGTTGAGCTGGCCGAGATTGACTGCATCACCGGGCGCCGTGCCATTGGCCACGTTGTGAATTTGCGCCGGCGTACTGCTGTTACCGACGGTGATGCTGCTGTAGTTGACGCTACCGTCGCTGTTTCGGTCGTATTGAACGGTGCCAGCAGTCGTGGCATCCAACTGGCTGACGTTTACCGCGTCCGTCGCTGCCGTGCCTGCGGCGACGTTGGTAATTTGCCGCGTGTTCCCAGCCGATCCCACCGAAACAGTATTGGCTTCATCGGCGACGGAACCTGTGCCGATCGCCGTCGCATTGGCTGCTGTGGCTTGCGCATTCGCACCGATGGCCGTGCTGTTGCTGCCCGAAGCACTGCTACTGCTGCCGACTGCCACGCTGTTTCCACCCGACGCGTTACTGGCATTGCCGTACGCCGCATCATTCGCATTCGATGCAGTGCTTGCATTGCCCGCAGCGATGCTGTTCGCACCCGCAGCGACAGCAGAAGGGCCCGCTGCTACGGCGTTGTTGCCCGTCGCCTGACTGGCCGCCGCGGTGGAATTGGCTTGGTAGTATTTCTGCGCACTACTGTTGCTGAGGTTATTGACCGTGCTGCTCAAATTGCTGACGTTCTGGTTGGTCTGATAGAGCTGCGAACCATTCACCGCATCGGTACTGGTTGCACTGACTGTTCCAGCGGCGACATTGATGATCTGGCGCTGCTGCGTGGAGGAGCCCACCGACACCACATTCGCCTGGCCGCCATCGGTCGATCCCGCGCCGATAGCCACGGAGTTGCTGCCGGTAGATGTAGCTCCGGTACCAACGGTCGTGCTGTTCGTTCCGGATGCCGTGCTCGTATTGCCCACGGCAAGACTGCCATTGCCCGATGCCGTGGCGTTGGCGCCGCCCGCAGCCGAGTCCGTACCTGTTGCCGAAGGCGACTTACCCGCTTCGTCCGGGCTGACCTCGAATGCACCGCTCGTGCCGTTGGTGATATTGCTGACTTGCCCGCCAATGCCGTTGACGGCCTGATTGGTGGCATAGAGCTGCGATCCGTTCACCGCGTTCGTGCTTGTCGCACTGAGCTGGCCTGCCGCAACGTTGGTGATGGTGCGTTCTTTGCCTACGGACCCGACGCTTACCGTACTGGTTGGCGTCGTGCCGGCAAAGTTATAGGTGGTTCCGTTGATGGTCGCACTGGCCGTTCCCACGGCCGCCGCTGTTACCGAGTTTGCACCCAACGCCACGTCGTTAGCATTGGCGGCAACCGCGTTTGCACCGAGTGCCACACCGCCCGCTGCCTGCGCATTAGCGGTATCACCTAGTGCCACCGCACCATCTGCGGAAGCAGTACTGCTGTTGCCGAGCGCTACCGAGCCTTGTCCCGTTGCGCTGTTGGCGTTGCCAAGCGCAACCGCACCCTGGCCATTGGCGATGTTGTCATTGCCCATCGCCACGGCACCCGCGCCCGTTGCACTGTTCGGATCACCTATCGCTACAGCGCCGTTGCCCGAAGCCGTGTTGCCTACGCCGATCGAAACCGCCTGACCGCCTGTCGCTGTCGCTGCTTGACCGATCGCCACTGCACCGGCAGCGTTGGCGCTACTCATCGCACCAAGCGCGATGGCGTAGCCGGCCGTGGCCTGCGCACCTGTATTGATGTTGCCGCCGATAGCGATGGAATCCATGCCACTGGCCAGTGTCTTCTTGCCAATCGCTGTCGCATCATCGACCGGGCCCGCCACCGCACTTGCGCCGATGGCGATGCCGTTGGCACCGTTCGCCGTTGCGCTGTCTCCGCCCGCGAAGCTGCTCACGCCAAGCGCCTTAGCATTGGCACCCACTGCCGTGGCATTTGCGCTGGTGGCCTGGGCACTGTCACCGGCCGCCAATGAACTCGTCGCGGTGGCTTGCGTGTTGGCACCCAGCGCCGTGGCATTGATCCCGCTTGCAGCCGCGCTGTCGCCGAGGGCTGCGCTGCTTGTCGCTGTAGCCTGCGTGTTTGTACCTATCGCTGAAGCATTGATACCACTTGCATCTGCCAGGTCACCCAACGCTGTGCTGCTTGTTGCCGTAGCTTGGGTATTCACCCCAAGAGCAACGCTATCGGCGCTACTGGACACTGCCGTGTTTCCTAGGGCGACCGAGTTGTTGCCTGCCGAACTCGCCCCATAACCTACAGCTACGCTGCCAGAGCCGGCCGAGCTGGCATTTACGCCGGCAGCCAGCGAGCCGCTGCCAGAAGCGCCGTTATTGGCGTAATTGCCACCCTGCGTGCCGCCGTCGTTGACGCTGTAGTAGTGCGTCTGGCCTGTTGTGACTGTACCGGTCAAATTGTTGATGGCCTGGTCCGTGGCATACAGCTGGCTGCCGTTCACTGCATCCGTGCTCGTCGCGCTGACCTGGCCTGCCGCCACGTTAGTGATCTGACGCTCGTGACCGGCTACGCCAACGCTCACAACGCCGGCCGGTGTTGCGCCGGCATAGTTGTAAGTTGTGCCGTTAATCGTGCCACTCGCTGTGGGCACCGCTGCCGCGGCTACCGTCGAACCTTGACCCAATGCCACGTTGGACCCACTCAGCCCGGTGGCAATGCTCGCACCCTGACCCACTACCGTCGCATCGGCGTTGCCGTTGTCGGTAGCTTGGTTACCTACCACCGTGGAGGCAGCACCCGTGGCCGATGCACCGAAACCGCCCGCCGATGCATTCGCTCCCGAGGACACCGGCTGCGTCGTGGTGGCGGAGTTGTCCGACACGAACGGGCCGATTTTGCCGTTAGTGAGGTTGTTGATCGACGTCGTGTTGTTGGCGATGTTGGTGGTGTTGGTCGCCACTTGTTGATTCGTTGCATAGAGCTGCGAGCCGTTCACTGCATCCGTGCTGGTACTGCTTAAATTCCCTGGTGACACATTCGTCAGCGCAACCGTGCTCGTATCGCCCGCGCCGCCCAGCGTTACGCTGGTTTTGCCGACGTTGTCGTACTGCACGGCATTGCTGCTGGTCGTGCTTATCTCCGTGCCGAGGCTGTCTACCGCCTGGTTGGTCGCGTACAGCTCCGAACCATTCACCGCGTCCGTGCTTGTCGCGCTGATCCGACCTGCCGCTACATGAGTGATGGTACGTTCGCTGCCGGCCACACCCACGCTAACCGTGCTCGTTGGATTCGTACCAGCGAAGTTGTAGGTGGTGCCGCTGATGGTGGTGTTCGGCGTAGCAACGGCCGTTGCCGTCGTCGACCCGGCACCGAGTGCCACGTCATTAGCATCATTTGCGATCGCGCCCGCACCAAGGGCAACACCTGATGTCGCTGCACTGACCACCGAAGACGATCCACCGATGGCAATGCCGTTGGCAGATGCCGCCGTCGCACCGCCCGAGAGCGACGACCCGGTGCCATTGCCGCCAAGTGCAATCGAGCCCTGTCCCGAGGCGGTAGCGATACGGCCGATGGCGTTGCTATCAGCGCCGCTTGCATTCGCCAACTCACCCACGGCGGTACCTGCTACACCTGTGACGGTGGCACCGGTGCCCACAGCTAGACCGCTGGCACCGCTCACGCTGGCGTTATAGCCAAACGCCGCACCTTCAGATGCCGTGGTAACCGTGTCCGTACCAAATGCCATGCTCGCAAGCGCGCCCGCCGAAGCCCCGTTACCGACGGCCACCGACTGATCACCTAAGGTCTGTGCGGCCGAACCGATTGCCACACTTCCGGATCCATTGGCGACCGCTTGTTGCCCAAGCGCCACATTCCCTATGACGGTTCCTTGCGGCGCAACAGCAATGGTGCTGCTGTTGGCCGAGGCTGCAGAGCCAATTGCTATGTCGCCCGTGTTTGTTGTCGCTGCGCCATTACCTTGCGCAATATCGTTCTGTGCATTGGCGGTAGCCGTGTTACCGATAGCAATAGCGTTGTCGGCATTGGCCATAGCACTAGTGCCAACGGCAACGGTGTTATTAACCGACAACGGCGTTCCGGACACACCGTTGCCGGCAAAAGAGCCCAAGGCGACGTTGCCCGACCCGGTAACAAAATTGCCAGAGGCAATGCCAGCGGCAAGATTCTCATTACCCGTTAGGTTATTACCTGTATTCGAGCCAAGAGCGGTGTTGGCTGTCCCGGTGAGCACGCTCCCCGCATCGGTACCGAAACCCGTGTTGTAAGCACCTACAACATTGCTACCAGTACGTACGCCCAGCGCATTGTTATCGTAACCATTGACGTTTTGGCCGGCGTAACTGCCTATTCCGACGTTATCGACATTTCCTGAGGCGCCCGTCGCACCAGTGCCTGCATCTGTGCCAATGTAGACATCGCGATCGTATTGCGCGGTAGCGCCGTCGCCGATCGCTATGCCGTCGTTTCCTATCGCGGCCGCGTTCACGCCGGCTGCAAGAGCGTTGCTTCCGGTGGCGCCGTTGTTGTTGTAGTTGCTGCCCTGCGTGCCGCCATCGTTGACGCTGTAGTAGTGCGTCGTCGCCGCTGCCAACGCCGAGCCTACGTCGTTGTAGGTGTTGCCATTGATCGTATAGCTCGGCGCGCTGATCGCACCCGTGCTGGTGTTGTAGGTCGAGCCACCGCCCAGGTTGCTGGCAACGCTGCTGCCCAGGTTCGTCACCTGGCTGCTCACGTTCGTGATCGCCGTATTCGTGGCGTAGAGCTGGCTGCCGTTCACGGCATTCGTGCTGGTACTGCTCAGTGTCCCTGGCGCTACGTTGTTCAAAGCGACGGTGCTGGTATCGCCCACACCACCCAACGTCACGCTGGTTTTGCCGGCGTTGTCGTACTGCACGGCGTTGCCGCCCATCGAGCCGATCTCTGTGCCCAAAGCGCCGACTGCCTGGTTGGTGGCATATAGCTCCGAACCGTTCACTGCATCCGTGCTGGTCGCACTGATGCGCCCTGCCGCCACATTGGTGAGGGTGCGCTCGCTGCCCGACGCGCCCACACTCACGGTGCTGCTCGGCGTCGTGCCTGCGAAGTTATAAGCGGTGCCGTTGATCGTCGTTCCGGTGGTCGCAACGACGGTCGCTGTCGTCGAACCCGAACCCAGCGCTACGTCACCCACATTCGCAGAAGCCGTAGCTCCGTTGCCGATCGACACGGCATTGGTCGTGCCTGCTGTCGCGCCTGAGCCTAGCGCCACACCATCGGCCGCCTTTGCGTTGGCCGTGTCGCCCAGCGCCAAACCACCAGCTGCCGATACCGCACTGTTATTGCCCAATGCCACCGAACCTTGACCGGTCGCTGTGTTGGTATTGCCCAACGCCACGGCGCCCTGGCCGTTGGCGGTGTTGCTGTTACCTGTCGCTACCGCACCGGTCCCCGTGGCGCTGTTCGGGTCGCCTATCGCCACCGCACCATTGCCGGATGCGGTATTGCCCACACCAATGGATACTGCTTTTCCGCCGGTCGCTTTAGCCGTCTGGCCAATGGCTACCGCTCCGGCAGAATTAGCTGTCGCACCCGTGCCTTCGGCGATAGAGTTGCCGCCTGTCGCTTGCGCGCCATTGCCAACTGCGATGTCATTGATGATCGATGACGCACTACCGGATACGCCGGCGATCGCACTCTGGCCTTCGGCCAACGAACTGTTGCCGTAAGCATCGCTTTGCGCGCCGATGGCGACGCTATTAGTACCCGATGCAGTCGCGCCTGCTGTTGCGTTGCCACCGATTGCCGTGGCGCCAACCGCAGAGGCCACAGCGGATGGACCGATCGCCGAGGCGTCCGCAGCGGAAGCCTTGGCGTTGTAGCCGATCGCTTGCGACTGGCCGCCCGTGGCCGATGTCTGGTTGCCGATCGCCGTATCGTTGGCCACCGTGGCGGAGCCCGAAACACCCGCTACTGCGGCCTCGCCAAGCGCTACCGAACCCGTGTTGTAAGCGTTTACCTCATAACCGATCGCAATCGCCGATTGACCCGCCGAATTGGCGGATTGGCCGATGGCGGTGGATTCGTTTCCGGTCGCCGTTACACCAGCCGCGAAGGCATGTCCGCCGATACCAATGGCATCGGTCCCGGTGGCTGTGGCGTTATCGCCAATCGCGGTCTGCGATCCTGCACCCGTCGCGTTGGCGCTCGTACCTATGGCGACAGGTGAGCTGCCAACCGCAGATGTAGAAACTGATCTCGCGAGAGATCCGATCGAAACACCTTCGGTCGTTCCACCAGCGGAATTAATAGTCTGAGCCCCGCTGCCAATGGCCACGGGCGCCTCACCGTCATTGCCCGCGGGCGCTATAGAGCTGGCGTTTGCGCCATAGCCAATAGCGACGGCACTTTGTGCCATGCCTAGGCTCGGCGATGAAGAATTTGCTGATGCCTGCGCACCTATTGCAATGTCCGTCGGCGCATTCGCTGTGGCGAGATAACCCTCTGCCAAGGTCTCTATCCCTTTGCCTTGCGCCTGCTGACCAATCGCTACCGATGAGCTGCCTGACGCACTAGCACTCACACCCGCTGCCAGTCCGTTCTGACCCGTGGCGCCGGCATTGTTGTAGTTGGTATCCGAAGCAGTGTTTGCCGAGTTGACGCTGTAGTCGTGCGTATCGACCGCCGACAATGCCGCGCCCACGTTGTTGTAAGTGCTGCCGTTGATCGTATAACTCGGCGCACTGACGGTGCCCGTGCTGCTGTTGTAGGTGGAACCGCCACCCAGGTTGCTCGCGGTGCTGCTGCCCAAGTTATTCAGCGATGTGCCCACGGCGTACAACTGCGAGCCGTTTACTGCATCCGTGCTGGTTGCCGTGATCGATGCGGCAGCCACGTTCTGAATTTGCCGATCCGCACCGGAAGCACCGACCGACACCACGCCTGTCGTATCCGATGTGCCTGCAGCTGTGCCGCCGTTGATGGTGTAGGGACCTGTCGACGGCGATGTCGTTGTCGAGTTCTGTCCCAGTGCTACATCACCCGCATTGGTCGCTGTTGCACCGGAGCCGAGCGCCACACCATCGATAGCCTTTGCATTGGCCGTATCGCCCAACGCCAAGCCACCGGCCGCCGACGCCGCACTACTGTTGCCCAGCGCCACCGAACCCTGACCGATTGCGCTATTGGAATTGCCGATCGCTACCGCGCCATTGGCGGCCGTAGTGCCCGCCGCGTTGCCAGCAGCGATGTCATTGGCGCCGGTGGCGACAGCACCCGTACCGTTCGCCGTATTGGGATCGCCAATGGCCACCGCACCGTTGCCGGTAGCGGTTTGCTTCATGCCGATGGCCACGGCACCGCCAGCCGATGAGCCGGCATTGGCCGTCGTGTTCGACGAACCGATTGCCACGTTCTGCCCGGTCGCGCCACTGGAAATCCCGTCGCCTTCGGCAATTCCGTAGGCACCGTTCACCGTGGCGCCACGCCCGACCGCAATGCCCGATGTCCCCGCAGCAACGACGCTGGATTGACCACCAATGGCTATCGCATTTGTTGCTGCCGAATTTGCGGCAGCTGTTGCGTTACTGCCGATTGCCACCGCTCCCGCCGCACTGGCAGTTGCACTGGAACCCGCAGCTAACGCGTAGGCAGCCGTCGCCTGACTGCTCACACCAAATGCCGTTGCACCTGTCGCCGATGCGGTGGTGCCGTTGTTGCCGATGGCAAGCGTATTCAAGCCGCTGGCTGTGGTTTGTCCGCCGACCGCAGTGGAGTCTTGGCCGGTCGCCTTCGCCTGAGTTCCAAGCGCCAACGAGTCTCCACCATTCGTTGGCGACGACGCTACAGAGCCGATGCCTATCGCAATGGCGCTTCCCGCGCTTATCGTCGCGGCCGACGCGTTGTTACCGATCGCGATACTGCCGGACGCGGTGCCCCCGCTACTTAAGCTGGAGCCTGCTGATGCACCGGTGCCTAACGCAATTGCATTGGTTCCGGTGGATTTTGAATTCTGACCGACCGCGACACTGTTGGTGCCCGTCGCATTGCCTCCACCTGCCGAGTACTGAGCACTCGCAGGCATTGCGCCGAAAAATCCGCAAGATAGAAGAATGGCTACGCATAGTGGCCGGTGAGTCACATGCCGCAAGCGAGCGTGTGATAACGCGAGCGTCAAAGAGGTGCTATGGGTGACACCGCCTTGCGGTTGGTGAGCCAGCTCCGAGGCCACCGTCAACTGACCGAGCGATTTATTCCAGACTTTGCTGTAGATCTTGTTCACTGCCTTACCCCCTGGACCAGCAATGGTCCGACTACCAAATTCCAGTAGACGGACACGACGTATCCATCTCCCGCGACTTCTCGTGTGAAAACCCCTGAATGGACGTGCCCCCGCAACACTCCTGAAAAGTCACGCCTGCTCTGGCAGCGCTGTGCACGCCCGACTTGTGACCTCAACGATTCCCGACAATCGAGGGCGCAGGGGGCGCGCCTCGACTGCCGTCGACGTGCTCGTCGAACATGACTTCCATGCCATGCGGAAACCCATCGCTCGAAGCGTGGCGATCACCCGCGTGATTCGTGGATCGCCTCACTTACGACTCTTGAGTTCTAGTCTGGGAATCCGCACAGCGAGGTTGAATAAGAAGATTCCTAAATTTCCGTGCCAATTTTGTTTGTCGCAACTGCATCGATGGATGCCGATAAAGCATGCGTTTTTCCAGGCTTATTTGATTAGATGAAAGATAATTTGCTCGATCCAAATGGGAGCCGTGGCGATAGAAATTCGAGGCATCACTGCAAGAAGTGCGAGCTAACCCTGACGTTGATGCAGCAGATATTCGAAAAGCTGCTGATCGCGATAGATGCCCAACTTGCGCATCGCATTGCGCTTCTGTTGACTGACCGTTTTCACGCTGCGACCTGTTTCATGCGCGATTTCCGAAACGGTCAAACCCCGCGCGAGAGAGCGCACAACGGCATCTTCGCGTGCCGACAACCGCGCACCTTGATTGTTATCGCTGTAGCCAAGTGCTTTGGTATTCATCGCATCGCCCTCTTTCGCCGCCACTGCAGAGATATCGCCGCATTCGTGACTAGTCGAAGCAATACTGCGCGCAGCGGTGTCCTCGCCGAATCGGAAAAATCCGAATTTCAACCGACGCGTCTTGATGGGATATCAATGCTTGAACGAGTGCAGCAACCGGCGAATTGGGCGTCCACGACGCCCAACGCTCGCTCACTGATGTGGGCGACTGCATGCCTTCATTGAAAGGCTCTCTCGCTATCTATCAATTTCTGCCAGAATTCCCGAAGTCTTACGTAAATTAACGCTTTAGCGGTCACACGCGTGCTGTAGTGGACTTGATCGAATCGAACTTTCTCAACTGATTTTTGATTGCCCATCTCACACCTCAAGACGCATGCAGCGCCCAATGTCATCAAGGAATCGCTATGTCGCCACACGATTTTGTGACCAAGCTCAGCGCGGCGGTTGTGGATGAGAACAATGCCATTTATCGCAACCTGCTCTTGAATACCGCCGCGTGCCAGGCCTCCGATCCGTACTGGCAACGAGTTTTGGGGCTCTTCGGCGAGCTAACCGCCGACCAACGCGAGGTTCTCTTGGAGCTGACTCGACAGGTGACTATCGATGCTGCCGCGAATGTGCTCGGCGTCATCGATGGGACTCGCGCGCTGGATGGCCGGGGCGGTGAGTTTCGCTTGACCTACGACGGACAAGATCTCGCAGGGGACCTGCAGAGTTTATTTTTGGAGCATGCTGAACACGCCACGCCGTGACACACGTTTTCGATTGCGTCGCAGACGGCCGAGGTCGCCGAGACGCAAACTCAGCTGCCCACAATTTGCGTTTCTCTTGCGAAAAAGCTCGATTTACGAAGCGCTGGCAACGTTGCGCTTCATGAAGTCGCGGATCAGATCGGCAATGTCTCTCGCATTCGTTTCCAACGCGAAGTGTCCGGTGTCTAACAGATGCACTTCCGCATCCGGGATGTCCCGCTTGTAAGCTTTCGCGCCGGCAGGCAGGAAGAACGGATCTTTATCGCCCCACACGGCCAGCAACGGGGGTTGGTGCTTGCGGAAGTAGGCTTGCCATGTCGGATACAGAGCCACATTGGTCCGATAGTCGAGCACCAGATCCAGTTGGATATCGTCCATGCCTGCGCGGCTTATGTATGCGGTGTCGAGCGTGTAGCCGTCTGGCGAGACTTTGAGTGGGTCTGCGCCGTGCAGGTACTGCATGCGTATGGCTTCGGGCGACAGCGCAGCACGACATGCTTCACGGGTCTTCTCTGAAGGCGCACGCCAGTAGGCCTGATAGGGGCCCCATACGTCGCTTAATCCTTCTTCATAAGCATTGCCATTCTGACTGATGATGGCGGTGACCCGCTCAGGATGCGCGGCGGCAACACGAAAGCCTGTGGGTGCGCCGTAATCGAAAACGTAGAGCGCATATTTACTCAAGTTCAGCGCTTCGGTGAAGTCCGTGATCACTTGCGCCAGATGATCGAACGTGTAGTCGAACTTTCCTCGCGGTGGTGCTTTGGTATTGCCGAAACCGGGTAGATCCGGCGCGATCACGTGATAGTCGTTCGCAAGCAACGGAATCAGATCGCGGAACATGTGGCCCGCAGTGGGATAGCCGTGCAGCAGGAGCAAGACAGGTGCGCCTGGTCGGCCGGCTTCGCGATAGAAGACGTCGACGTCGCCCACGGTTTGGGTTTTATAGGTGACCGTCATGGGGGAGTTTTCCTGGGAGGATTTCGTGGCACGAAGCCGCTTGGCGGAAGGATCTGAGCGATCCATCGCTGCAGCGATGCGACCGGTCGCCAGAGCGATCGGTGCGAGCAAGGCCGCCGTCAACAGGCCTCGGCGCTGTACGTCGATACGTGCGGTAGTTGGAGATTTCATGGCAATTTCTCCTTTCGTAGGAATACACATCGGCAACGAGCTTGCATTTCGTCGCTAAATTAGCCGATAATACATCCGACCGATCGGTAGTATATGAGCGTAATTCAATGAAAACAACCCTTGAGCAAATCGTGGTGGAGGCGCGCGAACTATTTCGCGAGCACGGTTACGCCGGCGCTTCCATGCAGGATCTCGCCGAGCGCGTCGGCCTGAAAAAGGCCAGCCTCTATACACGCTTTGCAAGCAAGGAAGCGCTGGTCGCCCCGGTCTTGGCGCTTACGCTGGAAGAAACATTCGCCGATGGCAGCGAGGATTCGGCCGATTGGCTTGAGGCCTATGAGAATGTGCTCAAGCGCATCGCTGATGCGCTAACCGATCGCGCGCGCTGCGTCGGTCTTCATCTGGCCTACGGTGTTGGAGACGATGCGCCTGACGCTTTGAAAGCGGTGCGCGATTACTTCAGCGCGCTGCGCGATGGCTTGGCGGTGATACTCAAGCAAAAGCTGAGCGCCAAGCTTGCCAACACCGTTGCCACCGACGCACTGGTTCGCTTGGAAGGTGCGACGCTTTGGATTGTTGTTGCCCAAGATGCTCAACCTATGCAACGCGCGCTGAAAACGTTGATCGCGGAAGCCAGGGCGTTTAAGACGGCTAAGTGATGCGCGGTCGGCGGAATCTCAATGCGCTAATCGCGTAACGACCATATCCAACAGCGCCCGCAATCGTGCAAGACGCCGCATATCGCGATGGTAGCCGACCCAAATATCGCGAACCGGCGGGTCCTCACCCAGGTCGATCCGCTGGAGGTTTTCGATGACATCGCCGAGCGGACGCGGCAACACTGCAATGCCGGCACCCGTAGCGCACATGCGTGCCTGCACAGGGCGAGCATTGCTGCGAAAGGCCACGCTTGCATTGGGAAGCATGCGTTGCAACCACTCGACCTCGGGCATGCCGCCAAAAGCGACGTTCATCACCAGCAACGATGCACCCGTGCCGTCGCCCACTTCAGGACGCGGATAGTCCGCGGCCATATACACCCCATACGGCATACGCAGCAGCTTGCGCGAAACGACGTCCGGTTCGTCGAATGGCTGAATGCGAAACGCCAGGTCCGCCTCACGGCGTGACAGGCTGAAGAAGCGCGAGTCGGTCAGCAATTCGATGATCACGCGCGGATACTGTTTCGAGAACTCGGCAATGACAGGCGTCAACGCGTATTCGGCAAACCAGTCGGACGAGGTGATGCGCAACATGCCATCCAATTGTTGCTCTTGCCCGGTGAGCTGACGTTGAAAGGCCAGTGCCTCCTCCTCCATGCGCTCAACGTGACTCAGTACGGCGGCGCCTTCGTCGGTCAACACGAATCCATCCTTGGTGCGTTGGAATAATTGATGTCCCAGCGCGCGTTCAAGCGCCTGCAATCGTCTCCCCATCGTGGGCTGCGTTTGCCCGAGTTTGCGCGCGGCGGCGCCGAGCGTCCCTTCGCGCGCAACGGCCAGAAATACACGCAGATCGCTCCATTCCATCAGCAAACCTCCGTTGGATTGAACCGATGGCGCCCTCAAGGGCGACAGCACCATCATGCAATTATGCATGGAATAAATGCATTAATTTTGATTTCCATACAAAATCATTGGGCGTAGCTTAGCGCTCAGTTCCCCGAGCACTGAGCCAGATATGAGCAAGTCCACCTCCATGAAAGCCGTTGTCCTGGAAAATTACAGCGCCCCTTTTCGCCTGACCGACGTGGCGCGACCTGTGCCGCGGGCTGGCCAGGTGCTGGTTCGGATCATGGCCAGTGGCGTCAATCCACTCGACCTGAAGATCCGTGCCGGCGCTGCGGAACACGCACGGCACGCGCTGCCGGCGATCCTGGGTATCGATCTGGCTGGCGTGGTCGATGCGGTAGGCCCCGGCGTCACCACCTTTCGGGTCGGTGACGAGGTTTACGGCATGACCGGAGGCGTGGGCGGCGTTCAAGGATCGCTTGCCGAATACGCTGCAGTGGATGCAGACCTGCTTGCGCTCAAGCCCTCTCACTTCAGCATGCGCGAGGCGGCATCATTGCCACTCGTTTTCATTACCGCATGGGAAGGTTTGGTCGATCGCGCGCATGTGAGCGCAGGCCAAACCGTATTGATACAAGGTGGCGCTGGCGGCGTGGGAAGCATCGCTATTCAGATCGCACGCGCTTTTAATGCGACAGTCTTCGCAACCGGTGCCGCTTCCCGCGCAGGCGTGATCGAGCAGCTTGGTGCGACACCCATCGACCACAGCAACATGCAGGTCGACGACTACGTCGCGGCTTTCACAACGGGCCGCGGTTTCGATGTCGTGTATGACACGGCCGGCGGCGCAAGCCTTGATGCATCATTCAAAGCGATATCCCGATTCGGCCATGTTGTCAGCGCATTGGGATGGGGCACACATGCGTTGGCGCCTCTTTCTTTCCGTGCAGGCACCTATTCCGGCGTGTTCACGTTGTTGCCGCTGTTGACGGGAGAAGGCAAGGCGCATCATGGAGAAATTCTGCGAGAAGCAACGCGCCTCGCCGAGGCAGGAATGATCAAGCCTCTTGTGGAACCTCGTGACTTCGGCTTGAAGGATATCGAAGCCGCGCACGCGCTTATCGAGAGCCGACAAGCGCAGGGAAAAGTCGTGGTGAGCATTCAACATTGACGCAAGAATCGTAGGTACCGCTGCCGGCACGCTTACCGCGACCGGTCATTACACTGCAAACATGCTAGGAGAACTCCTATGTTGAACTGGCTTGAATATCGCAAAGAACTGATGGGCCGCATTGGCGAAATCGGCAAGCTGAGCCCCGATACGGTTGCCGGCTACCAAACCTTATCCAACGCAGGTCAGAAAACGGGACACCTGGATGCAAAAACCCGCGAACTGATTGCACTGGCGGTGGCGGTGACCACCCGCTGCGACGGCTGCATCACCGTGCACACGGGCGAAGCGCTAAAGCACGGCGCGACGCGCGACGAAATTGCTGAAGCCCTTGGCGTTGCCGTCGCACTGAATGCCGGTGCCGCCTCGGTCTATTCCGCCCGGGTGATGGATGCAGTCAGCGAACACAGTGCAGCGCATAAGTAATGCCATTCGTCAGCGTTCAAATGCTGGGCGGCCGCACCAATGAAGTAGATCGTGAGTATTGGAGCGTTGGCATACGAACCATGGGCAAAATCCAGTCCAGCCGACCCGATTAGGACTTTCGACGCGGCTCATCAACCCTCTTGCCGATGAGCCGCAAAGCCCCACTGGTGCTCGATAGTGAAGTCGAGCATGAGCTTGCCGTAAGGATAACCATTCATGTCTACAGCACATTGGTTTGTGACGGGCATTTCGCGTGGCTTTGGCAAGGTGCTTTGTGAGGAACTGCTTCAGCGTGGCCACCGTGTCGTTGGTACCACCCGAAGCGGCTCAACTGATATGACTCACGAAAACCTTACCGTGATGCAGCTCGATGTTACCGACGAGCGCCAAACCGAACAGGTGATCAAGCAGGCCGTCGAAAAAATGGGCCGTATCGATGTGGTCGTAAACAATGCCGGGTTTGGCATGGTAGGTGCCGTTGAAGAAGTGTCTACCGAAGAGGCGCAGGCAACCTTTGATACCAATTTCTTTGGGACATTCAATGTCGTTCGTGCGGTGCTGCCACATTTTCGCGCGAATCGTTCCGGTCACATCGTCAATTTTTCATCGGTCGGGGGGATTACCGGCTCCGCGGGATTTGGTCTTTACAACGCGGCGAAGTTTGCCGTGGAAGGATTGTCGGAGGCTCTCGATTTGGAACTAAGGCCGTTTGGCATCAAGGTCACTATTGTCGAGCCAGGCTATTTCCGCACCGAATTCCTTTCATCCGGGTCAATTAAAAAAGCAGCCAAGATTGTCGATGCTTATGCTGAAAGCGCGGGTAAGGCACGCGGCAATGTTTCTTCCCAAAGCGGCAACCAATCGGGCGACCCTGCAAAAGCCGTTCGCATAATCATCAAAGCGGTTCAATCGCCCTCTCCCCCTTTGCGTTTACCGCTTGGCCCGGATTGCTATGCGCGCATAGATGAAAAGCTGTCGCGACTAAAACGAGATATTGGCGACTGGCGCGAGATTGCCTCCGCAACGCAATTTGATCAATGAACACGTCGATGATCGCTACGCCAGCGATTTCGCCCAGGTCTCCTTAAGAGAATGAGGTTCCCCATGCCTGGCAACGTAAGCGATATACCCGGCTACACCTATGGTGCATCCACCGTCGCTGCATCCTCCGCGACGCTCGATGACCTGCAACGACTGAAGATATCCGTCGACTTTACCGAGCAAGATGAGCGCTATCTGCGCATGGCCGGAACCGTGCTGGAAGATCAGGTCGAGAGGATCGTGAATCACTGGCGCGCCAATATCATCGCCGGCATTCCTCATCTTGCCAGGCACTCACGAAGCCTCGACGGGTCACCGCTGCCCGATTACCTGGCACGCAGCAATCGCCGGTTTCAGCAATGGATTCTCGACACGTGCCTGCGCCCGTATGACCAAGACTGGCTTAACTATCAGCAGGAAATCGCTCTGAGGCATACAAGCGTCAAGAAGAACCAGACAGACAACGTCGTTTCTACATCCTATGTTCCGTACAGCGACATCCTGGCTTTCCTGGTCGTTCTCAACGACACGATAAAACCGTATCTGGAAGCCAAGGGACATAACGAATCCGACGTAGCGCACATGCACGAGGCCTGGCGAAAATCGATGCACGTGCAAATGGCTCTTTGGGCGAAGCCCTATATGGAAATTGAAAGTTCGAGCCTGGAGTGGTGAGGGTGCAAGGGACACTTGCAAGACAAGATCAATCGACTAGCCGGATCACGGCAATAGGCGGGTGCGTTCGGCACCCATCTCGCGCGCCATGGTTGCGAAACGTTCCTGCATGGACGTAGGACGCCAGTCGCTGCGCCATGTGATAGCGATGCGCCGACGCAGAACGCCGCCCTCGATGGGAATTTCGGCCAAAGCACCCGCCTCGCGCTCGAACAGGAACTGGTCGAGCGACATCAAGGTCAGCCATTCGCCTTTAAGCATAAGTCCGCGCGCGACCAACACCGAGCCGCATTCGATGCGCGGTGTTGGCGGCTCAACGCCGTGGCTGCGGAACAGTGTCTCCCAATTTCGCCGCATCGGTACGCCAACTGCCGGCACTGCCCAGGGATAGGCGAACAGGTCCTGGATGGTGACGACTTTGCTGCGCCTTAGAGGATGAGCGCTGTTGCCAACGATAAAGAGCTCGTCATCGAACAGCGCTTCCTGTTCCACGTCGTTGGCGGGTGCCGGATAGCGCATCGCGCCGCCCATCATCAGGTCGATATCGCCGTGGCGTAGTGCGATCAGTAACTCACCGTAAGGCGCTTCGCGCACTTCTACCGATGCACCTGGATGCTCTTGCGCGAATCGCGCGAGCAAATCGGGCAGGAAAACGGTGCGCGCCATCGGCAACGTACCAATGCTGATGCGACCGACGCCGTGTTTGCCAGCGGCGATTTCGTCCAGCCCCGTGCGCAACTCCGCCAACATCAGGCGCACGAAGCGCACGAAACGGCTGGCTAAATCGGTGGGCCGCACGGCGCGTCCCGCTCGCACCAGCAATTCCGCACCCAGCGCGTCCTGCAGTTCTTGCACTGCGCGATAGACGGCCGGTTGCGATAGCCCGATTTGTTCGGCAGCGGCGGCGTAGCTGCTGCAGTGTTCGACCGCCACCAGCGCGCGTAGCTGAACCATGCTGACACGACGCTCGATATGACTCAGCGGCGCGAGGCGCGCCGAGCGACGCACCAGGCGCACGCCTTGAGTGAGATAACGCAATGCACGTTCGGCACGAATGATCCAGGCGAGCCCCGTCGTAGTCGGACGCATGCCAACGGCGCGGCGTTCGAACAGGCGAATTTCAAGATTACGTTCGAGCTTACCGACAGCTTGAGCCAACGCTGGCTGCGAAAGGCTGACCTGTTCGGCCGCAGCGCTCATGCTGCCGGCACGAGCGATGACGCCGAGTGCGTCCAAGTGGCGAAGGTTCAGGGCATAAATGTGATCCATACACAATCAATAGTATTTGCTTATAGGCCGACAATAAAACGAATTTGGCTTCACGGCCGTTTTCGAGCAGATTTCGTTTCCGAAACGCCAGGGGCCTAAAGCCCCTATGACAGTCGATATCAAACTCGAAAGTCGGGACGATGCCTTTATTTGCGCAACGCAGCATTAAAGGCGTCCGGTCTACCGTTTTCCCACATGTGTTGATTGTTGCGGCGCAAGAGAAACACCACGACCAATAGTGAACTGACCACCCTGATGAACATCATTGATTCCCACCTGCACGCCATCGCTTCCGACACGATGACCTATCCGAAGAACCCGATCGGCGGTCATCAATCCGCGTGGTCGCAAGAACGTCCGGTCAATGCGGAAGGCGTGATCAAGGCGCTGGATGTCGCCGGTATTGCAAAGGCCGTGGTGGTGCAGGCCTCGACCGTATACGGGCACGACAACAGCTATGTAGCCGATGCAGTGCGTGCCTACCCGCATCGCCTGGTCGGCGTGTATTCGATCGATGCGTTGGCGCCGGATGCGGTGGAGCGGATCGATCATTGGGAGGCTCAAGGCCTGCACGGCTTTCGACTGTTTACCACGGGCACCACCATGCCCGGCCAATCGGATTGGCTTGGTCACAAAGATTCCTATCCGGCGTGGGCGCATGCCGAAAAGCTGGGCATTCCCGTCTGCTTGCAGATGACCATGCAGGGTTTGCCAACGCTGCGCACGTTGCTGGAACATTTTCCCAACTCGCGCGTGTTACTGGATCACTGCGCCCGTCCGGACCTGGATGACGGCGCACCATACAAGGCCGCGCAAGCGTTGTTCGACATGGCCCATTACAAAGGTGTTCACCTCAAGCTGACCAATCGCACGTTGGCCGCAGCTGCGCAGGGCCGCTCCAATCCGACTGCTTTCCTGGAAAAGCTGGTGAGCGCCTTCGGTGCCGAACGCATTGCGTGGGGCTCCAACTTTCCAGCGGCGGAAGGTTCACTCGATGAACTGGTGACGACGGCACGCGACGTGTTGTCGGGCTTGCCCAACGACCAGCAGGCGATGATTTTCAGCGGCACCGTCGAACGCATTTATCCGGCGCTGCGAGGAGTGGCGGCATGAGCCAGCCGGTCCATCTGCATGCCGTGTTGAAGACCACCGCGCTGACCACGCCGCTGAAGAACGGTGCGCTCCAGAGCGATCGGGTGGTGCTCGATTTCACCGAGATCGACCCTATCCACAAAGCCTTTGCGCCGATGGTGCGCAACGCGAAGTTCGACATCTCTGAATTGGCGATCGTCACGGCGCTGCAGGCGATTGCTTTCAAGCGGCCGATCGTGTTGCTGCCGGTGGTGGTGGCGTCGCGTTTCCAGCGCGGCTGCTTGGTGTCGTATCGCCCGCATGGCGACGTCAAACCCGAACAACTGCGCGGCAAGCGCATCGGCGTACGCTCATACACGCAGACCACCGGCATGTGGGTGCGCGCGCATCTGGTCGAAGATTACGGCTTGGCCACGCCCGATATCCGTTGGATCACCCATGATCTGGCGCACGTTGAGCAATATCAGGATCCGCGTTTCGTTGAACATCCGGCGCATGACAAGAGCCTGCTGGACATGCTGCACGATGGCGACATCGATGCGGCGATCTTCGGCAACGACTTGCCTGAGGGCCATGACTACGTGCCGGTGATCGCCGATGCCAAAGCCAACGATCTTGCTTGGGCGCAGCAGCATGGCTTTGTGCCGATTAACCATGTGGTAGCTGCGAGCGCTGATATCTGTACGCGTGAGCCGGCTGCCGTGCGTGCCGCCTATGGTTTGTTGGCGCAGGCCGAAAGCGTGCAGGCCACGGCTGGAGACGGCCCACGCAAGACTTTGTCCGGCTTTGACGCCTTGCGCGGCCCGCTGGAATGGATCATCGACGCCTGCTTGGAGCAGGCGCTGCTGCCGCGAAAGCTGAGCCTCGACGAGGTATTAGGGCCCGCTCACGCCTTGCTGAAAGGCGAGATAGCCTGACATTGTCGATCGCGCTGGCGCACGAAGCGTTGACGCGGCACCTGCCAAGAGTTCAGCTTCACCATGACCCGACCGGTAAACCTCGACATGCACCTGACCACGCAACGGCGTCCGTTCTATCGCGACCTGACTTTCCAGGTGGTGGTGGGTATGGTGTTGGGCGTTTTGGTCGGTGTGCTGTGGCCGGATATCGGCACCCGTCTCAAGCCGCTGGGCGATATTTTTATCCGCCTAATTCAGATGGTGGTAGGACTGATCATCTTCTGCACGGTCACGCACGGCATTGCCAGCGTGCGCGACCTAGGCAAGGTTGGGCGCATCGCACTCAAGGCGATGGTGTATTTCGAACTCGTCACCAGCGTGGCGTTGGTGATTGGCCTGGTCGCCATCAATGTGCTCAAGCCTGGCGTGGGCATGCATGTCGACCCGGCGTTGCTCACGCACGGCATGAGTACGGGCGATCAAGCAGCGGCACCGCACAGCTTTGGCGAGTTCCTCACCAATTTGGTGCCGACATCCGCCATCGGTGCATTCAGCAACGGCGACATCCTGCAGATTCTGCTTTTTTCGGTGTTGTTTGCTTGCGGCTTGGCCAGTCTTGGTGACAACGCGCAACCGGTGTTGCGCATTGTGGATGTCATCCGCCAGACCTTGTTCTGGATCATTCGCGTGGTGATGAAAATCGCGCCCATCGCCGCCTTCGGCGCGATCGCTTTCACCACCGCCAAGTTCGGACTCAACAGCCTGGTGCCGCTCGCCAAACTGGTGGCCGAATTCGCACTCACGTGCGTCGTGTTCCTGCTGGTGGTACTTGCTCCTATTTCGCGCGTATGCGGTTTTAGCCTGCTCAAACTGATGCGTTACTTCCGCGAGGAGCTGGTGTTGGTGCTCGGTACCAGCTCGTCGGAGAGCGTGTTTCCGCAGCTCACCGAAAAACTCACGCGCCTGGGCGTGGACGAATCAGTGGTCGGCATGGTGTTGCCTACTGCCTACAGCTTCAATCATGACGGCACCTGCCTTTATTTCGCAGCGGTAGCCGTATTCCTTGCGCAGGCTACCGGTACCGCGCTTGGCTGGCAGGCACAGTTGGGCCTGTTGTTGATTTTGTTGGTCACATCCAAAGGTGGCGCGGGCGTTTCCGGCTCCGCTATCGCGGTATTGACCATGACCTTGGCGGCGACCAAGACCATTCCGGTCGGTAGCGTCGCTTTGATACTCGGCGTGCATCGCATTCTGTCGGCGGGGTTCGTGTTCGTGAACATCGTCGGCAATTGCGTTGCGACCGTGGCGGTTGGCTATTGGGAGAAAGCGGTCGACCGCAACAAGCTTCGACAAGAACTACAGGCAGGTTAACAGGCAGTTCGATCATGCCTTCAAAACAACATGCATCTCGCGGTTCCTATCGGCACCGCGATGGGGAGGGTCGCGTCAATGAAAAGGCTGATGGCACGAAAATCGTTATACCTGAGTCTCGTCACACTGTTGCTTGCACCTGCCGTGCATGCGCAGAGCGCACAAAACACGCAGTCAGCGCAAAGCGGTGGCCCGAATGCGAATTGGGCCGATGCCTATACCCCATCGCAGCAGAACACCGGCAATGGCATCGTTAACCCTTCCGACACACCGGTCGCTGCGCGACCGGCTTCCAAGGAGCCGGCGTTGCCGCGCTCGAAGTTGGTGCAGAAGCTGCTCGACGATGGCGTCAATATCCGCGCCAGCGAAATTGATCAGTACGCCAAGAACACCACCGGCGGTGTCAAACAGGGTAGCCATAACGTTGGCCAGTTCTATATCGGTGCGGACTTCGATCTTGGCAAGATCTTCGGTTGGTCCGGCGCCAGCCTCCATTTCACTGCGTATCGTGATTACGGGTTGAGCCTCAACGCGCTCGTCACTGGCACCTACAACAAACAGCAGTACATCTATAAGAACGCCTTTCCACGCTGGCACTTGGGCCTGTTCTCTTACGAGCAGAAGGCATTCGATGATCGCCTGGATGTCCAAGTCGGTCGCCTGGGCAGTACCACCTACTTCGGCCACCTGGTGGTCAACTGCCAGTTCGTCTCGGCCAATACCTGCGGCGAGCCGCGAATGCTGGTGTCCGAAACCGGACTCAGCCTGCTGCCTTCGGCGACGTGGGGTGGCAACGTGAAGTTCAAGACGACCGAGAACACTTATGTCGATGTCGGCGCATTCGAGGTCAATCCCGACGTACAGCCCAGCAACGGCCTGGATTGGGAAATCAAGCATTCGACCGGCTATACGTTGCCGATCGAATTCGGCTGGGCGCAGAACGACCCCAAGACCGTGCAGTATCCGTTTGAGTTGAAAGGCGGCGTCTATGAGAGCACCGCTCCGCTGACCGACATCAACTTGAACACGAAGGGCCAGCCTCTGGGCATCGATGGCGGCAAGGCTGCCACCGATAACCACATTCGCGATGGTTTCTACGTCATGGGCGACAAGGTCATCTGGCGTCCGGACCCGGACTCGCCGCGTAGCTTCAACGTCTTCGGCGGTTGGGTGCAGCAGTTGGAAGATCAGGAGATCATGCATCAGCAGATCTTTACCGGTTTCGTCATGACCGGACCGCTTTCGTTCCGCCCCTATGACACGCTCGGCCTGAATATCTCCGAGTTCGAAATGACACCGGAAGAGCAAGCCTATCTTGCCGAAGTACGCAAGAAAGAAGGCGGTACCGGCGTAAACGCGCTGCATCAAACCGACTACGACCTGACCTACAGCATTCACCTCGTCAAAGGTCTGGAGCTGATGCCGAGCTTGCAATACATCGTGCATCCGGACAATTCAAGTCTCCCGAAAACGTCGGTGCTACCGAAGAACTTGTTTGTATACGCGATCGGCCTGCGCGTGGACATCGGAGTGCTGATGGGCTTCCGGCCTGCCGCCGCCAATGATTGATGTTGCGAAGAGGATGGGATATGTCAGTCGTAGTAACTCGTATTGAACGCGCCGACGCCAACGTGATCGATGGTCTAGCTCGCGCTGGCGTCGCTACCGTGCATGAGGCGCAGGGCCGCACCGGTCTGATGCATTCCAGTCTTCGCCCAATCTACGGTGGCGCGCGTATCGCCGGCTCGGCTGTCACTGTGCTGATGCCGCCGGGCGACAACTGGATGATGCATGTGGCGATCGAGCAGTTACGTAAAGGCGATCTGCTTATCGCCGCAACCACCAGCCCTTGCGAAGACGGCTATTTCGGCGACTTGCTGGCCACCTCGGCCAAAGCGCGCGGCTGCCGTGGCCTGATCATCGACGCCGGCGTGCGTGACGTGCGTGATCTCACCGCCATGGGTTTCCCCGTTTGGAGCCGTGCAATCCATGCGCAAGGCACGGTAAAGGAAACGCTCGGCTCGGTGAACGTGCCGGTGGTCTGTGGCGGCGCGCTGGTCAATCCTGGCGACGTGGTAGTTGCCGACGACGACGGTATTTGTGTAGTGCCGCGTGCCGACGCTTTCCAAGCGTTGGAAAAAGCCAAGGAACGCGAAGCCAGAGAGGACGAAAAACGAGAACGTCTGGCTTCAGGCGAGCTGGGCCTGGACATCTACAACATGCGTGAGCGCTTGGCGCAGAAAGGCCTTAAATATGTCTGAACTGACGTCTTCCGCATTCAAGAATGCAAGCATGCCATGATCATCGACTGCCACGGACACTACACCACCGCACCGAAAGGTCACGATGCTTTTCGCGATGCGCAACTGAAGCACTTCGACGATTCCTCGCAGCCGTTGCCGATCTATCCCAACATCTCCGACGAGGAGATCCGCGAAAGCATTGAAGCCCATCAACTGCGCCTGCTTCGCGAACGCGGTTTAGACATGACGATCTTTTCGCCGCGCGCCAGCACGATGGCACACCATGAAGGTGATGAGGTAGTCAGCCAGATATGGACGCGTCACTGTAATGATCTGATCGCGCGAGTGGTCGAGCTCTACCCGGAAGCCTTTATTGGCGTGTGCCAACTGCCACAATCGCCTGGGGTGACGATCAAGAATTCAATCGCCGAACTGGAACGCTGCGTCAGCGAACTAGGTTTCGTCGGTTGCAATCTCAATCCCGATCCGTCGGGCGGACATTGGAATGGGCCGCCGCTTACCGACCGCGCATGGTATCCATTCTTCGAGAAGATGGTGGAGCTGGATGTGCCGGCCATGATTCACGTATCTGGCAGCTGCAACACCAACTTCCACGCTACGGGCGCGCATTACATCAACGCCGACACCACTGCGTTCATGCAGTTTCTGCAAGGCGATTTATTTACGGACTTCCCAAGCTTGCGCTTCATCATCCCGCACGGCGGAGGCGCGGTGCCGTATCACTGGGGCCGTTACCGTGGCCTGGCCGACATGTTGAAGAAGCCGCCGCTAAGCGAGCATGTCATGAAGAATGTGTACTTCGATACCTGCGTCTACCATCAGCCGGGTATCGATTTGCTGTTCAAGGTCATCGACATCGACAACATCCTGTTCGGTTCGGAAATGGTGGGTGCCGTGCGCGGCATCGACCCGACCACCGGCAACTATTTCGACGACACCCTCCGCTATATCGACTCACTGAACATGTCCGCCGAAGACAGGCACAAGGTTTTGGAAGGCAATGCGCGTCGGATCTATCCACGCTTAGACGCGCAACTGAAGGCACGCGGCAAGTAAGCCGTTCATCCTGTTGATGCAGCCGTACGCGCCAAACGCTCGCGCTCAGTTGCATAAGCCAACGTCAAACCTTAGCGCTCAACAAGCGAGCCTCCCTCGCTCAGGGCCGCACGCGCGATTTCAATCGATCGCGTGGTGCCCATAGCTGAGAATTCGAGTTATTTCCCAGCCCTTGGACGAACGGTGCCAAACAATCAGGAATTTGGCCTCGCCGAAGCATTTATCGGATTTGATATCGCAGAACGTCTGGTGCCCCTCTTCGATGGCGCCGTAGTCCTTGATGGGAAATACCTGCAAGCTTCCTGCCGTTAATACACGCCGAAAATTGCCACACACATTCGCGCGCGTTTTATCAATATAGTCTTTTCTCGTCCAAG
This sequence comes from Vulcanimicrobiota bacterium, assembly GCA_903970555.1. GTDB lineage: Bacteria > Pseudomonadota > Gammaproteobacteria > Xanthomonadales > Rhodanobacteraceae > Dyella_B. The sequence goes on from CAJCJD010000246.1 coordinate 124,062, forward strand.
AGACGCCGCCTTTATCGTGATAAAACTCGACGTTTTCATTCAAATATTTTGCGTGCTTGTCCAGCTCACCGGGAGAGCTGCAATGATTGAATGCATCAAAGAAGGCAGCATCCAATTTTGAAATGGTGTCGTACAAGTCATCTTTGTTTGCCGCATTGTTCGCCTCAGATACGGCAGGTGCCGCGGCCCATGCATACGAAGCGAGAAGAGCAAACAACACGCTCGTCAGAAAGATATTTCTAATCATTGCCATCTCCGCACTCTAGGGAAAATTGAAAGTTGCCGCCGCCGATCGAAAGCGGGCAACTGTTTTCCCCGCCCTTCGATTAATGCCGCTCCACACGTTCAGACTGAGTGCGCATAGCTTGCCTGAAGAACGAAGCGCACCCGCTGACGAACGCCTGGCCGAACAAGCCCACGTGGAGATCGCCAGCACGTGCGTGCAAGGCGTCTTCCAGCGAAGCATCGAGACCATAGGCAACGCCCGCCAACATGCACTCGCCATTAACCCTACTGATACGTCGACACATCGATCGGTTGCAGATTTCTGCCATCGCGGAGAGCAAAGAGACACCGACGGGTTGCTTGGGGGGCGAAAATTGCATTTAGGTGCGGCATCTACGTTGGGTGGTGGACATTAGCCTTAAGTAGACAGGGTCATTTCGATCTCAAAAATATCGGGCGTATGCGGATACGGTGTTGTGTTGCCAGTCCGGACGAATCCGTTGCGCTCGTAGAAGGAGATGCCTGCAGTATTGCTGCTCGTCACGAGCAGACGGAGCGTTCGTATACCTCCTTCTTGGGCCCAGCGGCGAATGGCGTTCAGCAGATCCGACCCAACTCCACGTCGACGACCGGCCGGTGCCACCCACATTGAAATCACCTCGGCCACTGCGGGGTTTTCGCTGTCGCGAAAGCATGCGACGAGGCCTAAGGCTTTTTCATCTTCAAGTGCGAAGAAGCCAACGCGATTCTGCCCATCGAGAGATTTCGCACGATTTAGCCAGTCCTGGTCGGCAAGCAACGCTTCGCGCTCATAAGTACTACCAAATGAGAGCGGATCCTGCTTTAAGGCGGCCAGCCGAATGGCTTTATATGTTTGAGCGGACTGCGCTTGGATACGAACCAACTTAATCAAGTCTGTTACCCCCAAACGAGTTCGTTAATCCTTCCCGTTTTCACACAGCCACTTGAAAACGGCCCACTTTAAGTGGCGAGCATCTCCCTGCCTAGACGCCGGCTTTGCCGACACTCGCCATCAAGTCATCAAGGTGTGAAAGGAACAGTTGGAGAATCGGCGACTGATTCGATTCACTGTAACCCACGACAAGGTCGATCGTAGGTGCGTTGTCGGCCAAGGGCCGACTGACGACCGACCATGGCATGAGAGGTTCCACGTAGGATGGTATTAGCGCGATACCGCGCGTGGATGCCACTAAGGACATCACCATCGCGGGATTGTCGACCAGCTGGGATGGTGTGATCTTCACTCCCGCATGTTCGAGGTATTGGTCGATGACCGAACGCAGCACTCTCGCCTTGTTCGCCATAGCGATGAAAGGCTGACCGATGAGATCCTTCGCGCGCACGGAGGTGCGCGCGGTCAGCGGATGATCGCTCGGCATCAAAGCGACCAACTGCTCTTTTGAAACACGCCGATAGGTCAGATCGAAGTCGGGTTCGGCGCGCATGAATGCAATATCCAGCCGACCGCGCGCTACCGCTTCGCCAAGGTCGGGCGAGTAGTCACTGGATACTGTCACGTCGATATTGGGCAATTCCGCGCGAAGCACACGCATGGCCTCTGGCAACCATGTCATTTCCTGGCCGGTGAGAAACCCCATGCTGAAACGTTGCTTTGCAGGTTGTGCGGCACGTCGCGCTGCCGCCACCGCGGCCTCCACCTGATTGAGCGCCAGCCGCGCGTGATCCAGGAATGCCTTGCCGGCATCCGTCAGTACAACACCACGAGAACTTCGATTGAGTAACGGTGTGCCGACCTGCTCTTCGAGATCCTTGATCTGGCGACTCAAGGACGGCTGCGAGGTGTAGAGCTTTTTTTCGGCGGCCACTGTGAGGCTGCCGGTCTCGGCGATGGCGACAAAATACCGAAGGTGGCGAAGCTCCACGGCGCCTCCAGCGAGTCATGCCTGATAGGCATGGGGCGAAGCTTACAAAGTCTTATTCAAAGGCGCCACATAGGCTTAAATTTCACACCATCGAGAAGCAAACAGCCCAAGGGCAATGCCTCAGAGGCCTTTCTCCACGCTACGAAAGCGCCCAAGTGCCCGCTATCAGAGACCCTCTTCATGACCACCTATAAGCACCAGACCGCACCCAGTCGCACCATCAAGGAGCCGAGCCCGGAACACCCGATCGATATCGTGCGAAACCCTCGCCGGGTCGTTGTTACCGTCGCAGGGCGAGTGGTTGCCAATACGCAACATGCCTTCACGCTCAAGGAGGCCGACTATCCGGCCGTGCAATACATCCCGCGTGATGATGTCGACATGTCCTTGCTCGATCGCTCCGATCACACCACGTACTGCCCGTACAAGGGCGACTGCCATTACTACAGCATCCCGTCAGGTGGCGAACGCTCGGTCAATTCGGTATGGACTTATGAAAGCCCCTACCCTGCGGTCGCTGTGATCAAGGACCACGTCGCATTCTATCCCGATCGCGTCGATGCGATCGAAGAGATCGCATAAAGCCACTCACTCACTGCAGGATTTTCGTCATGACTACGCTCACTGGTAAGACTGCCCTGGTGACCGGGGCATCCCGCGGCATCGGCCGTGCTACGGCTCTTGCGCTCGCGAAGGCGGGTGCGCTGGTCATCGTCCACTATGGCAATGCGCAGAAGGAAGCCGATGAGGTTGTGAAGGAAATCACCGCTGCGGGTGGCCGCGCGCAGAAGGTGACAGCTGATTTGAGCAAGCCCAACGGCGCGCACGATCTGGCCAAGCAGGTTCGCGGCATTGTCGGTGATCGGTTGGACATCCTCGTGGCCAACGCCGGCATCTCCAAGGCGGCATCGATCGAAGAATTGACTGTCGATGACTTCGATCAGCTGTTTGCGGTGAATGTTCGCGCGCCCTACTTTCTGGTGCAGCAGTTGCTGCCGACCATGTGCAAGGGCAGCACGATCATTTTCACTTCATCGCTGGTAGCACGTGCCGTTGCCGGCACGCTCTCCGCCTACGCAGCCACCAAGGGTGCCGTCGACACGCTGGTGAAGCATTTCGCCGTGGCACTGGGCGAGCGCGGCATTCGCGTCAATGCGGTGGCACCGGGCGTGGTCGATACCGATATGTCCAATTTCACCAAGACCGAGGAAGGTCGTAACCGTGCTCTATCCATGCAGGCACTCAAGCGCCTCGCGACTCCCGAAGATATTGCCGGAGCCATGGTGTTTCTCGCCTCCGACGAGGCGCGCTGGATTACCGGCGAAACCATGCGCGTGGACGGTGGCTCGAAGCTTTAACGCCCTCCATACCCCTGTGGCGTACACATCAGCGTCTTAGCTAGCACCATGAGTGATGCACACCGCCCGTACACGTCATTGCAGCATGTTGCATGCAAGTCGATAGACGGGACAAACCGTTGTTACTGACGTTTGAACGCTCCTAGCTCGACAACACCCACCTCAATCCCCCTCCAGAAACGCAAGGAAATCCCATGTCTAAGTTAGCCAAAAAAGTAGCCCTCGTTACCGGTGGTTCGCGTGGCATTGGCGCAGCGATCGCCAAGCGCCTAGCTGCCGATGGCGCAAGTGTCGCCATCACGTACGCCAAGGACGCCACCATGGCGTCGGCCGTCGTCAAAGCCATTGAAGCCAATGGCGGAAAAGCGATTGCGATTCAAGCAGACGCCGCCGACGCCGACGCCGTGAAGAGCGCTGTCGAAAAAGCAGTAGCCGCCCTCGGCCGGCTCGATGTGCTGGTGAACAATGCAGGCACCGCTATTCCAAAGCCGTTCGAAGAAACCACGCTGGAAGAATTGAATCGTGTCATCGATATCAATATCCGCGGCGTATTCGTAACGACGCAGGCAGCGTTGAAGCATATGAATAACAACGGACGCATCATCATGATCGGTTCGTGCGTGGGCGAACGCGTGCTTACGCCTGGCCTCGTGCCTTACTCGGCGACGAAAGGCGCGGTGAAGATGTTTACCCAGGGTCTGTCCCGGGAAGTGGGAAGCCGCGGCATCACTGTCAACAACGTGCAGCCGGGTCCGATCGATACCGATCTGAATCCTGCCGCAGGCGAATGGGCCGTACCGCAGAAGGCCGCCACCGCGCTTAATCGCTATGGCCAGGTGGATGAAGTCGCCGCATTGGTCGCGTTCGTCGCCAGTCCGGAGGCTTCATACATCACCGGAGCAAATCTGACGGTCGATGGCGGAACGAATGCTTAAACGCAGGCTTCAGCGTTATCTATAGATCTAAACCAGATTGAGAGTCGACGATGTCGCTCTCAATCTGGACAGTCGATACAAGACCAACGGTAGCGACCTGGTTCGAAGCGAACAGCGCTCCGATCACATTCCTTTCTATATGTGAGCCGCGCTGCACTTATCGCGTATCGCGCATTGCGCTGCGCTACTGGGCATGTACTTGATGGCGAACAGCAAAGCTCTAGCTGTTCTCACAACGCAAAACCGCACTGCCTCCTCGCCATCGATGACCACCTTGGGTCGAAGGCCGGCACCACCCTCTCGTTCCCCCTAGTCCGACGCCAGCGCCCTTTCTTGATTCGCCAGCAGGCGGTGCTCATGCGCCGTCGATGTTGCGCTGCAGCTTGTCGCACGTTACGAGAATATTATTATCCTAAAATAATACTATTGGAGACACGCGGGCAGCAGCGTCGAACAATTCGAGACGACCGGACCGGCTAGCGGTTCAACCCTCGGGTTGCTTCACGACACGGCTCACGAATCGCCAACGAGCGGGGGCGGCGCTTGTGGTGTAGCTGATGGGGTAGGTGCGAGATCAATCAGAGCAGACGGCATAGCGGGGGCATGAAGCCATGTCCGCCGTTGCGTACATGTCTACGTAAATTACGCATTTAAGGGGCAATCCATGCAACGAACCAAGTTAACGTTCTCGGTGTGTCAGGCGCTGGCGATAATGAGTGGCGCTTGTGTGGTGGGTTACGGCACGCAAGCGCACGCACAAACGAGCACTCCCGCGTCGGCCACCAGCACATCCGCGCCATCGGCGCAGGGCAGCCCTGCTGCAGACACCGGAAAAACCGACGACAAGAAAAAAGCCGACGACAAAAAAGTCACCGATCTAAGCGTGGTAAGCGTCAGCGGCCAGCTGGACGCTATCCGCCGAGCTCAGTCCATCAAGCAGAACTCCGTCAACGTCGTCGATTCGATTTCCGCCGAAGAGGCCGGAAAATTCCCCGATCCCAATGTCGCCGACGCTTTGCAGCGCGTGCCTGGCGTATCGGTGGATAGAAGTGGTGGCGAATCCTCTCAGATTGCCATACGCGGCTTTGGTCCCGATTTCGTTGCCGTGACGGTCAACGGCCGCCAGATGGCGACCGCATCCGGTACGCGCGCCTTCGATTTCGACGTGCTTCCGTCGGACATCATCAGCGTTGCGCAGGTCAACAAAACTTCATCGGCCGACATTCCCGAAGTCGACATCGGCGGCGTCGTGGATATTCAAACCGCGCGTCCGCTGGATTTTCACGGATTCCACGCAACGGGTACCGCCGCAGGGGTCAACAGCAACCTGACCGGCAGCTGGGCCGGCAAGACCACGCCAAAGGTGTCGGGCCTCACCGGTTGGACCAATTCGGACAACACCTTCGGCTGGCTGGCCTCCGTGCAGTACTACAAGCGCGATGACACCCAGATCAATACGCAGGCAAATTCCTGGTACGTCAACCAGAATATCTCCCAGCTTTCCGGCTTGAGCGATCCCAAGTACACGAACGTCGCCATACCTGAAACGCTGGCTAACAATGTCGTAGTTGAAGAGCGCACTCGCAAAAGCTTCAGCGGGGCGATTGACTGGCGCCCGATCGATCGCCTGACCGTCAAGTTCGACACCTTGTACGCGGGTTACCGGATCGATCCGCTGACACACGAATTTGGCGAATACGGAAACAGCGGTGACATTCAATCGCTCACCACCGATGCCAATAACACCGTAACGAGCTATGTGAGAAAGAACACCGGCGTCATGTCGAATGATTATGTCGTTGCCTACAACCCAAGCAACGAAATCATGAACCAAAACGGCTTGAACCTGGCTTTCGACGTCGACCCGTCGACCGTGGTCACCTTGGATGTATCCAACTCCAAAGCGTGGAACAAGGAAAGCGCGGACGGCTTTTTCACTGTGATCGGTGCGCGCAATGTCGGTGTCAATCCGACCTGGACCAACAATGGCGACAACGAGCCGCCTAGCTATACCAACATCATCTCCACCACTAACCTCAACGACCTGTATGCGCATTGCTGCAACGCAGGTGGCCAGTCGAACAATGTCACGGAAGGCATTACCGAGTATCAGCTGAACTTAAATAAGAGCTTTGACAGCGGCGTTTTATCCAACCTCGAATTCGGCATCCAGGAAAATCGCGAATACAACAAATCGGTGGACCTGACCACGCCCGATGGCATCCTCTGCAATGCATATTGCGGCTACGCCGTGTCCGTGCCAGCCAGCGTGGTTGGCGCATATATCTATACGCCCCCTGCTCCGATCAACGGCGTTTCGCAGCCTGGACTGCCGAAACAATGGATTCAATACAACGCGCTTTCGTATATCAATTGGTTGACCACACCTGCTGCCTACAATCAATTGACACCCGACAAACGCGCAGCGCTGCTCGCCGCACTTGCCCAGTACCACAGCTTTGGGCCGCAGCCTGATCCTGGCAGCTTCAACGAGGTGGAGGAGAACAACAAGGCGGCCTTCGCCAAGGCTGTTTTCGATGGCACACTGTGGAATAAGTCGTGGACCCTCGACGTCGGCGTGCGCTATCTCCACGTCGACTCGGAGTCTCAAGCTATTTTTCAGGAGCCCACCAGCTATTACATCAGCCCAACCGATAGCAGCGCAGGTCAGGTTACATACGGACCGCTGCAACCGCAGGAGGCTACGGGTGGTTACCACAAATGGCTGCCAGCGCTTAATTTCAAACTCAATCTGCTCGACAACCTGATTTACCGTTTTGCACTTTCCAAAACCCTGACGCCGCCCCAGCTGAGCAATCTGTACTACAACCAAAGCTTCGGCACGCGACCTGAGTCGCTAACGATCAGCCAAGGCAATCCCGAACTTCAGCCCTATACGTCGAGAAACTATGACATGGGCCTGGAGTGGTACATGAACGACGTCAGTTATCTTGCCATTGAAGGCTTTTATAAGAAGGTCAGCAACTTCAGCACGATCGTAAGCACGCCCGTAGAGTTCCTCGGTCAAACCTGGTCGTTGAGCGAGCCAATCAATTTGAACTCGGCGAATATTTACGGTGAAGAACTGACTTTCAATTATCAGTTTGCTCATCTCCTGCCTGCGCCTTTTGACGGCCTAGGCATGGCTTTCAACTACACCCACGTTAACAGCAGCGCATCGCTCAGTCCTGGCACGATCAGCACCTCCGGCAAATTTGCTGTCCCGGGCATCGGCGATTCGGCCAACCTCAGTGGCTACTATGAAAAAGGACCCTGGCAGATACGTCTCGCCTACAACTGGCGTGGAAAGTATCTGGAAAGCATTGCATACGGATCAGGTGCTCAGCCTGAGAATCGTACGTCGTACGGCGAGTTGGACTTGAGCGCGAGCTACAAGCTCAACAACCATCTTTCGCTGTTCGTTACCGGCACCAACCTGACGCAGTCGCATCTTTACGACTACTCCGTCTATCCCAATCGGTTCCTCTATGCCGAGGCGGATGGCACTGTGTATACCGTGGGTGTTCGCGGCACCTTCTGATGCATGTCGTGACATGGCGATCGGTTCCACGCGTAACTTTGGAACCGACGCCGATGTCACGACTTCGGTAGGCTTTTGGCATAGTGCCCGACGTGTTGGCCCAGAGCAGGCACGTCGGCAGTTCGAGGCGAGGGGTTTCGATGAATGTATTGAAAAGTATTTCGGTGGGCGTCGGGCTTGGAGTTTTGTTGGCCGGCAACGTCTTGGCTGCGCCAACCGCCACGACGCGCGGCCTTACCATCGGGCAAGGTCATTTCATGCTCGACGGCAAACCATTTCGCATCATCGCCGGGGAAATGCACTATCCGCGCATTCCGCGTGAGTACTGGCGCGCGCGCCTTAAAATGGCCAAGGCGATGGGCTTGAACACCATCACTACCTATGTGTTCTGGAATGCGCACGAAACGATACCCGGCCATTACGATTTCAGTGGACAGAATGATGTCGCCGAGTTTATTCGCGAAGCGCAGCAGGAAGGCCTATATGTGATCCTTCGTCCCGGCCCCTATGTGTGCTCCGAATGGGAATTCGGCGGCTTGCCGGCATGGCTGCTGAAGGATAAAGACATCCAGGTGCGCAGCACCGATCCAAAGTTCATGCAGCCGGCCCAGCGTTGGCTGCATCGCCTGGGCGAGGAACTTGCGCCGCTACAACTAAACCGCGGCGGCAACATCATTGCTGTGCAGGTGGAAAACGAGTACGGCAGTTTTGGTCATGACCAGGCCTATCTTCAACAGATCCGACAGGGTCTGATCGACAGCGGCTTTAACACATCACTACTCGACACGTCCGACAGTGCCGAGCAACCCGGCTCTCTGCCGGACCTGCTCAAGGTGATCAACTTTGGCGTCGGCCACGCGCACGAGAAATTCGCGCAATTGCACACGTGGCAGCCCGGCGGCCCCTATATGGCCGGCGAATATTGGGTGGGCTGGTTCGACCACTGGGGCGCACCACACCATGTGATCGCTGCGCAGAAGGTGGCGACGGAACTGACGTGGATATTGCAGCAAGGTTATTCGGTCAATTTCTATATGTTCCATGGCGGCACGTCGTTCGGCTGGATGAATGGCGCCAACTGGGACGACGATAGTTATCAGCCGGATGTCACCAGCTACGACTATGACAGTCCGCTCGACGAAAGCGGACGCCCTACACCCAAGTACGATGCGCTGCGTAAAGTCATCATCCAGGCAACCGGTGTAACCCCACCACCAGTACCGGCGACTCCGGCAACTCAGGCTATCCGTGGTATCAAACTGGATGAATCGGTGTCGCTATGGGACGTGTTGCCGACACCAACGGCGTCGCATGAACTGCAAACCATGGAAGCGCTTGGGCAGGCTTATGGCGACATCCTGTACCGCAAGCGCATAACCGCCGATTTCGCTGGCGAGTTACGCATCGACGGTTTGCATGACTACGCCCAGGTTTATGTTGACGGCAAGCGGGCCGGCACCCTCGACCGTCGGTTGAAGCAAGATCGGCTGACGGTGAAACTCGCCAAAGGCGATACGCTGGATCTGCTGGTGCAAAACGACGGACGCATCAACTTCGGCCAGAAGATGATCGCCGAGCGCAAAGGCATCCTGGGCAGCGTCATGCTGCAGGGCCAACCGCTGCAGGATTGGCAAATCTATTCGCTGCCATTCAATGCCAGCGACACACTGCATTACGCTCGAACAGCCTGCCAACACGCGCCTTGTTTCTTCCGCGGCTCATTCGACGCGCCTGTCTCCGGTAATGCCTCAGCAGACACATTCCTTGACACGGCCGGCCTGGGCAAGGGCTTTGTGTGGCTCAACGGGCATCCGCTGGGACGCACGTGGAGCATCGGCCCGCAGCGAACCTTGTACGTGCCCGGAGTTTGGCTGAAGCCACATGGCAATCAACTGGTTGTCCTCGATTTGCTCGTGGAAGGCCAGCCCGTACTGAATACGCTCAAGCATCCCGTGCTGGGCACAACCACCGTGGCGGCACCCTGATGCAATCACTCGTTAGCAATGCATCGCTAACGAGTGATGCAACCCACACCAATACTTCCCCGATCCTGTTTCACCCTAGTGGAGAGAAATCGATGAACAGATCCCTTGGACGTTTGGCGCGCATCGCAGCGCCATTCGCATTCGTTCTTGCTATTGCGGCAAATCCCGGATCAGTCCGTGCGGATGACGCCGCACCGACATTGCCGCAGATGGGTTTCAATAACTGGAATTCCACTCATTGCCGCGATGAGTTCAACGAAGCAATGATCCGTGGCATCGCCGACAAGTTCATCAGTCTTGGCTTGCGCGACGCCGGCTATCACTACGTCAACATCGATGACTGCTGGGCCAACTGGCAACGCGACAAAAACGGTCAATTGCAGGCCAATCCAAAACGCTTCCCGAACGGCATCAAGGCGCTGGCCGACTACATCCATCAGCGTGGCCTGATGTTTGGCCTGTACTCCAGCGCGGGCACGTCCACTTGCGAGCCGCTGCAGGAAAACCGCGGCTTTCCGGGCGGCTTGGGCCACGAGAAGCAGGACGCTGCGACATTTGCGTCGTGGCACGTGGACTACCTGAAGTATGACAACTGCAACAACCAGAAGGTCGATGCACAGCAGCGCTATACCGCCATGGCCGAAGCCCTGCGCGGAAGCGGTCGACACATCTTCTACAGCGTCTGCGAATGGGGCGAAAACAAGCCGTGGCTGTGGGCCGGCAAGCCGCCTGTCGACGCGAATTCATGGCGCACAACCGGCGACATCCGCGACGAATACGCTTCCATGCTGAAGATCTTCAAGGAGAACGTGGTGCTGGACGGCTATGCCAGGCCCGGCCACTGGAACGATCCGGACATGCTCGAAGTGGGCAACGGCGGCATGAGCACCATTGAATATCGCAGCCATTTCAGCCTTTGGTCGATCATGGCGGCACCGCTGCTGATCGGCACCGACCTGCGCACGATCAAGCCCGATGCGCTGCAGATCCTGCTCAACAAGGAAGTCATTGCGGTGGATCAGGATCCGCTTGGCGTGCAAGGCAAACAAGTGCGCGACGCCGACGGCATCCATGTCATCGTCAAACCGCTTAAGGATGGCAGTGAGGCCGTCGCCGTATTCAACGAAACCGATGCCGCTACCGACATCAGTGTCGACGCGAGCGAGATTGGCTTGAAGAAGACGGCGAGCTATCGCTTGCGGGATCTTTGGCAACACACGCAGACAAAGGGCGACGGTTCGATCAAGGCGCATCTACCGGCGCACGGCATCGTGATGTATCGCATCAGTGCTCTTTGAGATGCCGGCATGCGGCTGATTCCTCGCTCAGTCAGAAAAGGTAGTTGCGGTTGTTGGAGATAAAGAGCGCTGCGTTGAGCGCACGGATCCTACCTGAAGCCGGCGGTGGACTCGCCGGCTTCGATTGGCATGGACGAGGTGAGTCGATTCCTTTGATGCGCCGCGACGAGCCGTCGTCAAATTCGCCAGGCCAACCGATCGATCCCAATCGGTTGGCCTGTTATCCGCTGGTGCCATGGAGCAACCGCATTGACGAATGCGGTTTCGAGGTTGATGGGCGTTGGATTGCATTGACGCCTAATCGCGAAGGAGAGCGCTGGCCTATTCACGGCAGTGGCTGGCAGCGCGCGTGGCAGGTGCAGCTGCATACGGCGAGTGAGGTGCTACTGTCGTTGTGCGAGTCCTCTGCGACGGCATATAGCTATCTCGCGACCTTGCACTATGCCTTGCACGACGATGCCTTGCAGGTTGATCTGACGGTCACCAACAAGGGGTTGGCAACGATGCCATTCGGACTCGGGCTGCATCCCTTCTTTCCCCGTCACGGTGATGTTCGCCTGCTCGCGCCCGCGCCACAAGTATGGGTCAATGACGGTCAATCGCCGTTGCCTGTTGACTGCATCGCAGTTCCAACAAGCTGGGATTTCCGCAATGAACGCGTATTACCGGGCGAGGGTCTTGATCACGCGTTTCCTAACTGGACTGGAGATGCGGCGATTCATTGGCCCGCATTAGGCCTCGGCATGCGGATCAACGCCAACGTCGATACGTTCGTGTTGTACACGCCTGCTGGTGACGATTTTTTCTGCTTCGAGCCCGTCGATCATCTCATCAACGCCGTACATTTGCCTGGCGGAGCAGTTGCTAACGGTATGACGATGCTCCCACCACAAGCGACGTTAAAGCGTCGATTCGTCTTCAGTGTGCTGGATATGTTGCAAGCTTGATGTCAATCAGACTTGGCTACTCGTGATACGACGACTACTTTCGCTTGCCAGATGACTTGTTCGTACCGCCGCGAATGTTGTCCTGTGAATCACTGACCAACTTGATCATCGTCTGCCTGGCCACTTCGGGCTGCTTGCCCTTGACTGCCTCGTAGATTTTCAAGTGTTGTGGTAGCGCGACATTAAAGTTGGAAGCGTTGCGTGCAGACAGACGGAAATAGGTATCCAGCGCCGTTTCGATTACCGAGAAGAGCGAGGACATCAACTCGTTGTTTGCGGCTTGCAACAAGCACTCGTGAAAGGCCAGGTCTGCCTTGGCCCAGGCATCGAGATCAGAAGCGGCTTCCATCGCCTGATACGCGTCTTTCAATGCAGTCAGTTGTTGCGGTGTGCGACGACGTGCGGCAGCAGCTGCAGCAGCCGGCTCGATGATCTCACGCATCTCCACCAGCTTTTCAACGAAGCTATCCGTTGGCATCGAAGCACAGCGCCAACCCAATACCTCGGCATCGAGCTGGTTCCAGTACATGGGATCGCGCACGCGAGTACCCGTCTTTTGCCGTGACTCGATCAGGCCCTTGGCGGAAAGCACCTTCATTGCTTCGCGCAACGCAGTGCGACTCACATTCATTTGCTCAGCCAGCAGTTCCTCGCGCGGAAAGCTTTGCCCGGCTTTCAGTTCGCCGCTGACGATAAGCCGCCCCAACTCATGCACGACCTGGTTGTGCAGGTTGCGCACGGCGATGGGCTTCATCATGGCGTTGAACTCCTAAGACATAAGTGCATTTAAAACATCATCTCGGGCAAGTTCAACTCGTCCGGCGAATTGAACAAATTATAATATAATAAGGTCTATAACAGGTTGTTCTGATTGGGCCACTGTCTTGTCGCGATGACACCTGTTTCATGCGTCCGATCAGATCGTAACTAATCACGCGAAAGACAGAGAAAGGCTTGGCAACACGCCCGCCAGTAAATTCCGTTTGATAAAGCCTCGCTCAATTCTTCGTCCAACGCCCGTGGGCCGACGCCACGATATACACGTCCTGATCATCAATCATTCGCCTGAATGACGAACGCTTTCGGCGGCCGTCGATGCCTGTTTCGACAGTGGCACCAGCATAACCACCCGCACGACGCCAAGCGGAGCCATACGCTGGGGGCACCTGCCAGATGGCGACTTTCTGCTGCTCCGACACCCTGTCGCCTCTAACCATATTGTATTATTATACGAATACCAGGGAATCCATGGACGTTGCGCATCGCAGCATGGGCAAGAAACGCAACTCCGGCTGTGTTGAGCGCGTTGCAGTTCTCGATGACAGCGCATTGGTGCCGATGAAAATGGGTACGGTATCCGTGTGGCATCACAGGTAAAAGAAGCTTTGCAGTACGAACTTTGTCCGTCGAATACCGTGAACAACCGCGCATGTCTTTCTGACATGACACGGCACTGATCGCACCGACATCGCCAAAGAGATCTATGAGAGCCGTGAACATCCGTAATCTTCATGGTCACGTCACCCAGGAACTGGGGGTGCGGATCGTCAACGGAACGCTGCGTCCCGGCGAGGCGTTGCCTCGCGAAGAAATCCTTGCGGAACAGATGGCCATCAGCCGAACGGTGCTGCGCGAAGCCATACGCGTGCTTTCCGCCAAGGGCCTGATCGAAGCGCGGCCAAAAGTCGGTACGCGCGTGCGCGAAGAGCGCTACTGGCATCAGCTCGATGCCGACGTGCTGGCCTGGCGTTGCGCTTCCATGCCAACGGCCGATTTCATACAGAAGCTGGTCGAAATGCGCGAGATTATCGAACCGGCGGCCGCAGCCCATGCGGCTAGCCGTCGCACCGCCGAGCAATTCGAAAATCTTCAAAACGCCTATCTCGCCATGGAAGCGGCCCAAAACATCGACGAGTGGACGGATGCCGATCTCGCGTTTCACGACGCCGTGCTCAAAGCGACCAATAACGAGTTGATGATTTCGTTGTTTTCCGTCGTGGAAAGCGCGCTTGCGACTTACTTTGCACTGTCCGCGCGAAAGAGCAGCGACTTTAAATACTCGTTGCCCTATCACCGCAAAGTATTTGAAGCGATACAACGTCGACAGCCCGAACCGGCACGGCGCGCGATGCAGCAAATGATCCTCGACTCGCACGCCAACATGAGCGACAAGCGTCGCATCCGGAAGGCGACATGAGCGCATCGGTGCAACTGATAGGCCTCGATTGGGGCACCAGCAGTTTGCGTGCCTATCTGTACGCTACGGATGGCAAGGTCGTGGCCATGCGCCAGCGGCCATGGGGTATACGTCATTTACCTGAGGGCGGATTTTCCGCTGCATCGCGTGGCATTACCGCGGGCTGGCCGCCTTGTACCATCGTGGCTGCGGGCATGGTCGGTAGTCGACAGGGCTGGCTTGAAGTGCCCTATGTGACGGTGCCGGCGAATGCTACCGCGATCGCCAAAGGCATGTTGCGCATCGATGCGCCCGCGCATCTCGACATGTGGATCGCGCCTGGATTGCTCCAGGACTCCCCCGCAAACGTCATGCGTGGTGAGGAAACCCAGATTATGGGTGCACTCGCCCAACAGCCGGAACACCAGGCGAACGTCCGCTTCGTACTCCCGGGCACGCATAGCAAATGGGTGACTGTCAGCGACGGTCGTATTACTGCGTTCGATACGGTCATGACCGGCGAGATTTACGCACTGCTCATGAAACATTCCATACTCGGCGCTGGCGTATCGGCCGAGGGGCAGCAATCCGTGCCGAACGACGCGTTCCTACGCGGACTGCGTAGCGCCAAGGAAAGTGCCGCGGCCGGCGCATTCAGCCGCTTGTTCTCCTCGCGTGCGTTGCTATTAGCGAATCAACTTGCAGCGAACGACGTGCCGGAATTTCTATCTGGACTCTTGATCGGGGAAGAGTTCCGCATCGCGCTGGTACGCGACGGTGGCGACAACAGCGTGCCGCTTTGCCTGATCGGCGATGCGTCGCTTTGCGAGCGTTATATCGTCGCGGCGACACACTTTGGCTACGCGCCACCCGCCGTCATCGGCGATGCCTCCGCGCAGGGTTTGTGGCAACTGGCGGCGACCGCGGGGCTGCTGGCGCAATCAACAACGTATGATTTTTCTGGAACTGACTTATGATCCGCGACTGGCTGGGCGCCCTTCCCCTCGTAGCGATTCTTCGTGGCCTTCGCCCCGACGAAGCGCTTGATGTCGGCCACGCACTGTACGACGCAGCATTCCGCGTCATCGAAGTGCCGATGAATTCGCCCGAACCGCTGGACAGCATCCGACAGTTATCTTCAGCGCTCGGCGAGAGCTGCCTGATCGGTGCCGGGACCGTATTGCGTACCGAACACGTGGCACAAATCGCTGCTGCGGGCGGTCGTCTGATTGTCATGCCACATGTGGATGTCGCCATCATCACTGCAGCCAAGCGTGCCGGCTTGTATTGCATCCCTGGTGTTGCGACACCCACGGAAGCGTTTGCGGCAATCCAGGCTGGCGCCGATGCAATCAAGCTATTCCCCGCCGAACAGATCACCCCAGCAGTACTCAAGGCATGGCGCGCGGTTATACCGCGTGATCTGGCCATGTTGCCGGTGGGTGGCATTGCGCCCGAAACCATGGCGCCTTACATCGCAGCGGGTGCGAGCGGCTTCGGTCTCGGCTCGGCTCTATACGTGCCCGGGCGCGACACAGATGACATACGCCAGCGCGCACACGCTTTTGCACAGGCTTGGAAGACAGGCACGGCATCTCAAGGAACCAACGCATGAAGATCACTCGTCTCACCACCTTTCTCGTTCCGCCACGTTGGTTGTTCGTACGCGTCGATACCGATGAGGGAATCAGCGGCTGGGGCGAACCGGTCGTAGAGGGCCGCGCACATACCGTCGCCGCCGCCGTCGAAGAACTGGCCGACTACCTCGTCGGCAAAGACCCGCGCCATATCGAAGATCACTGGAGCGTTTTGTACCGCGGTGGCTTCTATCGCGGCGGCCCGGTGCTGATGAGCGCCATCGCGGGCATTGATCAGGCCTTGTGGGATATCAAAGGCAAACACTTGGGCGTGCCGGTGCATACGTTGCTCGGTGGCCCAGTGCGCAATCGCATTCGCGTGTATTCGTGGATTGGCGGTGATCGTCCGGCCGATACAGCCAAGGCGGCGAAGGAGGCCGTAGCCCGCGGCTTTACCGCGGTCAAGATGAATGCCACGGAAGAGATGCACTTCGTCGACACTCACGCCAAAGTGCAGCGCGTATTGGAAAACGTACAAGCGGTGCGCGACGCGGTCGGTCCGGATATCGGGCTCGGGCTGGATTTCCACGGCCGCGTGCACAAGCCGATGGCAAAAGTGCTGATGCGCGAACTCATTCCATTCAAGTTGATGTTTATCGAAGAGCCGGTACTTTCCGATCATCTTGAAGCGATACCGGAACTGGCAGCAATTTCGCCAGCGCCGATCGCACTGGGCGAACGGCTGTACTCGCGCTACGACTTCAAGCGGGTATTCGCCACCGGTGGCGTGGACATCATTCAGCCCGATCCCTCGCATGCTGGCGGCATCACCGAGACCCACAAGATTGCCACCATGGCGGAAGCTTACGATGTGGCGCTGGCTTTGCATTGTCCACTCGGCCCTATCGCGCTGGCTGCAAACTTGCAGCTCGATGCCATCTGCCACAACGCATTCATCCAGGAGCAAAGCCTGGGCATTCATTACAACGCCGCGAACGATCTGCTCGACTATGTCGTCGATCGCAGCGTCTTCGCTTATGAAGATGGCTTTGTGACGATTCCCGGTGGCCCGGGTCTCGGCGTGCAAGTCAATGAGGCCTATGTCGCCGAACGCGCCGCGGTCGGTCATCGCTGGCGTAATCCGATCTGGCGTCACACCGATGGCAGCGTTGCCGAGTGGTAAGCACCTCTTTTCCCGCGAGATTCGACATGTCTTCGTTTGCCACGTATCCCAGCCTCGTCGATCGCGCCGTCTTGATCAGCGGCGGTGCCACCGGTATCGGTGCGGCCTTCGTCACGCACTTCGCGCAACAAGGCGCGCGCGTCGCGTTCCTCGATATCGATGAGAATGGCGCGACAGCCTTGCGTGCTGCGCTGCCCGAGATGCGTCATGCGCCGATGTTCCTGCGCTGCGATGTGACGGATGTTCAGGCACTGCGTACATCGATCGCCGAGGCGAGTTCACACATCGGCAAGATCAGCGTACTCATCAATAACGCCGCGAACGACCGACGCCATCGCCTGCAAGACACCACGCCCGAGGAATTCGAGCAAAGCATTGCAGTCAACCTGCGTCATCAGTATTTCGCGACGCAGGCGGTGGTGCCCGGCATGCGCGAGCTTGGTGGCGGCTCGGTGATCTGCCTGGGGTCCACCGGCTGGATGATCAAGAACGCCGGCTATCCGATGTACGCGATGGCCAAGTCGGCGGTGCATGGCCTGGTTAATGGCCTGGCGCGCGAACTGGGCAAGGATCGCATTCGCATCAACGCGCTCGTGCCAGGCTGGGTCATTACGGAGAAGCAACGCGAGCTCTGGCTGGATGAAGCGGGCGAGCGCGAAATACAGCAAAAGCAATGCATGCCCGGCTATCTCTCTGCGGATGATCTGGCGCGCGCCGCGTTGTTTCTCGGCGCGGATGATAGCCGTATGTGTACCGGCCACGACTTCATCGTCGACGGTGGCTGGGCATGACATTGAACGCAGCGCTGGTGCTGGATGCATGCAATACGTTGGGCGAGGGGGTGACGTGGTGCGCGCGCGAACAGGCGCTGTACTGGACCGACATCCATCAATCCACGCTTTGGCGATTTCGGCCCGCAGACAACAGCACGCGCCAATGGCCCATGCCCGAGCGGCTCGCCTCACTCGCATTGTGCGAAAAGGATGGTTGGATGTTGCTAGGCCTGGCCAGCGGGCTTGCATTCTTTCATCGGGACACCGGCGAACTGATCAGGATCGCCGAGGTGGAGGCAGGCTTGCCGACACGTATCAATGATGGCGCGTGCGATCGTCAGGGCCGATTCGTCTTCGGCACGTTGCATGAGCCATCTGCCGGCGAAACACGGCGCGCAGCGGGTAGCTTTTACCGGCTGCATGCCGACCTCGCACTCGAGCAATTAGCACTTGGACCCGTGGCAATCAGCAACAGCATCGCCTTCAGTCCCGACGGCTCGACGATGTATTACTGCGATTCGACGAGTGGCGTGGTGCGCTGCTGCGCATACGGCGACCAAGTTACGGACATGCGCGTCCATGTCGACGTGTCGCATCTCAAGGGCGACCCCGATGGCTCCGCCGTCGATACCGAAGGCGGTCTGTGGAACGCGCAGTGGGGACTGGGTCGCGTGGTGCGCTACGACCGCGATGGCAATGAGGATGTCGTCATTGCCGTTCCAACCCGGCAGCCAACCCGCGTTGCCTTCGGCGGCGAGCATTTGAATCGGCTTTACATTACCAGCGCTCGCGATGGCCTAAGCGCCGAGGCGCTGGCGGATGAGCCACATGCCGGCGGTCTGTTTGCCGTCGACGTGCCGTTCACCGGCCTACCCGAACCACGCTTTGCCGGTCACCCTGCGTGAACCGGCTGCGTCATGTAGTTAGCGACACCGAGATGAAGATGCCAATCAAGGCATCCATATCGCTTATCCGACTGGGGAGTCATCCATGAATGCCATTGCTACGCCCGTTGCGACGCACGCGAAAGCTACTGCAGTGTTCACCTGCGTGCTCGCCGCGCTCGCCGGACTTATGTTCGGTCTCGATATCGGGGTGATATCGGGCGCCACGCAGTTCATCCAACGCGACTTCGCGATTTCAGATCACATGGTGGAATGGATCGTCAGCGGCATGATGTTCGGTGCCGCCATCGGTGCGCTGCTGGCTGGCTGGATGTCCGCCGCGCTGGGGCGCAAGCGCTCGTTGATTCTTGGCGCGGTGCTCTTCGTGGTGGGCTCCCTACTCTGTGGATTCGCTTGGTCGCCATACACGTTGATTGCCGCTCGCGTGGTGCTCGGCCTGGCGATCGGCATTTCGACTTTCACCGCGCCGCTTTACCTGGCGGAAGTCGCGCCGGAATTCATCCGCGGCGCGATGGTTTCGCTGTATCAGCTGATGATTACCATCGGCATTCTGGTTGCGTTTCTCTCCGACACCGCCTTCAGCTACAGCGGAAACTGGCGCCTTATGCTCGGGGTGATTGCGATTCCCGGCGTCCTGTTCTTGTTCGGCGTCTTCTTTCTCCCCGACAGCCCGCGTTGGCTGATGATGCGCAACCGCGACGCGGAAGCCCTCGATGTGCTGCAGCGGCTGCGCGGCAATTCCGAAGCCGTGACGCGCGAAGCCAACGAGATCAAGGAGCAATTGCGCACGCCGCAACGCGGGTGGCATCTGTTCCTGGAGAACAGCAATTTCCGCCGCTCGGTTGGTCTTGGTGTGCTTCTGCAGTTGATGCAACAGTTCACCGGCATGAATGTGGTGATGTACTACGCGCCGCGCATCTTCAAGGATATGGGCTACGACACCACGTCGCAGATGTGGTTTACCGCCATTGTCGGCCTGACTAATGTGCTGGCTACGTTCATCGCCATCGGCCTGATCGACAAGTGGGGCCGAAAGCCGATCCTGTACACCGGCTTCACTGTGATGGCGATCGGTCTTGGCGTAGTCGGCGCAATGATGGGCGCCGGCACTGTTTCGCATGCGATGCAACTGTTCACCGTTGGCATGCTGCTGGTCTTTATCGTCGGCTTCGCGATGTCCGCCGGGCCGCTGATCTGGACGCTCTGCTCGGAGGTGCAGCCGCTGAAGGGCCGCGATTTCGGCATCGGTTGCTCCACGTTTACGAACTGGATCGCCAACATGATCGTGGGCGCCACGTTCCTAACGTTGCTCAACAGCGTCGGTCATACCGAAACATTTTGGCTGTATGCCGCGCTGAACCTGGTCTTTATCGGGCTGACTTTCTGGCTAGTGCCGGAGACAAAGGGCGTGACGCTTGAGCACATCGAACGCAACCTGATGAGCGGCCGCAGGCTGCGCGATATCGGGCAGTAAACGTCGGCATATCTTTTCGTTCGACGCGACCGGAAGATGATTTTCGACCGGTCGCTGCTCGCGATGCTCTTACACGACGTATCTATCGATACATCCGGGTGACGCCGCTCACCTGGATGAGATCCCAGCCTAGTGGATCACTGCCACCTGGATCTTCATTGCTGAACCGAGTTCCAACCGAGCCCCAGGCTCTTCTGCAACGACGCGAAATCCTTCAGCAAATCGGCTTGCCCTTGCACGAGATTTTGCTGTGCGGTGAACTGCGTACGCTCCGTATCCAGCAAATCGATCAGCGAGGATGCGCCCGCGTCGTAACGTTGGCGCATCAGCGTTGCTGAGCGATCGGCCGACACTTCAATCTGCTGCAGACGCACCACGGTGTCGCGCTGATGGCCATAGCGGGATAGTGCGTTGTTGGCGTCTTGCAACGCGGCAAGCACAGTCTGCGTGTAGCGTGCGATGGCCTCGTCGCGGCTCGCTTCGGCCTGACGGATGCTGCCACGGGTGCGCCCGAAATCGAGCCCATCCCATTGCAGGTAGGGCACTCCTAGCCAGGTGAACGAGCTTTTGTGCGTCAATTGTCCTGGATCGCCACCGTCGGAACCGAGGAAGCCAAGCAGAGTCACCTTGGGGAACAAGTCCGCGGTGTGTTCGCCAATCTGCGCGTTGCTTGAAGCGAGCCGGCGTTCGGCGGCACGGATATCCGGCCGTTGCTGCAGCATGGTCGCGGGATCATCCACCGGCACAGTCGCAGGTAGCACAGGCAGTGGTGCGGGTGCGGACAATTCGTTGTCGAGTGCGCCGGGAGCCTGGCCGGTGAGCAGGGCGAGTTGATCCAGCGATTCGGTGATTTGCTCGTCGAGTGGAATCAGCGTTGCCCGGGTATTTTCAACTTGCGTCGTCTGGCGTTCGACATCTGCATCGGTGCCGACGCCACGCGCACGACGCTGGCGGATCAATGCGAGCGTCTGTTGCTCGAGGTCGGCCGAGCGATTGGCCAGCGCGAGACGCTGTTGTTGATCGCGCAATCCGATGTACGCCTGGGCCACCTCGGCCGCTAGGGAAACTTGCGTATCGGCGAGGTCGGCATCGACTGCTTCAGACTGCGCGGACGCCGCTTCGACCGCACGGCGCGTGCCGCCGAACAGATCGAGTTCCCACGAAGCGTCAAAGCCCGCCGTATACAGTTGCAGCGGGCCACGTCCGCCCGAAGTGCTTGTGGCCTGCTGGCCGGTGGATGCGGTATTCGCGCTCGCTTGTTGCGATGACTGCAGGCCTGACAAGTCCGGTTCGCGCATGCGCAGAGCGGCTGCATCAGCCGAGACAGTCGGCAGAGCTTGAGCACGCTGCTGCTGCAGTTGCGCACGCGATTCGCGCAGGCGCGCCTGCGCTGCATGCAGGTCTTGGTTGTGCGCCAGCGCTGCGTCGACCAGGGCATCCAGTTTGGCATCGCCCAATGTCGTCCACCATTTGCTCGGCGCATGCGTCGGCGTAACGCTGGCAGCCGGTGCGCGCACGAAAGTATTGGCGCGCACGGCGCCGTCAGCCACTTGCGGTGCACCACGATAATCGGGGCCGACGGTGCAACCCGAAAGCGCCGTGATCGCGGTGACCAGCATAATCAGCGCAACGCGCGACGAGGGTGAATCGGTCCTAGACATGACAAACATCCTTAATGCCCCCCAGCTGCCGGTGCGTGGTAGCTCGGCGTCTTCAACAACAGCGCAAGCGGTATGCAGCACGCCAATGCAATGGCGAGTACGTAAAACGTTTCCGAATAGGTAATCACCATCGCTTGCTGCTGGATCTGCGCGGCAAGCTGACCTAGCGCACGCATTTTCGAATACGCCATGTCACCCGTACGCGAGAACCAATTGGCTGCATAAGCGGCGATGCGCTCTTGGCCCAGCAGCGAATTGGCCGTCAACGACTCGCGAATAGCCGCCACATGGAACGTATTGCGCCGATCGATCACTGTGCCGATGATGGCTAGACCGATTGAGCCGCCGAGATTTCGCGCCATGTTGTAGACGCCGGCCGCGTCACCTGCCTCTTCACGCGAGACGGCCGCCATCGATGCCTGGTTCAATGGCATGAACACCAACATCTGGCCCGATCCGCGAACCAGCTGCGACCATACGAAATCGTGCCCGACGCTTTGCGCCGTGAGATGAATGTCCAACAGACAGCTCACGACAAAGCAGATGAGGCCGATAATGGCGAGTATTCGAAAATCGACCCTACCTAGCAGTCGCGGCAATATGGGCATGACCAAAAATGCTGGCAAGCCGGACATCAGCATGATCCAACCGGACTGCTCCGCGTTGTATCCGGCGATCAGGCCGAGAAACTGCGGAATCAAATAGATCACCGAATAAAACACGCCACCGACTACGGTAACGATGATGATGACGCTGGCATAGCGCGGGTTCCGCAGCAGGCTCAGACGCATCACCGGCTTTTTCGCGGTGAATTGCGAGATCGCAATCAACACCATGCCGGCGAATGACAACAGGCTGAGCCAGATGATCATGTTCGATTCGAACCAGCGCTCGCGCTGCCCTTCCTCCAGTACGACCGTCAACGAACTAAGGCCGGCCGAAAGTCCGACGATGCCCACCCAGTCGGCTTGCTTCACCGCATCCCAATGCGGTCGATCCGATGGAAGGCCGATCAGCAACAAGGCGATCAAGCCCATACACACCGGCAAATTAATGAAGAAGCACCAGCTCCAGCTGATGTTTTCCGTGAGCCATCCGCCCAGCACCGGACCGAGTAAGGGGCCGAGCAACACGATCAAACCAAAGATCGTCATGCCGACCGGCAGCTGCGACATCGGCAATCGGCTACGAATGATGGTCTGGCCGGTCGGAATCATTGCTCCGCCAGTTAGGCCCTGACCGATGCGCCCTATCACCATCGCCGTCAATGTGTGCGATACGCCGCACATCATCGAAAACAGGATGAAAAGTACGGAGCCGCCGAGCAAAAAATTGCGCAAGCCGAACACACGCGTAAGCCACGCAGCGAGCGGAATGATCACGATTTCCGACATCAGGTAGCCGGTGGAAATCCAGGTTCCCTCGGTGCCGGTGGCACCGATTTCACCCTGGATCTGCGGCAACGCGGAGTTTGTGATGGAGATGTCCAACGTGGCCATCAGCGCACCAAGCGCACCTGCTGCCACGGCGATCCAATCGGCCGCGCTGGCACGCTCGGGATGGCTGGCCGGCGTAGCAACCGCCTCAGCCATGATGGTTATCCGCTGTCGTGGATTGCGTGTTGTCCGTTGACGAGCGCGTATCTACGTCGACCGTCACCGACAACCCGGGCACCAGCAACTTGCGGGTTTGCTCATCGGTATCCAGACGTATGCGCACGGGTACGCGCTGCACGATCTTGGTGAAGTTGCCGGTTGCGTTCTCCGGCGGCAGCAGCGCGAATTCCGAACCAGTGCCCGGCGCGAAACTATCGACCACGCCGTGCAGATCCGCATCGGGCAGCGCGTCGACGTGCACGCTCGCGTGCTGGCCTGCACGCATCCGGCCGACCTGGGTTTCCTTGAAGTTGGCGGTGAGATAGACGTTCTGCACCGGCACGATGGTCATCATGCGCGTGCCCGGTTGCGCGTATTGGCCTACGCGCACCGTGCGATCGCCCACCCGGCCAGCGAGCGTGCTACGTACCAAGGTGTCCTGCAGATCCAGCTGCGATTGCCGCGCCGACGCATGCGCCGCTTCCAACTGTGCGTGCGCCTGGGCGATCTGCGCGTTGAGGTCGGACATTCTTGCCTGCGCCTGATCGAGCGCAGCGGTGTCGGCCGCGAGGCTCGCACGCGCCTGATCGCGGTTGCTGGTCAGCACCGACAACTGGTCGCCGCTTTCGGCACCGGTGGTTGCCAGCGGCCCATAACGACGCACTTCGTCTTCCGCGTGTCGACTGGCGACCTGCGCGACCAGCAGCTGCGCCTTGGCCTGCTCGATCGCGGCCCGCTGTTGCAGGATGCCGGCTTGCGCGCGCTGGATATCCGCCTCGCGCGCGTCGATGGTTGCCTGCGCCTGGTCCAGCGCGGCCTGGTATTGCCGGCTATCGAGCCGCACCAACGGGTCGCCCGGTTTCACGGCCACGTTGTCGCCGACGTAAACGTCGGTGACGTAACCGCTGACCTTTGGGGCCACGGTGACGCTGTCTGCCTGCAGGTACGCATCGTCGGTGCTCTGCATGAAGCGACCGACCAGCCACCAGTAAGCCAGGGCCAGCACGCCCACGACGAGCAGCAGTAAACCGATCGGCAGCAAGAAGCGCCGGGCGTTCGACCGTCGGCCCGAAGGCGCAGCGGCGTTGGATGCATCGCCTGGGGTGGATCCGGTAGGTGCGGGCATGCCTGGTCGTCCAAAATTATTCCAAGTGGAATATTTATTCCGATTGGAATAATTTTGTCAAATGTTATCTTTAGCCCGTGAGCCGCAGAGAACCCGAATGACCCAAACCAAGCGCCCCCGACGCTCGCCAGTTGGCGGTTACGCCCGCGGCGACGAGACGCGCCAGCGGATCATCGACGCAGCGGTAAAGCTGTTCGGCGAGCATGGCTTCGCCGGCGCTTCGACACGCGACATCGCCAATGCCGCCGGGGTCAACGCGCCGGCGCTGCAGTACTACTTCGAAAACAAGGAAGGGGTCTATCAAGCCTGCGCCGAGTACATCGCCAACGATCTGAAGGATCGCTTCGCGCCCGCCATGCGCCGGGCCCGTGAGGCGCTGAAGATCGATGGTGGCATCGACACATTGATCGATGCGTTCATCGACATACAGGGGGCGACACTGGACGCCATACTGATGCAACCCTTCGCATCGAGCCGGCGCCTTTTCATTGCCCGCGAACTCGCCGATGAAGAGCCGGCCATGGCTTCCAAGCTGCTGCATCGTCGGCTAAAGCAGCCGCTCAATAAGGTGACCATCAACCTGCTTTCGCGCATTCTGGGCACCAGCCCGAATGACCCGGTGATGCGCATTCGATTGCTCGCGTTGAGGGGTCAAATCATGCCGTTCCACCATCTGCCGGGTGCTTGTCTCGATATGCTGGGATGGAAAGAGATCGACGCTGCGAAAGGGGCATTGCTGAAGGCGACCGTGCTGGATCAGACGCGCACGTTGCTACAGGCCTGGCGCGACAAGCCTGGCGCTAATCGCCCTGGCTGATTCGTCGTCGCGCCGCGAGAAACGCTGGCTTTGGGCAGCGGACGTTGCGGCTAGACAAATCCGTTGGCAAGCTTCGTCTGTCCTCCATCCCCAAACGGATAGTGTCGACGGAGTGTGTAGAGGTGTTGGTGGAATCGAATCTTTCTTCCACGAGATCCAAGACAACATCGCACCTGCGCGAACTCGCACGGTTGCGCCGCGTGCGCGACCGGATCGACCGAGAATACACACAGCCTTTGGATGTCGAGGCGTTGGCTCGTGGCGCGCATATGTCAGCCGGCCACCTCAGTCGCCAATTCCGGCTTGCTTATGGCGAGTCGCCCTATTCCTATCTGATGACGCGGCGCATCGAGCGTGCGATGGCGCTACTTCGTCGCGGTGATCTCAGCGTCACCGAAGTGTGTTTCGCGGTTGGCTGCGCGTCACTGGGCACCTTCACGACGCGATTCACCGAACTGGTCGGCATGTCGCCGGGCATCTATCGGCGCAACGAGTCGCAGGCGACAGCGGGGATTCCTTCGTGCGTGGCGAAACAGGTCACCCGACCGATCAGGAATCGAGAAGCGCCGCCTACCGAGCCGGAACTAGACTGATCGCCATCGGCCCATACTCAAGAGAGACGCCATGGACATCACCATTCACGCCAGTTTCCTGCCGCAGAACGATCCCGACGCCGCTCTGGCGTTCTATCGCGACACACTCGGCTTCGAGGTGCGCAACGATGTCGGATACGGCGGAAAGCGCTGGATTACCGTCGGCCCGGCAGGTCAGCCCGGCACCTCGATCGTTTTGTATCCGCCGGACGCAAGCCCGGGCGTCACCGACGACGAACGACGCACCATCGCCGAGATGATGGCGAAGGGCACTTTCGGCATCATCCTCTTCGCGACCAAGGATCTCGCCGGCACGTTCGAGCGACTACAGGCTTGCGATGCAGATATCGTCCAGGAGCCAACCGATCAGCCGTACGGGGTTCGCGACTGCGCCGTTCGCGACCCCGCCGGCAACATGATTCGTATCCAACAACTGCGCTGAGTCAGTGGATCGATGGACGGCGCATTCGACTCATGCGGTTTGATGACGAGAATCGTCTCGCACCACGTGCGTCGCGATGCCATCTAGCGCCGCCATGGCATCGTCGGGAATGTTCAGATCCGCAGCGGCAAGGTTCTCGTTGAGATGCGCGATGGAAGATGTGCCCGGAATGAGCAGCATATTGGGCGCGCGATGAAGCAACCATGCGAGGGCTACTTGCATCGGCGTTACGCCGAGGCGCTGCGCAATGTCCGATAACGTCGACGATTGCAGCGGCGTGAATCCACCAAGCGGGAAGTACGGCACATAGGCGATGCCGTCGCGCGCCAAGTGGTCGATCAACGCATCATCGTTGCGATGTGCAACGTTGTAGTGATTTTGCACGCATACGATCGGACAGATCTTTTGTCCCTCGGCAACCTGTGCAGCCGTCACGTTGCTTAGGCCCATGTGTCGTACCAAGCCTTGTCGTTGCAGATCGGCAAGTATCGAGAGCGGCGCTTCGATGGATCCCTCCGCCGCCTCATGCGGTTTGATCATGATGCGCAAGTTGACGACATCGAGTACATCCACTCCGAGGTTGCGTAAGTTGTCGTGCACGGCATGCGTGAGCTCTTCACGCGAAAAAGCCGGTATCCACGATTTGTCTTCGCCACGCCGTGCACCGATTTTGGTGACGATGGTCAGATCGTCCGCATAAGGCGCAAGCGCTTCCCGGATCAGCTGATTGGTGACGTGCGGCCCGTAAAAGTCGCTGGTATCGATATGGTTTACGCCGGAGGCCACCGCGGCACGCAGAACATCCAATGCCTGAGCGCGATCCTTGGGCGGACCGAATACACCGGGTCCAGCCAGCTGCATGGCGCCGTAACCAAGCCGCCTTACGCTGCGGTGGCCGAGAGTGAACACGTCGGATTTGCGGGTGTGAGACATCACTAACCTCCGTTTTTGTTGACGGGAAGCTTAGGCGTTGTCCAATCGCGCGATAAGGGCGCACAATCCGCACGGCCCGTGCGGAATATCGAACAATGAACGTCGATTTGAGCGATTTGAATGCCTTTATGGCCGTAGCCAGGGCCGGCGGCTTCCGCGATGCCGCGCGTGCCGGTGGCATGAGCCCTTCCGGATTGAGCGAAGCAGTGCGCCGCCTGGAAACCCAACTCGGCGTGCGGCTGCTCAATCGCACCACGCGCAGCGTGGTGCCAACCGACGCGGGCAAGCGCTTGCTCGATCGCCTTGCTCCCGCATTGGCTGAAGTGGAATCAGCGCTCGACGTCGTCAACAATGCGCGCGACAAACCGATGGGTACGTTGCGGCTCAACGTACCCGTGAGTGCGGCGCGATTAGTGCTGCCTGCGATCCTTCCTGCTTTCCTTGCGGCGTATCTCGACGTGCAGGTGGAAATCGTTGCCGAAGACAGCTTCGTCGATGTGCTTGCGTCAGGATGCGACGCAGGCATTCGCTACGACGAACGATTGGAGCAGGACATGATCGCGGTGCCGATCGGACCACGCGTGCAACGTTTCGCCACGGCGGCCGCATCTGCATATCTCGATCGCCATGGACGACCCGAGCATCCACAGGATTTGTTATCGCACGCATGCATCCGCGGGCGCTTCAGCAGCGGAATGATCAACGCCTGGGAATTCGAACGCGCAGGAGAGCTGGTGAAACTGGAACCCTCCGGCCCCTTGATCGTACGCGCGGGCGCGGCAACGGATCTCGGCGTCGAGGCGGCAATTGCTGGCGTCGGCGTCATCTATCTATTTGAGGACTGGTTGCGCCCCTACTTTGAACGCGGCGAACTTGAGCCGATTCTCGAGCCTTGGTGGCAACGCTTTAGCGGCCCGTTTCTTTACTTCCCCAGCCGACGTCTCATGCCTGCGCCGTTGCGGGCGTTCGTCGATTTCGTGAAGGCAGCGAGCTTTGCGGGAGTCGCGGGAGTTGCGGGTGCAGAAAAGGGATAGCGCTGCGTGCGGTACCCGCAAGCTTCACGTCTATTTGGTTTTAGCCGCTTTCGCCCGGGTGGCTGTGATTGCTTTCTTCTTCACTTTGCTCTGGTTGTAATCAATAGCAGCACGAATGAGATTCTTTAGTGCGCGCTTATCAACCTTGTCGCCCTCGAAAAAATCGATGGCGCGCCTCGCGTTCCCTTCGAGGCCCGCGTTGAAAAGCTTGCCAGGGTCCGGGATGCTCGCTCCGTAGGCAAAGGTGAGCTTCACCTTGCCCTTGTGGGCATTGGCGACCGCGATGATTCCATCGCGATACCACACCGGGCTCCCCATCCATTTCCATTCTTCGACGATCTCCTTGTCGGCCTCCAGGATGCACTTGCGAACGCTGGCGAACGTTTCACCGCGCCAGTCCGTGAGTTCGGCGATCATCTGGTCAATGCGTTCGGATGGATTCATGGGGTTTTCACGCCTCCAATTGTGGTCCTGTTTCATACGGCCACCGTGCCAACATGGCGATTCCATTATTAAATTAAGACAGCGTCGCAGACGCGAGTATCGCCCTTCGCAATTAGCGCGACAACGTCGCAGGCTCAATCAGGCCATGAAGAAAAGTACGCGTGCGCGTTAACGCCTCACGCGACTCAGCGAGTGAGAGATCAAACTGGTACTCGTGTTCCAGCGGCGGCGAATGCGAAGCGGGATAGAACAGCGTCTCTACCCTCACGCCCTGCTTTTGCAATGCATCGGCAAGCGCCACCGATTGCGGCGCCAGAGCGTCATCGTTGCCAACGCTAATAAACACAGGCGGAAAGTTTGGCGTGACATGTGGCACGACGGAAAAACTTTGCAACAACGGCCGTGACGGATTTGGCGAGCCAAAGTAAGACCACACAACGGTGCGTGAAAACCAAGATGACGACGCCTGGGATGCGATGAGCTGCCCATCATAAGGGCCGCAGAACAACACCACTCCTAGCAATTGTGCACGCTCGATTCCAGCATGTAAGCCAGTGGCTTCCGCATAGTTCGGCGACGATGCCAATGCGGCCAACTGTGCTGCAAGCTGCGCACCGGCGGAGTCGCCGGCGAGAATGAAGCGATGGCGGTCCAATTGCAGGCGTGCGGCATTTGCGGAAAGAAATGCCAACGCCTGACCGATCTGCCGCACCGCCGCCGGATATTTGATCTCGGGCGCCAGCGGGTAATCCACAGCGATTACCGCAAAGCCATCCGAAGCAAGAATTCGCGCGTAGTTGGCGACTTCCCCTCGGCTGCCTGCAACGTATCCGCCACCGTGAATCCAGACGATGATGGGCAGCTCACGACCATCGAGTGCCGACGGGCGGTAGATATCCAGCAGCGCAGAAGGATCGTTGGGGTCATAGCGCAAACCGGCCAACATACGAATATCTGGCGGCACATAAGCGCTCAGCGCTGCGTTTGAAGCAACGTCATCGCGTTCAAACGCCCAACGAATCACCCATACGGAAGGCAGCGGGCTACTCTTGAACACAACAAGCGCTGCGATAGCCAGAGTCGCAACGACAAACAGGCTTGTTACTAGTGCTTGCCGCCATCCACGTCGCACAGGCTTGGGCGTAGCCATCGCGGAAGCCCCTCGGGCGATAGTTGCGTCGATGCTACTGCCGTTGCACGGAGCAACCAAGTTACCGTGTCGCTATCTGGGTCTGCCCGCATCTTTCATGTCGAATGCTGACAGGCGTTGTCAGCAATTGCCCCGGCAAGAGGGTCTGCACGGTGGTGCTTTGTACGTCTACGCGGGCATCATGGTGTCGATTGCCCTTCCCCACGGCTGCGCTCATGTCATCACGTACCACCGTTGCACCGACCGTACTTGCAGTTGGCGCGCTACTGATCAGCATGGTCTCGTACCAATGCGGTGCATCGCTGGCCAAGCATCTGTTCCCGCTAGTCGGCGCACAGGGAGCCACCGCCTATCGTTTAGGGCTCAGCGCGCTGATGCTGTTGCTATGTCGACGGCCGTGGCGGCGATCCGGCAGTCAACGTGACTGGCGCGCGCTGTGGGGCTATGGCCTTTCGATGGGCGCGATGAATCTGGTGTTCTATATGTCGCTGCGGACAATTCCACTGGGCATTGCCGTGGCCCTGGAATTCACCGGACCCTTGGCACTCGCGTTATTTGGATCGCGCCGATTGATCGACTTCATATGGATCGCGCTGGTCGTCGCCGGGTTGGCACTCCTGCTGCCGCTTCGCACGCAGATGCAAGCGCTCGACCCCGTTGGCGTGATGTACGCGCTGGCCGCTGGTGTGGGCTGGGCGCTGTATATCGTGCTGGGCAAGAAGGCGGGTGCAGCTTACGGCGCGGATGCGGTGACGCTCGGCACTTCCGTCGGCGCGTTGCTGGCGATCCCATTCGGCATCGCCCATGCCGGCAGCGCATTGCTATCGCCAGCGTTATTGCCGTATGCGCTGGGTGTAGCCGTGCTCAGCTCGGCGCTCCCTTATTCGCTGGAGATGGTCGCGCTGACGCATCTGCCGGCTCGCACGTTCAGCACCTTGTTGAGCGTGGAGCCAGCCATCGCGGCGATAGCGGGCGTGGCTCTGCTGAACGAACGACTCGGCGTGCTGCAGTGGCTGGCTATCGTGGCAATCATTGTGGCAGCCGCCGGTACCGCGTTGAGCGTGCAACGCCCTCCATTGACCGAGCCGCTGGTGAACTGAGTCCCACTGACAACGGCGATACTGTTCCGAAATGGCACTGGCTTTCGG
Organism: Vulcanimicrobiota bacterium; assembly: GCA_903970555.1. GTDB lineage: Bacteria > Pseudomonadota > Gammaproteobacteria > Xanthomonadales > Rhodanobacteraceae > Dyella_B. Next base: position 155,286 of record CAJCJD010000246.1, read on the forward strand.
CATCTTGAAGAATGCTTGTACGCGCCGACTCCGTGCTGCATCCACACGCGCCTCTGCCATTACGTTTTGTTGGCAGCGCTTAGAAAGGGCAACGTCACGCTTCGTCACAAACGTTCACGGCGGCTCAACGTGGCACGAATGAGATTCTCGCGAACGCATGCTCAGTCGTGCGAACAGGGAACGGCGATCTTTTCTCGACTTGCTCAGCCACCTTATCAAGTGGTGATGTGCCATGAAATCGCTGATTAATTCATGCACAAATCGTGCCTTTTCAGTTAAAGTTTTGATACGCATTGTTAGCAATCAGAACTTCATCACACTTTTAATTCGTAAAAGCGATCATCGTACGGCCACAATTTATTTTGCCGGCATCGAACACAGGGGGGCCTAATGATCGAGCTGGAAATTCAGGCGCTCTCGGAGAAACGGGAAGGCCTGCTTATCGACGTCGGCCGATGCGCCGTCGCGAGCGGATTTACCTTGCAGAAGCAGCGTCTGGCACAGGACGACAACGGCGTGTTGCTGACGATGGTCGTTCGCGGACCTGAGCGCAAACAGCGAGCACTTGAATCCGCCCTCGAGGCGCATGAGCGCGTCATCAGTTTCGAAGTTTCGCCATTCGTGGAAGGCGCATCCAAGCCGCATTTCGCAGCATCACCGCCGCCCATTGTTGTTCGGCAAGATGTTGCGCCTGCACCCGCTCCGGCAGCGGTACCGACACCAGCACCAGCTATCGATGCCGCACCGGTTGTCGCTCCCGCGGCCGTGGTGGATAAGCTCGCTGTGCCTGAGCCTATCGCAGCACCCGTTGTGGCCGCTGCACCGGAACCCCAGCCAGAGCCCGAGCCTGAGTTCGTTTTCATCATGCCGACTGCGCCGTCGCCCGCACCTGCGTCAGCGGTGTCGGAGCCGTTCGTAGAAGTGATTCCGATCGGCCCCGACGAAGAGGCCGTAGAAAAAGTGCTGCCGAAACTGACCGGCGAATATCCGGAAATTTTTCCGCCTCTGCTGAAGTTGGAAGATTCGGTGGTCGCGGCGGCGCGCGAGTCCTCGCTTTTGTTAGCAGGGCAACGCACGGGTGCGTGGGTATTCGAACGCGACTATGCGTCGAGTGCCAAACTCAGTTTGCGCGATGCGATCGCAAGCATAGGCATTCCGGCGCTACATGCGCTCGTCGAGGTCGAGCAGCAAGGCGAGCAGCTGCACATTCGCAACAGCCCGCTATGCATGGAAGATGGTCATTCCGGCTGCAAATTTTTCAGCGGTTACCTGGAAGGTTTGCTCAGTGCTGCCATTGGAACGGACAGCCTATCGATCTTCGCCGTTTGTTGCCGCAGTTGCGGTGCAGGCGAGTGCATCTTAGCTATCTCGGATTGATCGGTTCATTCGCCGCAGTCATCGCCTCGACAATGCAAAAAAGCCCGGCCTAAGCCGGGCTTTTTCGTAACACCTTGCAGCTCGATTACTGCTGAACCTGCAGTTCCGTACGACGGTTGCGGGCGCGACCCTCGGCCGTCTTGTTGGTGTCGATCGGATCGTTCAGACCATGACCGATCGGGCCTTCCAGACGGCTCGCATCGATACCGTGCGAGGTCAGGTAGTCGTACACGATCTTTGCACGACGCTCCGACAAGCCCTGGTTGTAAGCGGCCGTACCCACGCTGTCCGTGTAACCGGCCACCGTCACGTGCACCTGCGGGTAACGCTTCAGCGTATCCACCGCCTGGTCCAGGATCGCCAGCGAGTCGCTGCTCGGC
>CAJCJD010000247.1 GCA_903970555.1 Vulcanimicrobiota bacterium
GGTCACAACCTGCGGATGATCCTGAGGAAGCTGCGGCTTCTTTGCGTCTTTATTCTGGCTGTCTTGTTCAACCGCAGCGTTGCCGCCGGCGTGATGGCGTGACGCCAGCGACATGAGAAACGAATTGTTCAGGGCCGACTCTTTAAGTTGGTACCGACTCGTTCGTCTGCCTGCATCCGAAAGAGAATCGTCATGATTGTCCAATCCTGCGCCCGACTAAGCGGGCAAACTGGCGACTTCAGGCATCTTATATGGCATTCGCAACTAAAATCAGGGAGTCGTGATGAGTAAAGTTCTTAGTTCCGTGGTCGACGCGATCGGAAACACTCCGCTGGTGCGACTAGACCGGCTCACTGAGGCATACGGTGTCGAAGGGACCATCCTAGCCAAGCTCGAATACCTCAACCCTGGTTTCTCCAAAAAGGATCGTGCGGCACGAGGCATCATCGATGATGCAGAGCGCTCAGGTGCCTTGCGTCCCGGGCAAACGGTTGTCGAACTCACATCCGGCAACATGGGAGCGGGTCTGGCTATCGTTTGCGGTATTAGGGGATATCCCTTTGTCGCTGTCATGTCTAGGGGAAACTCTGATGAACGAGCGCGGATGATGCGTGCCCTCGGCGCGGAAGTTGTACTGGTTGAACAGTTGCCTACGTCGGTCACTGGTCAGGTATCCGGATCCGACCTGGAGTTAGTGGATCGTGCTGCGCAACGGATTACTACCGAACGGGGAGCATTTCGGGTGGATCAATTCCACAGGGATGGCAACTGGGTTTCACACTACCTTACGACAGGGCCAGAACTATGGGAGGCGACCGAAGGAAAAATCGATGGCTTCGCCGATTTTCTGGGTTCAGGGGGCACTTACACCGGCATCACGCGAGCCCTGAAAGAGCTTAAGCCAGATGTACAGTGCTATGTTGTCGAACCGGAGGGTGCCGCAGTCGCTGCGGGACAGGCCGTAACCAACCCAGAACATCCGATTCAGGGTGGTGGCTATGCCATACCGGATTTGCAATTTCTTCGTGGCGTCCCAATCGACGGATTCGTCCAGATCTCGGGGCACGACGCAAAGCGGACCGCTCGCGCACTGGCAGTCCGCGAAGGCATCTTCGGAGGGTTTTCAGCTGGAGCAAACGTAGCTGCCGCGTTGCGCCTGCTCGCAGGAGAGATGAGTGGAAAGGTGATAGCTGTTGTGATCTGCGATTCCGGTCTGAAGTATCTGTCAACCGACCTCTGGGAATAAAGCGCTTGGTAATCCTACACAGAGTTCCTCAAAACAATTGGCGGCCCAACATTCGGGCTTGGCCGGCACGCCAAATTACATAGGATGTGCAACGTTGACAATTGAGACCGGCAGTCACCGCCTTGAATCGCATCAAGCTGGTTCACCTGAAGAAGGTGCAAGGGTAGGACGTCTGAGACGTGCATTACTTTGCTGCTCCGGTACGTCATTCCTGATCATGCTGGATTCGAACATTGTTGCCGTGTCGCTTCCGGCGATAGCACGGGACATGCATGCGGCGTTTTCCGATGTTGAATGGGTCGTGAGCGCGTATGTACTCAGCTTCGCAGCGATGCTACTGCCCGCCGGTTCTCTGGCTGACCGATTCGGTCGGCGACGAATACTGTTTGTCGGTCTAACGATATTCACGATCGCGTCATTGCTGTGTGGGCTTGCGCAAAGCTCGGTGATGCTGAACTGGGCGAGGGCGTTTCAAGGAATCGGCGCTGCTCTTCAACTGAGTGCAGCGTTGGGCTTACTAGGACATACCTTCGCCGGAACTGAGCGTTCCCGAGCATTTGCATTCTGGGGTGTAGTGGTCGGCGCAGCTGTGGCGATAGGCCCATTGCTCGGCGGGATCGTCACTTCGACGTTAGGCTGGCAATGGGCATTTCTTGTCAACGTTCCAATCGGCATGGGATTGATTGCGCTCGGATCAACGTCTCTAGACGAATCGCGAGACGTGAACGTACAGCGGCTCGATCTATTGGGCATTGCCCTCTTTTCGGGGGGGCTCTTTTGTCTAGTATGGGCTGCCATCGAAGCAAACACGATTGGTTGGAGCAGTACACCGACTCTTGTGCGGTTTGTGATGGGATTATCGCTTCTCGCGTTGTTCGTCTTCGTCGAGCGTGTTGGGCACTCTCCAATGATCGACTTGGAACTGTTCAGGCGTTCGACCTATCTTGGTAGCACCTTCGCGATGTTTGGCTACGCTTTTGCGGGCCAGGTGATGATGACGCTTTTGCCAATATACCTGCAAGGCGCTTACGGATGGACTGCGCTCATGGCGGGTCTAGCCATGATGCCCTTTGCGATTCCGCTCGTTTTCACCCCACGGCTCGCCCGGCCGCTTGCGCGCCGGCTTCCCGCCCGAGTGATCCTCACTCTTGGGCTAGCCGTCATAGGGTGCGGAGATATTCTGACGGCAATCAACCTTGCATGCTATGGAAGCTATTTCGCCGTTGCACTCGGCATGATGGTGTCCGGAGCGGGCACAGGCCTGCTAAACGGCGAAACCACGAAGGCGATGATGAGCGCCGTTCCGCCCGAGCGAGCAGGGATGGCGGGAGGTCTGACCGGAACCACTCGTTTTGTTGGAATCGTCGCTGGTATTGCGGTGCTTGGCGCAGTGCTTGCGATCACTACTGAACGTCGTGTTGCTGCCGGATTGGTGTCCATCGGTGCCCATTGGAGCCAGGCAAATGTGCATGCCCTAGCGTTGCGCTCCGCGGCTGGAACCGGGTCAGTCGCAAGCGTTCACGGACTTACGGCCACCGCTTTAACCGCCCTCTCACAAGCAAGTTTCAGCGCTGGTTTCGTTTGGCTACTTTTGGTGGCCGGCGGCGTCGCGCTTACTTCTGCTGGACTTACCTACGTTTACGTTCGCTCCGACTAAGGTAAGCGCGCATTGGACGGCGTCCCTTGCGCATTGCCATGTGACATGCGTCAGGCCACGTGAGGATTCAGTCGCCAGGGCAGCAAAGCCTCGTAGTCGTCGGCGGTGCGCGCGTTCGGCAGACCTTTGAACAACGCGATGAGGTAATGGTACGGCTCGATGCTATTGGCTTTGCAAGTCTGCACGAGCGAATACAGATTGGCGGCGGCGTTTGCGCCCGCGACGGTGTCACTGAAGAGCCAGTTCCGGCGTCCAACCGTAAACGGTCTGATCGCGTTCTCACATGGGTTGTTTGAGATAGGCCACGCTCCGTTGCCGACGTAGCGAACGAGCTTGGGCCACTGGCCCCGCAGATATTTAAGCGCTTTGCCGAACCCGCTTTGCGGTAGCACCGTGTTCAGATGACGCGATAGCAGCGCCTCGATCTGATCAAGAACTGGCTGACTTCCGGCCTGTCTGCGTTGCTGGCGCTGCTCCGGCGTCATGTCTTCGGATCGTGCCTCAACGGCAAACAGCTGGCCGATCAGCCGAATGAATTCGCTTACCGGATGATTGCCGCCGCGCTGTTCCTTCGGGAGGTTCTCTTCGGCCTCAATCAGGTAACGTCGAGCGTGCGCCCAGCATCCGAGGTGCACCAGTTGGTTTGTTTGGGCGATTTCGTTGTACGGCTCGTAGCCGTCGCTCATCAACACCGCGCCGGGTTTGATGCCTGCATAGAGCACGGCGGCCTGCGCCGCGCTGCGTGTGGGACTGTAGCTGAAAATTCGCACTGGTGGTCCGGTACCGTTCATCTGTGCCCACATGTAGCTCTTGCGTTGTGCAGCACGGCCTGGCTCTTTTAGTACCTGCACCGTCGTTTCATCGCCGTAGACGATGTCGGCCTCGAGCAAGTGGTCGCGCATCAGGTTAATCAGCGGCTGCACTGCCGTACCGACGCGCACTACGCTTGCTGCAAGCGTGCCGCGCGAGAGATCGCCACCGAAACGGTGCAGCAACGCGGCGATTCGGTACAGCGGCAACGCGTCAGCGAACTTACTCACAACCACCCATGCAAGCGCTGATTCAGTGAGTAAGCCCTTCGGGATAATGCGCGCAGGTGCCGGCGTCACCTTGATTCCAAGGTCGCAGCAAGGGCATGCGTATTTGATTCGTTGGTGCTGAATGACGCGAACCTGCTGCGGCACGATATCGAGTTGTTCGCTGATCTCGGCGCCGATCTCGACCAGTGCATGGCCGTCGTGTGCGCAGACGCGTTCTAATTCGGGCAACTCATGGCGCACGACCTCGCGAGGCAGCATTGGGTCCAACGGTTTGCGCCCACGCTTCTTGCGTTCAACCGCGCCGACGCCAACGCGGGCGAAGACGTCCTTGCTGCGGGGGTGTGCCGTTGTGCCTTCGCGGATTCGGGAACAACCACCGCTTCGTGACTATCGACTTCAACTACCGGAACGAAAGCTGCGCCAATCGGCGCCGGCTGTAGGGACGTGCCAGCTAGTCGCTGCTGATGCAGCTTGATCCACTTGCGCAGCAAGTTGGCGTTGACCCCATGCTTGAGTGCGAGCCCGGCGACCGAAGCACTCGGCTCAAGACACGCTTCCACCAACTTCTGTTTGGTTTGCCGGTCATATCTGCGCTTGCCATCCCGACCAACGGTGACGACCTTTAGGCCAGTCGTTTCTGAGTGTTCTTCTGTCACGAAAGGTGTCCACTGATTTGAAAACAGTGGACATAGCCTGCACGCTCAGATCAAGAAGTTCCAGACGTCCATTTCTGCGCGCTTACGTTCAATTACCCTCGCTTCGTTGCCCGCAGTGGCGTATTCGCCTTGTGAATTCGAGCACCGCAATGTCGCGAAACCCTGTTGCCGCCGTAGACCCTGGCCGGCGGTCGACGCACTCCAAT